>NZ_JBVIFS010000002.1:182335-247228 GCF_055571215.1 Streptomyces sp. NPDC030995
GGGTTCCGTGGGGGGTGTGTCACCCACACCCCCCCTCCCAAACCGCCGGAGAACACAACCCCCCCCCCCCCCCCCCCCTCCCCCCCCCGGGGGTCTGGGGGCGGCGCCCCCAGTAGCGGTCCGCAGACGTTCGAACTGCGTGGCCGCGACGGGGTGTTCGACGGTCCCACCGACTTCGCCTACCTGCCCCGGGACGCGCATGCGGACGTCACCTCGGCAGAGGGAGGCCGGTTCGCCCTCGCAGGGGCGCGGTGCCGGCGGCAGCTACCCGCACGGTACGGCCCGGCCGAAGCGGTGCCCGTAGAGCTCCGCGGCGCGGGCCGGTGCTCCCGCCAGGTGAACAACTTCGCCGCCGCCGACACCTTCGCCGCCGACCGGCTGATCGCCGTCGAGGTCCTCACCCCCGGCGGCAACTGGTCCTCGTACCCGCCCCACAAGCACGACGCGCACCACCCCGGCGAGGAGTCCCGCCTGGAGGAGATCTACTACTTCGAGATCGCCCCGCACGGCAACACCCCCGGCCTCGGCTACCAGCGCGTCACCCCCTCTCCGGCGGGGAAGACCGACATCCTCACCGAGGTGCGCTCGGGCGACGCCGTGCTCATCCCGGACGGCTGGCACGGGCCGTCCATCGCCGCGCCCGGCCACGACATGTACTACCTGAACGTGATGGCCGGGCCGCCCGGCGAGCCCCGGGAGTGGCTGATCCGGGACCACCCCGACCACAGCTGGATCCGTGGCAGCTGGGACGGGCAGGACATCGACCCCCGGCTGCCCTTCCACCCCAAGGAGGCCACCCCGTGAGGCTGACCGTCGCGCAGGCGCTCGTCCGCTTCCTCGCCCGCCAGTACACCGAGCGCGACGGGCAGCGGCACCGGCTGATCGCCGCCACCTGGGGGATCTTCGGGCACGGGAACGTCGCCGGCGTCGGCCAGGCCCTCCTGGAGGCGGGCCCGGAGGCCATGCCCTTCCTCCAGGGGCGCAACGAGCAGGCCATGGTGCACGCCGCCGTCGGGTACGCCCGCCAGCGCGGCCGGCTCTCCGCGCACGCCGTCACCACCTCCATCGGGCCGGGCGCCACCAACCTCGTCACCGGCGCCGCCCTCGCCACGATCAACCGGATCCCGGTGCTCCTGCTGCCCGGGGACACCTTCGCCACCCGGCCCGCCGATCCCGTGCTCCAGCAGCTGGAGGTCCCGTACGCCGGGGACGTCTCCGTCAACGACACCCTGCGGCCCGTCTCCCGCCACTTCGACCGGATCACCCGCCCCGAGGCCCTCGTTCCGGCCGCCCTGCAGGCCATGCGGGTGCTCACCGACCCCGTACAGACGGGGGCCGTCACCCTCGCGCTGCCGCAGGACGTGCAGGCGGAGGCGTACGACTGGCCCGAGGAGTTCTTCGCCGAGCGGATCTGGGGCGTGCGCCGGCCCCGCCCCGGCCGCGCGGAGCTCGCCGACGCCGCCGAGGCCGTACGCGGCTCCGCGCGCCCCCTGCTCGTCGCCGGCGGCGGGATCCGACACAGCGGGGCCCAGGCGGCCCTCGCCGCCTTCGCCGAGGCCACGGGGATCCCGGTGGCCGTCACGCAGGCGGGCAAGGGGGTCCTCCCGCACGACCATCCCGCCGACGTCGGCGGGATCGGCCACACCGGGACGGCGACCGCCGACGCGCTGGCCCGGGAGGCCGATCTGGTCATCGCCGCCGGGACCCGGCTGACGGACTTCACCACCGCCTCCGCGACCCTCTTCCGCGATCCCGCCGTCCGGTTCGTCGGCCTCAACCTCGACCCGTACGACGCCCACAAACTCGCCGCCCGGCCGCTCGTCGCCGACGCGCGCGAGGGGCTCGACGAGCTCCGGGAGGCGGTCGCCGGGTACCGGGTGGATCCCGCGTACGAGACGGCGTACGGGGAGCGCAAGAGTGCGTGGGAGAGCCGCGTCGACCGGGCCTGGGCCGTCGACGACGAGGACGCCGCGCCCACCCAGGCCCAGGTGCTGGGCCTGCTCGACGCCCTCGCCGACGGAACGGACATCCTGATCAACGCGGCCGGATCGCTCCCCGGCGACCTGCACAAGCTGTGGCGGGCCCGGTCGGCGGACCAGTACCACGTGGAGTACGGGTACTCCTGCATGGGCTACGAGATCCCGGCCGCGATCGGGGTGGCGCTCGCCGCACCCGGCCGGCCGGTGTGGGCGCTGGTCGGGGACGGCACGTACCTGATGAACCCGACCGAGATCGTCACGGCCGTCCAGGAGCGGATCCCGATCAAGGTGGTGATCCTCGACAACCACGGCTACGCCTCCATCGGAGGCCTGTCGGGGGCGGTGGGCGGCGAGGGATTCGCCACCGGGTACCGCTTCCGGGCGCCCGACGGCACGTACACGGGCGACCCCCTTCCGGTGGACCTCGCGGCCAACGCGGCCTCCCTCGGGATGGCCGTGATCCGCACCCGCACCATCGGTGACCTGCGGAAAGCCCTGGCGCAGGCGCGCTCGGCGGACCGTCCCACATGTGTCTACGCGCAGACCCGAACACCCGACACTGTGTCGGGCCCACCCCCGGCACAGGCGTGGTGGGATGTTCCTGTGGCCGAAACCGCGACCCGCAAGGCGGCGGCCGAGGCCCGTGAAGAGTACGACCGGCAAGCCGCGCAGCGACGTCGCCATCTGTGAAGGAGCAAGGCAAATGAAGACCGTCAACCACTGGATCGGTGGCAAGACCGTCGAGGGCGCGTCGGGCAACTACGGCCCGGTCACCGACCCGGCCACCGGCGAGGTCACCACGCAGGTCGCGCTCGCCTCGGCCGAAGAGGTCGACGCGGCGGTACAGGTCGCGAAGGAGGCCTTCCAGACCTGGGGCCAGTCCTCGCTGGCCGCCCGCACCAAGGTGCTGTTCGCCTACCGCGCCCTGCTGGACGCCAACCGCGACGCCATCGCCGAGCTGATCACCGCCGAGCACGGCAAGGTCCACTCGGACGCGCTGGGCGAGGTCGCGCGCGGCCTGGAGATCGTCGAGCTGGCCTGCGGGATCACCACGCAGCTCAAGGGCGAGCTGTCGACGTCGGTCTCCAGCCGGGTCGACGTCTCCTCCATCCGCCAGCCGCTGGGCGTGGTCGCGGGCATCACCCCGTTCAACTTCCCGGCGATGGTGCCGATGTGGATGTTCCCGCTGGCCGTGGCCTGCGGAAACACCTTCATCCTCAAGCCGAGCGAGAAGGACCCGTCGGCCTCCAACAAGCTGGCCGAGCTGATGACCGAGGCCGGTCTGCCGTCGGGCGTCCTGAACGTCGTGCACGGCGACAAGGCGGCCGTCGACGCGCTCCTGGCCCACCCCGACATCGCGGCCGTCTCCTTCGTCGGCTCGACCCCGATCGCCCGGCACATCCACACCACCGCCTCCGCGAACGGCAAGCGCGTCCAGGCGCTGGGCGGCGCCAAGAACCACATGCTGGTGCTCCCGGACGCCGACCTGGACGCCGCCGCCGACGCGGCCGTGTCCGCCGCCTACGGCTCGGCCGGCGAGCGCTGCATGGCGATCTCCGCCGTCGTGGCCGTCGGCTCCATCGCCGATACCCTGGTCGACAAGATCCGCGAGCGCGCCGAGAAGATCAAGATCGGCCCCGGCAACGACCCGACCTCCGAGATGGGCCCGCTGATCACGGCGGCCCACCGCGACAAGGTCGCCTCGTACGTGAAGGGCGCGGCGGCCCAGGGCGCCGACGTGGTCCTGGACGGCACCGGCTACACCGTCGAGGGCAACGAGAACGGCCACTGGATCGGCCTCTCCCTGCTCGACAACGTGCGGACCGACTCCGACGCCTACCGCGACGAGATCTTCGGCCCGGTGCTGTGCGTCCTGCGCACGGAGACCTACGAGGAGGGCGTGGCCCTCATCAACGCCTCGCCGTTCGGCAACGGCACCGCGATCTTCACCCGCGACGGCGGCGCCGCCCGCCGCTTCCAGCTGGAGATCGAGGCGGGCATGGTCGGCGTCAACGTCCCGATCCCGGTGCCGGTGGGCTACCACTCCTTCGGTGGCTGGAAGGACTCGCTCTTCGGCGACCACCACATCTACGGCAACGACGGCATCCACTTCTACACCCGCGGCAAGGTCGTCACGACCCGCTGGCCGGACCCGGCCGACGCCCCGTCGGGCGTGGACCTGGGCTTCCCCCGCAACCACTGACCCCCACCGGGTCCTTCCGTACCGCAGAACCCCCGGCCAACCCTCACCGGCCGGGGGTTCCTGCTGTCCCGGGGCGGCTGCGTCCGTACGGTCGGATTTCGTCAATTCCCCTTGATGGGGCGGGATTTGGCGAGGATCGTGTGCACTACGACGGTCGTGGGGGGAGTCGTATGGCCAAACGCGAGGTCATCGAGGTCAGTGTCAGCAAGCGGGTGCTGTGGATCGGCGGTGAGGCGTATCCCCTGCACAACATTGCCCGGGCGACGACGATCAAGATCGATCCCCGGCGCGGGTGGGCGGTGGGGCGCTTCGTGAAGTACGTCGTGACCGTGGCGGTGCTGACCGTCGCCGCGATGGCCGCCCTCCAGGCCGGCGACCTGTCCACCGGCGACAGGGAGGAGTACGAGCACCTCGTGGCGATCGCCGCGCTGGTGCTCACCGGGCTCTTCGCGTTCCAGCTGATCTCCGTGCTGATCACGAGGACGTACTACGCGCTGGTCATCGAGACGTCCGGCAATCCGCGCACCCTGCTCGCCAGCGCGGACCGGCAGGAGGTGCACCAGCTCGTCCACGACATCATGGCGGCGATCGACGACCCCCATGCCGACTTCAGCAGGCCGATGGTCACCTACAACATCGCCAGCATGGGCGACATGTACAACGCATCCGGCAGGGGCAGCGTCGGGAGGGTGGGAAGGTGACGGGAAACGGCGAGTTCCACATCGAACGGATGGGTGACTTCTACAACGCGTCCGGGCCCGGCAGCATCGGCCGGATCGAGAACCACCACCAGGGCGCGCAGGACCCGCAGGCCGTCTTCGAGGACATGATCCGCTCGATCCGGGTGCTCCGGGGCCAGGTCTCCGCGGAGGACGGCGCGGTGATCGACGAGTCCCTGGAGACCATCCTTCAGGGTGGCGGCGCCGAGCCGGGCGCCTTCCGGCGGGCACTCGCGTCCGTCGCCGGGGTCGCCGCGTTCGTCGGGGAGATCGGCGTGCCCGTCGCCGAGGCGGTCCGCCGGGTCCTGGCGCTGCTCGCCGGCTGATCGGGAGGCCTTCGCGTTCAAGGTGCCGGTGTCATTTCCCGGGTGGGCTGCGGCTGTTCGTCCGCCTGCCCGCGCCGGCGGCGACGTACCCCCCAGAAGGCGAGGGCCGCTCCCGCCGCCAGCAGGGCCGTGCCCACCGCCGGCCACGGAACGGCGATGAAGGCCGTCTCGGACTCCGAGCGCAGATCCGGGTAGGCCGCCGCTCCCGCCGTGATCTTGACGGTCACCCAGTCCGACTGGGGCGCGTCCGGCCAGGGTTCGGTCAGTTCGATCCGCTGGCCCGGGAGCAGGGTCAGCTTCAGCTCGCGGGCCGGGCGGCCGAGCACCTCGCGTCCGAACAGGCCCTCGGCGGACACCGCCACCTTGGGCTCGACGACCACGTTGCCCCGGTTGACCAGCGTGTACGAGACCGTGGCGCGGGCGTTCTTCACCCAGGGCAGCAGCGGCGCCGAGCGGGTGACCCGTACGTCCTCCACGCTCAGGCCCGGGGTCACCGGGCCCGGCACCCGGAAGTAGAGGCGGGCGCCCACCGAGCGCTTGACCCCGACCTGGACCTTGCCCTCCTGCTGGATGCCCTCCACCGCGGTGCCCAGGGCGACGATCCCGCCGACGTGGTCGCCGGGCGTCGCGTCCGCGGGGACCTTCACCGTGAACGGGATGTCCTTGCGGCCCTTGGGCGGCACGGTGACGGTGCTCGCGGTCTCCGGTGCCAGCGTGATCCACGCGCCGACGTCCTTGGGTCGGGTCTCCACCGGCAGCAGCGCGAAGGCGCCGCCCGACGGGGTGTTCGCGGCATCGGTGGCGAAGACCTGGAACGTCAGCTCCTTCTCGGAGGAGTTCAGGATCGTCACGCTGTCGCTGAGGGTGGTCCCGGCCGCGCCCTGGTGGAAGAAGTACGCCCGGTCGGTCATCGCCGCGCCGGCCGCGGGTGTGGGGAAGACCCCCCAGGTGCCGTTGTCCGCCGCCGCCGCGGCCGTGGCGGACAGCAGGCCCGTGCCCGTGCCCAGCAGGAGCAGGAGCAGGCTGACGAGCAGACCGTACGAAGGGGTGCGGGTGCGCATGGGCGGTCTCCAGTCGGCGCGGAACGGGGAAGGGGTGGGGCGGCGCCGCAGCGCCGCACCACCCCGGATGGAGCGGGGCCGTACGGGTCAGGCGATCGAGAAGGTGACGACCGTCTGGTAGGTGTCGGCGAACATGAACGGCGGGAGCTGGATCATCCCGGCGCCGCCGACGGCGAACTCACCACCGGTCAGCTCCTCCCCGCCGGCGGCCTGCGAGGCCACCTTCATCGGGGTGTCGGAGATCGCGCCGGGCGTGCCCGCGGTGCAGGTGCTCGGGCTGTCCGGGTTGGTCACGGTGCAGGACGGCTGGATGCCGATCTGCGCCTTCGCCATCGAGTGGCCGGTGGCCTGGTTCAGGAACGGCGTGCGCGTCGCCGTCACGTCCCAGCCGAGCGAGCCGCCGCGGAAGTCCTGGACGGTCGCGGCGTTGAAGACGCCGACCACCGACTGGGCCTTGCCGTTGATGGTGACCGCGCCGAAGCTGACGGCCGGCTGGCCGTCCTTCGGGCCGAGGGCCAGCGGTCCGGGGAGGACCTCGACGTCGACCGGGTTCTTCACGCCGGGCTGGTCCTCCAGGAACACGAAGGCCTTGTACGGGGTGATCGCGCCGTCGATCTTGATGGCGTCGGCCTTCTTGGTGACCGTGATGTTGCAGGTGGCGGCGCCGGACGCGTCCGCCGTGCCCGCACCGGCGTCACCCGTCGCCACGCCCCCGAGGAGGGCGGAGCAGGTGACCGCGCCGGCCGGGAAGTTGGCGCCGTTGACGACGACGGCGGTACCCGCCGGGCCGCTGTTGGGCGTCAGCTTCGTGGTGATCGGGTCCTTGGGCAGGGCCTCGACCGCGACCGAGCCGAGCGAGGCGCTCGGGCGCGGCGCCGGGGTGCAGGTGGTGGTGAAGACCGAACCGGAGAGGTCCGCGTCGGTCACCGCCAGGTCGAGGGCGACGTTGACCGTGGTGCCCTCGGTGCCGTCCGGAATCCTGATCGTTCCGGAGAACGCCTTGGGGTCGAGCGGCTGCCCGGCCACGACGGTGACGGTCTCGGGCGGGCTGGTGACCACCTGGGTGGTCGTCCCGACCTTGAGGGTGATCTTGGAGGTGTTCACCGTGGTGACGGAGAACGCGGGCACCAGGGGGCTCGCACCCGGGTCGATCGTGATCGGGACGACGTCACCGGCCTTGGCGCCGTCCGGCAGGGTGACCGTGTAGTTCTGGTTGCCCGAACCGTCCGACTGGGGCGCCGGAGCGTCACAGTTCTCGAAGACGGCCGTGGTCTTGGTCGCGGCCTGCGCGGAGCCCGCCAGGCCCACCACGCCGCCCGTCAGGGCCAGGGACAGGGCTGCCGCCCCGGCCAGCACTCTTCGTCGATGCGTTCTCGTACTCACTGGGTCGCGACTCCTTCGTCATGACGAACCCCTCCCCCCACCCGCTGTGTGGGGGAGGCCGAGCCGGTGCGGTGGCCGATATTGACGCTTCGCCGTGATGAGAAGTCAATGACTTGCTTTCGCCCGAAGCACACAGAAATTGATGGGCCATCAGGGAGGGTCTGATGGCCCATCGGATACCGACCGGTCGGGGTGAGCGTCTTCGGGTTCGGCCTAGCGGCCGGTGGGGGTGTGGAGCAGCAGGTTCACGGTGCCGACGGGCAGGGCGGTGATCCGGCCGGGCACGGCGCTGCGTACGAGCACCTCGGAGACCTGCGCCGGCGTGCTCGCGATGCCGCGCGCCAGGACGAGCGCGGCGACCCCGGCCACGTGCGGGGCGGCCATCGAGGTGCCGGAGGCGCGGGCCGTGGCGGTGGTGGAGCCCTTCCAGGCCGAGGTGACGGACACGCCCGGCGCCGAGAGGTCCACGCAGCGGCCGTGGTTGGAGAACGGCGCGCGCCGGTCCTCGGCGTCGGTCGCGCCGACCGTGATGGCCTGGGGGACGGAGGCCGGGGATCCGCCGCAGGCGTCCTTGCCGTCGTTTCCGGCGGCCACGGTGAAGGTGATCCCGGCGGCCACGGCCCGGATCACGGCCGCGTCGAGGGCGTAGCTCGGCGTACCGCCGATGCTCATGTTCGCCACCGCAGGGGTGGACCGGGCCTTGGCGGCGTCCTTCACCACCCAGTCGAGCCCCTTGAGGATGGCCGAAAGACTCGCGGAACCACGGCAGTCGGCCACCTTCACCCCGACGAGCGACACTCCCTTCGCGACCCCGTACGTCTCCCCGCCGATGGTCGCCGCGACGTGCGTGCCGTGGCCGTTGCAGTCGCGGGAGCTCCCGAGGAACACCGCGTTGTACCCGGACCGGGCGCGGCCGCCGAACTCCTTGTGACGGGTGTTGATCCCGGTGTCGACCACGTAGACCGTGACGCCCTCGGCCTTGGTGGGGTACGTGTACGAGCCGTCGAGCGGGAGCTCGCGCTGGTCGATCCGGTCCAGCGGCCAGGGCGCGGGTGCCTGCGCCTGCGCGTCGGTGGCGTCGGTGGCGGCCGTGGTGTTGGTGGTGCCGGTGGTGTGGAACTGCGCGTCCGGCTCTACGGAGGCCACCCGGGGGTCGGCGGCCAGGGCGGCGGCGCGGGCGGCGGTGGTGCGGACGGCGAAGCCGTTGAGGGCGGCGTCGTAGACCGGCCCGACCTCGTCGCCCATGCCCGCCGCCTCGGCGGCGAGGGTACGGGTGGGGGCGCGGGAGCTGGTGTCCTTGAGGACGACGACGTAAGGGGCGACGGAGGTTTCGGCGGCGGTGGTGTCGTAGTGCGGCGGCAGTGGAGTGGCGGCGGTGGCGGCCGTCGTGGCCGTGGTGGCCGTGGTGGCCGCCACGAGGAGCGCGGCGGCGGGGAGGAGCGCGGCGAATGGGGTCATGCGGCCGATGCTCGGCGAGCGGCGGCGAGGGCGCGCGGAGGGTGCGCCGAGTGGGCGCACGACACGCCCTCGGGCGGGTGCGTTACGGGGTGAGCGGCCAGCCGCGCATCGAGAAGAGGCCCTCGTCGCGCGCGCCGCACGCGGTGTAGGTGGCCAGGGCGGCCTCGTTGTCGGTGTCGACCCCCACCCACATGCCGTAACAACCGCGGCCCTTCGCCTCGTCGGCGAGGGCCAGGGTCAGGGCGCGGCCGATCCCGCGGCGGCGGTACCCCTCGTCCACGGAGAGCTCGTACAGGCACATCTCGGTGCCCTTGTCGGGGTGGCTCATCTCGATCCCGGAGACCATCCCGGCGGGCACGCCGTCGACGTAGGCGATGAGCATCACGTGCCCCGGCGCGGAGAGGAAGCGCTCGGACCAGTCCTTGCGTACGGGCCCGTCGAAGAGGGGTTCGGCGGCGGAGAGCTCGGCGGGGGTGAAGGCCCGGCGGATGTCCATGGCGGCCACGATAAGGCGTACATGACGGATGGTGAGCCGAATCTCGGTACGGCGTGGCGGGTGCGGCTGGTTAGCCTGTGCCGTCCGTGTGTCCGTGTGTCCGTGTGTCCGTGTGTCCGTCCAGGCTCAAGGGGGAGCATCGTGAGAAGTGCCGTGGTCACGCCGGAAGGCGACCGGATCCGCTGGGTCGAGCTGCCGGGGGAGGAGCCGGCCCGGGTCTACGTGCACGGGCTCGGGTCCACCTCGCCCGCCTACTTCGCGGCGAGCGCCACGCATCCGCTGCTGGCGGGTCGGCGCTCACTGCTGGTCGATCTGCTGGGCCACGGGCACAGCGACCGGCCCGAGGGCTTCGGCTACACCCTCGAAGCGCATGCCGACGCGCTGGCGGACGCCCTCGCCGAGGCCGGCGTGGCGGGCGCCGAGCTCATCGCCCACAGCATGGGCGGGGCCGTGGCCATCGTGCTCGCCGACCGGCACCCCCACCTGGTGTCCCGGCTGGTGCTCGTCGACGCCAACCTGGATCCGGTGCAGCCCGGTCCCATCGCCCCGGGGAGCAGCGGGATCGCCTCCTACACCGAGGAGGAGTTCTTGGCCGGCGGCTGGGCCGAGGTGCGTGACCGGGTCGGGGCGCACTGGTGGGCCACGATGCGGCTGACGGGCCGGACGGCCCTGTACCGCACCGCCGTCCACCTCGCCGCGGGCACCACACCCACCATGCGCGAGCTGCTGCTGGAGCTGAAGATCCCGCGCAGCTACCTGCTGCCCGAGGCGGACGGCACGCTCCCCGGCGCCGACGCCCTGGAGGCGGCGGGGGTCGCCGTGGTGTCCGTTCCCGACTGCGGGCACAACATCATGCTGGACAACCCGGAAGGCTTCGCCCGGGCCGCCGCGGCGGCGCTGGCCCGCGGCTAGCGGTCCGCGCTCGGCCGTCTCAGGGAGCGGTCGGGGACGGGGTGCCGTCGGTCCAGGCGTAGACCCGCTTGCCGCGGACCGCGACCTGGTACTGGTGGGCGTCCCGGCACTCGGGCCGGGCCTCGGCCCGCAGGGTGCGCGGCCACCACCTGGCGTGCAGATCGGGGGCGCCCGGCTGCTTCGCCGAGGCCGCACCGCACTGCGGGCCGTCCAACGGCGTCGCGCCGAGCGTGAACCGGATCAGCCGGGCCTCGCCGGTGGTGCGCACCCGTATACGGACGTCGGTGGCGTCCTTGGGTATCCAGGACGGCAGGGCGAACGCGGCTCCCTCGCGGGTGGGCGCATCGGCGGCGGTCTCGAACCGCTTGCCCTTCTCCTTGAACACCTGGGCGTGGACCGTGTCGGTCACCGGGTTGGGCGGCAGGTTGGGCAGCGCGAAGGCGGCGGTGGCGAGGACTCCCACGGTGGCGGCGGCGATCACGAGCGGGCGGCGGTTCATGCGATCCAGTCTCGGCCGGGAGCCGCTCCCCGCGCGTCCCTCCGCAGGACGAACCCCGCCTCTGCCGGAGGTCGTACACGGCCTCATACCTGGGAGGTGCCCGGGTGACCTTCCCTGGCCCGCGGTGCCGGCTTGCGGCCGCGCGCAGTAACCGGGCGGCTCCCGGTGGAGTTGGCCGGGGTGACCTGCCGCTCCCGTTCCGAGGATTGCCATGCGCCGTCGCCGCCTGATCCCCGCCCTCGCCACCGCCACCGCCACCGCCACCGCGACCGCCACCGCGGTGCTCGCCCTCGCGTCACCGGCCTGGGCCGCGCCGGAGGTCCCGGCCGACAAGCCGCAGGTGCTGAGCCGCTGGACGCAGACCGGCGCCGACAGCTACCGGGCCTGGGCGGACGCGCGCGAGCACCGGGACGCGTGGGCCGCGTACGGCTTCGACTGGTCGACGGACTACTGCACCTCCTCACCGGACAACCCCTTCGGCTTCCCCTTCGGGACGGCCTGCGCACGACACGACTTCGGCTATCGCAACCACCGGGCGGCAGGCCTGTTCCCGGCCGCCAAGGCCCGGCTGGACGAGGCGTTCCACGCGGACATGAAGAGGGTCTGCGCGCAGTACCAAGGCGAACGCAAGAGCTCGTGCAACGGCACCGCGTGGACCTACTACCAGGCCGTCAGGCTCTTCGGCATTTCCTGATCAGCAGCACAGCACGGGTACGTGCTGGACCAGGTTGTTGCCGAAGCCGCCGCGGTTCCACGGCTGTTCGAGGGGCTGGGTGCGGCCCTCGGTGTCGGTGGCGCGGACGGTGAGGGTGTGGCTCCCCGGTGTGGCCGTCCAGTCGCAGGTCCAGCCCTGCCACGCCCAGCGGTGCGGCTCCCGCGGCGCGACGCGGGCCGGGGTCCATGAGTGGCCTCCGTCGGCGCTGACCTCCACCCGGGCCACCGCCCCGTACCCGGACCAGGCGCGCCCCTCCAGCCGTACGGGGCCGGGGTGCACGACGCGGGTGCGGGACATGAAGTCGGGGAATCCCGGCGGGACCATCAGGGCGCGCGGGGCGATCCGGGTGACGGGCTCGCCGGGTTCGTCGGGGTCCTGGCGGTACCGGTAGGCCACGGACTGCTGGAATCCGGTGAACGGGGCGTCGACCAGGGTGATCTCGCGCAGCCATTTGACGTGCGCCATGCCGTACCAGCCGGGGACGACCAGCCGCAGCGGATACCCGTGCTGCGGCGGCAGGGGCCGGCCGTTCATGGCGTAGGCGATCAGCACCTCGGGGTCGTCGCCGGTCGCGGCCGGCAGCGGCAGGCTGCGCCGATAGTCCTGCTCGACGCCGCGTTCGACCCCGTGATCGGCCCCGGTGAACACGGCCTCCACGGCGTCCGGCCGCACCTCTGCCTCGGCGAGCACCAGGCGCAGCGGTACGCCGGTCCAGTCGGCGGTGCCCACCGCCTCGACCAGCCACGGCTGGCTGACCGGCCGGGGCGACAGGCGCGCCCGGCCGTTGCCCGCGCACTCCATCGTGACCCGGTGGGTGACGGAGGGCAGTGCGCGCAGGGCTTCGAGGTCCAGCGCCAGCGGCCTGCCGACCCGGCCGCCGACGGTCAGGCTCCAGTGGTCGGCGTCGGCGGCGGGGATGTCGTAGTGGACCAGGACGTAGTGCAGCCCCGGGGGCGTGACCTCGTAGCGCAGGGCCTCCAGCGGGAGGCCGTGGTTGCGGGCCGCGAGCGCCAACTCCTCCTGGCTGATTCCCTCACCGGGCGACGCGAGCCGCCCCGGGGTGCTGACCTCCTGCAAAGGCGCCTGCTCCATCTCCTCATGGTCGCGCGTGCCGCCCCGCGCGGCACGTCGTCGGCCGGCGCCGGGGCCGCTACCGCGACAGGCACTCGCTGAACCAGCTCCGGGCCAGGTCGGCCACCTCGTCCAGCGCGCCCGGCTCCTCGAAGAGGTGGGTCGCTCCGGGGATGACCTCCAGCCGGTTCTCGCAGCGCAGCTCGCGCTGGGCCTGCCGGTTGAGATCGAGCACCGTCGTGTCCCGGCCGCCGACGATCAGGAGCGTGGGGGCCCGTACGCCGGCCAGCCGCGGGGCGGCGAGGTCGGGCCGCCCGCCGCGGGACACCACGGCGCCGATGTCCGGGCCGTCGTCCGGGCCGGCGGCCGCGGCGAGGTCCGCGGCCGCCCACAGCGCGGCGGCGGCTCCGGTGCTGGCCCCGAAGTAGCCGATCGGGACGGACGTGCGCCGACGCAGCCAGCGGGTGGCGTCCGCGAGCCGGGCGGCCAGGGTCTCGATGTCGAAGACGTTCGCCCGGTCGGCCTCCTCGGCGGGCGTGAGCAGGTCGAAGAGCAGGGTGCCGAGGCCCGCCCGGTTCAGGTCCGCCGCCACCGCACGGTTGCGCGGGCTGTGGCGGCTGCTGCCGGAGCCGTGGGCGAACATCACGACCGCCCCGGCGGTCTCCGGGAGGGTGAGGTCCCCGGCCAGTGCGGTGCCGCCGGCGTCCACCTCGACCGCGGCCGTCCCGGCCGCCCCGGCGGGTTCGGCGGACGGACGGGACCCGGGGGGCGCGGCCGTCGCCCGTGCCAGCAGGTCGACGACCTCCTCGTCGGTGGTCTGGGAGAAGTCCCCGTACCACTCGCCGACGGCGCGGAAGGCGCGCGGAGTGGACAGGCACACCACTTCGTCGGCCTCGGTGCGCAGCCACGCGACCGCGTCCGGCGGCGCCACCGGGACGGCCAGCACCACCCGGCCCGCGCCCTGGGCCCGTACGACCTCGCACGCGGCCGCGGCCGTGGCCCCGGTCGCGATCCCGTCGTCCACCAGGATCACCGTGCGGCCGGAGAGGGCCAGCCGCGGCCGGTCGCCGCGGAACCTGCGTGCCTGGCGTGCCAGCTCGGCCTCCTCGGCGCGCTCGACCGCCGCGAGGTCCTGCTGCCCGACCCGGCTGCTGCGGACGATGTCCTCGCTGATGACCCGTACGCCCCCTTCGCCGATGGCGCCGAACCCCAGCTCACGGTGGTAGGGGACGCCGAGCTTGCGCACCACGATCACGTCGAGGGGGGCGCCGAGCGCCTGCGCCACCTGGAAGGCGACCGGGACTCCGCCCCGGGGCAGGCCCAGTACGACGGGACTCTCCGAAGCCAGGTGACGGAGCGCCTCGGCGAGACGCGCTCCCGCGTCCGCGCGGTCGGTGAACTGCACGATGGTTCACCCCCAACCCAGGGGAGACGGAAACCACGTACGCACCTACTTCGACGCAACCCCATGCGCGGCCTTCGCGCAAGTCCTCGGAGGCGGGAGGGGAGGCGGGACCGGGGGCGAGGCCGGAGGCGGGAGCGGGTGGGGGCCGACTGCCCCGTGTCTGAATTGATAGCGAAGAGTGAGTTTGGGTAGCTTTGCGTGAGCTCCGGATGGCCCGCTCGATCCAGTGGCGGGGGTCCGGACGCTTCGGACAGGAGGTGCGTGCCGGTGCCTGGTCCGAGCGAGCGGGAAGCGCGGCCGGAGAAAGAGGCGCGGAGTGCGGTGGTCCGGGGGGCCGAAGCCCTGGACGCGCGGCTTCCGCTGTCGGAAGTGGCCCGGTCGGTGGTGCGCAAGGTCTTCCCCGACCACTGGTCCTTCCTCCTGGGCGAGCTGGCGCTCTACAGCTTCGTCGTCCTGCTGCTGACCGGCGTGTACCTCGCCTTCTTCTTCGACCCGTCGATGCGCGAGGCCGCGTACGAGGGCTCGTACGAGCCGCTGCGCGGCGTGCTCATGTCGCAGGCCTACCTCTCCACCCTGGAGATCAGCTTCGACGTGCGGGGCGGACTGCTGATCCGTCAGCTCCACCACTGGGCGGCGCTGCTCTTCCTGGCCGCCATCGGGGCGCACATGCTGCGGGTGTTCCTCACCGGCGCCTTCCGCCGCCCGCGCGAGGTCAACTGGCTGCTGGGCGTGACGCTCTTCCTGCTGTCCCTGCTGGAGGGCTTCGCGGGCTACTCGCTCCCCGACGACCTGCTGTCGGGCACCGGGCTGCGGATCGCCCAGGGGATCATGCTGTCGGTCCCGCTCGTCGGCACGTACCTGAGCTTCTTCGCCTTCGGCGGCGAGTACCCCGGGGACGACATCGTGCCCCGGCTCTACCCCGTGCACATCCTGCTGGTCCCCGGCCTGCTCCTGGGCCTGATCACCGTGCACATCCTGCTCGTCTTCGCCCTGAAGCACACCCAGTGGCCGGGACCCGGAAGGACCGGCCGCAACGCCGTCGGCCTGCCGTTCCATCCGCAGTACGTGGCCAAGTCCGGCGGCCTGTTCCTCATGGTCTTCGGGCTGCTCGCCGCCCTCGGAGCCCTCGCGCAGATCAACCCCATCTGGACCTACGGCCCCTACCGCGCCGACGTGGTCTCCACCGGCGCCCAGCCCGACTGGTACGTCGGGTTCCTGGAAGGGGCGCTGCGCCTGATGCCCGGGGTGGAAACACGGCTGTGGGGGCACACCGTCATGTGGAATCCCCTGCTGACGGCCGTGGTGCTGCCCGGCGTGCTCTTCGCCGTCCTCTACGCCTATCCCTTCTTCGAGCGGTGGATCACCGGTGCGACGGGGGAACGGCACCTGTGCGACCGGCCCCGTGACCGGCCCGTCCGCACGGCTCTGGGCACGGCGGCCCTCTCCTGGTACGCCGTGCTGCTCCTCGCCGGGGGCCAGGACGTCCTCGCCTTCGTCTTCGACGTGCCGCTGCCGGCGCTGACCTGGACGCTGCGCGTCGGGTTCTTCGCCGTACCGGTGGCCGTCTTCTGGCTGACCAGACGGCTGTGCCTGGCCCTCCAGACGCGCGAGCGCCGCCTGTTGAGCGAGGGCGAGGCGTCCGGCCTGGTGGTCCAGGGAGCCGAGGGCGGCTTCCGGCCGCAGCACCGGGCCCTCACGCCCGGCGAGCGGTACGCGGTCCTCGCGCGGGAACGCCCCCGTCCGCTGGCGCCCGCCGAGGAGGCGGGCGGCGGCCGGCTGCGGCCGCTGCTGAACAGGACGCGGGTGGCCGTCAGCGGCTGGTACTACCGGGACCGCGTCCCCTACCCCACGACCGCCGAACAGCGCCGGAAGATCGCCGAGACCGCGGCGGGACCGGACCGCCCGAGGTCTTCGGAGGAAACGGACGGGCCCTAGCCAGGGGTGACGGCACACCACCGCCCCGTACGGTTCCGTACGGGGCGGTGGTGTGCTGCCCGCCTCTACCTCTGGTCGCTGCGCAGCATGGCGACGTACGGCGTCGCCTGGGCGTAGGTGGCGACGGTGACGCCGCCGATGGGGGTGGGCGACGGGTGCGAGCCGTTGCGCTCCGCGTACATGAACCGGGAAGCCCGGGACCAGTCGTTCTCCTGGGCGGCCTCCTGGGGGGACAGTGTGGCGCTGCTGCCGACACCTTCGCGCACCCTGGTTTCGATGTTACGGAAGCGGGCCGCCTCGGACGTCGCGGCGATCAAGGCGACCAAAGGGCGGCGGAGCGCGTTCGGGTCGCCCGGGTTGGCGGCGTACGACCGCAGGGCCTCCAGGTGGCCCCACAGCTGGTTCGGACTGAACCACACCTCCCTGCTGCTGGCCTGACCGGCCTGCAGGCTGCGGTTTCCGCCGTAGTGCCCGCCGTACGGCAGGCGGACGGATTCACGGTCGAGCCGGTTGCCGAGGTCGTAGTCATCGTCGTCGAGCTGGACGACGTCGGCGTTGGGGCCGGTGGCGAAGCCGCGCAGGTAGAGGTTGTTGGCGGTGATGTAGAGCGTGACACGCCGGGTTTCCCCTTCGAACGGGTAGGTGACGTTGACCGCGACCACCTCGTTGCCCCGGCTGGTCTCCCAGACCGTGGTGGAGCCGACGCCGCTCACGATGGAGCCCGTGTTGCGCAGTGACGTCACGAAGCTCGTGTACCGGTTGCGGATGCTGGTGACGCTGCCGTTGGACGCGTTCCAGTCGACCGTGCGGACAGGGACCGGGTTCTGGAGGGCGGAGATGGGAGCGGCCTCGGGCCGGGACGGGGCGGCCTGGGCGGCGGGCGCGGCGGCGGCCAGCAGGGGAAGGCACAGGAGTGCCGCGACGAGGGACTTGCGCATGGGGGTGTTCCTCACGATGGGTGTCGGTGGCGTGTTGCCGGTGTCGGTGTGGGTGTCGGGTGTCGGTCCTCCGGGCGGAGGGGTCAGCCCACCGTGAAGATGACCTCGGCGTTCTTGCCACCGCCGCCGGCCCGGGCGCAGGTGTGGTTCCCGGGAACCTCGCAGCTGTAGGTGTTGCCGCCCGAGAAGGGGTTGTTCCAGTGGAGGACGACTTTGCCCCCGCCCGACATCTGGTACTCGACCGAACCCTCCGTGCCCGTGGCGAAACCATCGGACTCGCTCTGCCAGCTCGCCCAGGCACCGTTGTGGATGACCGACGGCGGCAGGTTGTTGCCGCTCCAGATGCCGTGGTCCAGGTTGTTCCCGGTCCGGGCGAGCAGGGCGCCCGACTGGTTCACCACCTTGACGCGGACGCTGCGCACGGGCGTGACGGCGGTCGCGCCGGCCTGCGAGAGGTCCGCGATGCGGGCGGAGCTCTTCTGGGTCAGAGTGAACTTGACCTCGGCGTTGTTCCCTCCGCCGCCGGACCGTTCGCACGCGTAGCCGTCGGGAGCGTCGCAGCTGTAGGAGTTGCTGCCCGCGTAGGGGTTGTTCCAGCGGATGGTCACGTCCTTGGCCGTGCCGGCGATGTTGTAGGTCGTGTGGCCCTGGGTGCCGGTGGCGAACCCGCAGGATTCGCTGCTCCAGGTGGTGGGCGTGAACTTGGCGACGGCATCCTGCGGCAGGCCGTCCGTGGACCAGCATCCGTGCTCCAGTCCGGAGTCGGTGCGCAGCAGCTGTCGGCCCGTGCTGTTGACGAAGGAGACCTTGGTGCTGCGCTCGGCGGACTGGACCGCTACGCCGCCGGGGGCGGGGGCGGCCTGTGCGGCGGGGGCGAGCGCGGTCGCGCCGCCTGCCACCGCGGCCAGGAGGGCGGCGGCGGTGGCCCACCGGGCGGAGGACCGGGCACCGGCAGTTCTGAACATGGGCATGACAAGGCGTCCTTTGTGGGGAGGAGGAGAAGGAGGAGGGGGATCCGCGCGGGGCCGCGGCCGGGCCGCGCGCCGCGATCGTGAGTCGACTAGTCGACGAACCAGAGGGCGAAGAGGCTGGCGCCCTCGTTCGGATTGCACTCGTAGCGGCTGTAGAGGCCGAGGCCGACGGTGAGCGAACCGGCCTGCTTGCACTGGGTGTGGTTCGCGTACGTGCCGCCGTAGATCCGGTACTCGGCGGCGCTCGCCGCGCCGGCGGAGGCCGCCACGAGGGCGGCGGCGGCGCAGAGGCCGGCGGCCAGTCTGCGCGGACTGATTCCGGGCATGCCGAAGCGCACGGGGAACACCTTTCGTTGGTTGATAGGACCCGTGCGCCGCGTACGGCGGCGCACGGGGGACCGGACGCGCCCTTCGACGCGCCCGTCTGACGACCGGGTCGGGCCCACGACCACCCAACCGGCAGCGGATGGAGTCCGCCGCCCCCGCACCCGGTCTCCCGGGCGGCTCAGTGGGGTGGCTTGCGGGGGCACCAGGTGTCGCCCCAAGCCGTCGTCACGCTGCACTGGTCGCCGTCGTGCCCGCCGTGCCCGTCGTCGGGCTGGATCGTGATCGTCGTGCCGTTTCCGTGTCCGCTTCCGTGGGCCGTGGCCGTGGCCGTGGCCGTGGCCGTGGCCGTGGCCGCGCCGCCCCACAGCATCCCGGCGCTCAGTACGACCGCGAACAGTGTCCGCACCACGTTTGCGCGCATGGCGTCAGTTCCCCTCGTCTCGACGACAGTTTGGCGACGGCGGGGCCGTGCTCCTGGTCGGGGAGCCGTTCCTGCCGTGGTCACCACCCTGCCAGTCGGTGGATGGCACACACATCCCCGACGAGGGATCATGAGCCTGCCAGGCACCTTTAGGAGGCATGCGATGGAGACGGACAGCGGACCCGGCACGGCGGCCGGAGTACCCGGCCTCGACAGTGCGGCCGTCCTGCTCTACCGGTGGACGGTCGTCCACGAACGCCTCACCCCGGCCACCCTCGCGCAAGCCGCGGCCGAGACCGGAGTGAGCCCGCGGGCCTGCCTGTCGGCGGTGCGGACCCTCACCGACTCCTGCCTCTTCACGGAACTGCCCGCCGACGGCGGGGGACAGGAGCCGGCCGGCTGGCAGCCGGTGAGTCCCCAGGCCGCCACCGCGCAGCTCTTGTCGGACCGCGACACCGCGCTGCGGGCGCAGGAGGAGGCGCTACGGGAACAGCGCCGGCGCATCCAGCAGCAGCGCGACGGGCTGGCGGCGCTGGTGCCGGTCTACCTCCAGGCCCGTCAGCACGTCTTCCCCCAGGGGACCATCGACCACCTGCCGGACAAGCTGGCGGTCCGCTCGCTGCTGTCGGACGTGATCGACTCCTGCCGCAGCGAGGTACTGGTCTCCAAGCACGGCGGGTCGTTCCCGCCCGCGGCGCTGCGGGAGGCGCTGCCGCGCGACCTGGCGCTGCTCGGGCGGGGCATCCGGATGCGGAGCCTGTACCAGCACGCGACGCGGTTCGACCAGCCCACGCGGGTGCACGCGGAGCAGCTCATCGGGGCGGGCGCGGAGATCCGGACGCTGCCGGAGGTACTGCCGCAGATGATCGTCGTGGACGGCTCGCTGGCCCTGCTGCCGGCCCGGTCCGGCGGTGCGCTGATCATCCGGGAGCCGGACCTGCTGGCCTATTTACTGGACGTCTTCGAGCGGGACTGGGAGAACGCGGCGCCGTTCGCGACCGGACCGCAGGCCGCGCACGACGTGACGAAGACGATGAAGCAGAGCATCCTCGTGCTGCTCGCCAAGGGGCTCAAGGACGAGTCCATCGCGCGGCGTCTGGGCATCTCCCTGCGCACCTGCCGCCGCCACGTCTCCGAGCTCCTGGAGGGGCTCGGCGCGCACAGCCGCTTCCAGGCGGGCGTCATCGCCGAGCGCCAGGGCCTGACCGCCCACCCGGCCCAGCCCGCGCCGACCTCGGACCCGGCCGCCCAGCCCCCCGCCGCCCGGGCCGTGCCCGCCCAGGCCGGGCCCGTGCCGGCCGTGCCCGCCGCGCCAGTCGCCGTCGGGCTCGGGATGGCGTCGGGGTGTCCCGGCTGTGGCGGGCCGGTGGCCGCCCCCACCGCCGACCCGGGCCGGTCCGGCGGGCGTCCGCCCCGCTACTGCTCGCCCCGCTGCCGCTCCCGCGCCTACCGGGCACGGGTGAAGGGCCAAGGGGCCGGACCGGGAGATGCCGTGCCGGACCGTACGGGCGTCACGAAACCCGCCGACCGCGTCACGTAACCCCGTAGACGAGCCGTTTCCGGCCGACGGTCAAACGCTCCGGCCTCGCGGGCCGGGCCGGCGCCAACCACTGACCATCACTTCGGACTTGCTCGTCCGTCCTGGTGGCCGAGGTTCTGGAAGGCGAATCCCAGGACTCCCGGCAGCAGGACGCCGAAGCCGATGAGGCACAGCCACAGGCCCTGCACCACGCCCAGGCCGATCAGCGCGGTGCCCGCGGCCGCCAGTACGGGAAAGTAGCTGCGGGCGGGGAAGAAGGCCGTCCGGCCGCCGGCCTCCCGGACCTCGGCCTCCTCACGGTCCTCCGGTCGCGCGCCGTCCCGCCGGTACTGGCGCCACAGGTACGCGGCGACGAGGCTCGCCATGACGAAGGAGACGCAGAGCGCGGCGCTGCCCGCCGGCTCCCGGGAGAACCAGCCGTAGACGACGGTGGTCGCGCCGAAGAACAGGGCCGTGCCGGTGAAGAGCCAGGCCTCACCTTTCACGGGGCACCTCCGGGTGGTGAAGGTCGAAGGCCGGGGATTCCGAGCGGATCCGGGGCAGGGCGTGGAAGTTGTGCCGGGGCGGCGGGCAGCTCGTCGCCCACTCCAGGGAACGCCCCCAGCCCCAGGGGTCGTCGACGGTGACCCGCGCGCCGTAGCGGTGGGTCTTCCAGACGTTGTAGAGGAAGAACAGCGTCGACAGGCCCAGCAGGAAGGACCCGAGGGACGAGACGGTGTTCAGGAGCGTGAAGCCGTCGCTCGCCAGGTAGTTCGCGTACCGGCGCGGCATGCCCGCCTGGCCCAGCCAGTGTTGGACCAGGAAGGTCGTCTGGAAGCCGGTGAACAGGGTCCAGAAGTGGAGCGCGCCGAGCCGCTCGTCCAGCATCCGGCCGGTGAGCTTCGGCCACCAGAAGTAGAAGCCGCCGAAGGTGGCGAAGACGATGGTGCCGAAGAGGACGTAGTGGAGGTGGGCGACGACGAAGTAGCTGTCCGTCAGGTGGAAGTCCAGCGGGGGCGAGGCCACCAGCACCCCGGTCAGACCGCCCAGGAGGAAGGTGACGAGGAAGCCGATGGACCACAGCATCGGCGTCTCGAAGGAGAGCGACCCCTTCCACATCGTCCCGATCCAGTTGAAGAACTTCACCCCGGTCGGCACGGCGATCAGGAAGGACAGCAGGGAGAAGAAGGGCAGCAGCACGGCCCCCGTCGCGAACATGTGGTGCGCCCACACGGTGGCGGACAGGCCGGTGATGGCGATCGTGGCGCCGATCAGGGACACGTAGCCGAACATCGGCTTCCGGCTGAAGACGGGGAGGATCTCGCTCACCACCCCGAAGAACGGCAGGGCGACGATGTAGACCTCCGGATGGCCGAAGAACCAGAACAGGTGCTGCCAGAGCAGGGCGCCGCCGTTGGCCGGGTCGAAGACGTGTGAGCCGAACTTCCGGTCGGCCTCCAGGACCAGCAGCGCGGCCGTGAGCACCGGAAAGGCCAGGAGCGCCAGGATCGAGGTGAAGAGGACGTTCCACGTGAAGATCGGCATGCGGAACAAGGTCATGCCGGGCGCGCGCAGGCAGATGATGGTGGTGATGAAGTTCACCGACCCGAGGATCGTGCTCAGCCCCGAGACGGCCAGCCCCATGGCCCACAGGTCGGGGCCCGTACCGGGGGAGTACCGGGCGCCGTTCAGCGGCGCGTAGGCGAACCACCCGAAGGACGCCGCCCCGTGCGCGGTCAGGAATCCCGAGATGACCAGCAGGCCCCCGAACAGGTACACCCAGTAGGTGAATGCGTTGAGCCGCGGAAAGGCGACATCGGGTGCGCCGATCTGCAACGGCATGATCGCGTTGGCGAATCCGGTGAAGGTGGGCGTCGCGAACAGCAGCATCATGATCGTGGCGTGGATGGTGAACATTTCGTTGTACTGCTGATTCGAAATGATCTGCAGTCCGGGGCGGGCGAGTTCGGCCCGCATGAACATGGCCAGCACGCCGGCGAAGAGGAAGAAGGCGAAGGCCGTCACCAGGTAGAGATTGCCGATCACCTTGTGGTCGGTCGTCGACAGCCACTTCAGGACGGCGGAGCCCTGGCCGGTCCGCCGCTCGGTCCGCTGCTCGGTCCGCCGTTCCGGCGACGCCCCTTCGGGTGGCGCCCCTTCGTGCGATGCCTCTTCGGGTGAACGGTCCACCGACGTCATCCGTCCTCCAGAGAGCTTCGCCGCCGAGCCTGCACCCCTTGCCCTACAGCCTGGGCCGCGCGGCGAAGGGACGGCGCGCCGTGGGGATCGGCCATTCGGCGGGTCCGTCGACCTGCGAAAAAGCCCTCCGCGAAGGGAGGGCTTTCAGTGGTGGAGAAGAGTGCCCCCGGCAGGACTCGAACCTGCGGCCAAGTGCTTAGAAGGCACCTGCTCTATCCACTGAGCTACGGGGGCCGGAAGGTGGCCGTGGTGGGCCTGGAGCCCCTGGTGGGGGTGGGACTGCGGTCCGTGCCGGGTCAAGGATAGGGCTCCGGTTGCCTTGTCCCGGTTGCTTCACTCGCGGGCCACGATGTGGAGGTTCGGTGAAGCGGTCCCGATAATCGCAGGCAGGTGCGATTCTCGCATCGCTTTTGCGCCGCGGCGCCCCCGGTGTTGTGCACTCGTTATGCCTGCGCCCCACTCGTCCGTCGTGCCCAGAATGTCCCACTGGAGTCGCGGTCGGCGCGCAGAGGACTTATAAGCTTCAAAAATGCTCCTAAATTGGGCATTCTTCGCATGTGGTGACCTTGGATGTTCGGCCTCAGCTGCTCGATGCCCTGTCCGCCCTGCGCGACCGGGTCGCGTCCGTGCGTCTGCCGCTGCCCCTGCCCGGCGCTCCACGCGCCCGTCAAACCAGAGCCGAGCTGCTCGCGCAGCTCGACGACTACCTCGTACCCCGGCTGAAGGCGCCCGAGGCGCCGATGCTCGCCGTCGTCGGCGGGTCCACCGGGGCCGGTAAGTCCACCCTCGTCAACTCCCTCGTCGGACGACAGGTCAGCGAAGCCGGGGTGCTGCGCCCGACCACGCGCACACCGGTGCTCGTCTGCCATCCGGACGACCACCACTGGTTCGCCGGGATGCGGGTACTGCCCGACCTGATGCGGGTCTGGGTGCCGCACGCGGAGGAGGAGGCGCCCCCCGCGCCCAAGTCCCGGGCCCGCGAACGTGCCCACGGCGGCAGCCACGCCACCCGCGAGATGCGGATCGAGACCGTCTCCAGCCTGCCGCGCGGACTCGCCATCCTCGACGCCCCCGACATCGACTCCCTCGTGGTCGAGAACCGGACACTCGCCGCCGAACTCATCTGCGCCGCCGACGTCTGGGTGATGGTCACCACCGCCTCGCGGTACGCCGACGCCGTCCCCTGGCACCTGCTGCGCACCGCCAAGCAGTACAGGGCCACGCTCATCACCGTCCTCGACCGGGTCCCGCACCAGGTGCTCGCCGAGGTCTCGCGGCAGTACGGGGCCCTGCTCACCAAGGCCGGGCTCGGCGACGTACCGCGCTTCACCGTCCCGGAGCTGCCCGAATCGGCCGGCGGGGGCGGGCTGCTGCCGGCCAGCGCCGTCGCCCCGCTGTACGCCTGGCTCGCCCACCACGCCCAGGACCCCGCCGCCCGGCAGTACGCCGTCGGGCGGACCGCGCTCGGCGCGCTGGACTCCCTCGGGCGCCGGATGCCCGAGCTCGCCTCCGCCGTCGCCGCCCAGCACGCCGCCGCCGTACGGCTGACCGCGGCCGTCGAGGACGCGTACAAGCGGGAGGGCAAGCGGGTCCGCGGCCGCCTCGACCACGGCGCCGTACTGGCCGGCGACGCCCTGACCCGGTGGCGCGGCTACCCGCTCGACACCAGCGCCGACGAACTGCTGGACTCGCTCGCCGAATCCCTCGCCGCGCTCCTCCAGTGCGCCGTCGCCGCCGCCGACGAGCGGATCGCCGCAGCCTGGCGGCGCGAACCGGCGGCCGGCGCGGTGGCGCTGCCCGCGCCCGACAGGGAGGCGGGGGAACGCATCGGCATGGCCGTACGGCGCTGGCGGCGCGTGCTGGAGGAACTGGCCGAGGAAGAGGTCGCCCGGCTCGACAAGCAGCCCGCACCCGACCCCGACGGCGTCGCGGCCCTGCTCGTCGCCGCCCTCCTCGGCGGCAAGCGGGCCAGGCCCGCGGGGGAGCGGCTCGCCGAACGGATCGGCGCCCAGGCCGCCCTGCGGCTGCGCGACCGGGGCGCGGAACTGGTCTGCGACCACCTCGACCAGGTGCTGCGCGGCGAACGCGACCGCCGGCTCGCCCCGCTGGAAGCGCTCGAAGTGACCCCGGAACCCCAAGCCGAGCTGATTGCCGCGCTGTCCGTACTGCAGAAGGAGAGGTGACGCGGTGACCGCCCTGACCGACCGCACCGACGACCGCTGGGACGACGGACTCATCGCGCGCTCCCGCCCCCGGGCCGCCGACCGCGAACCGGGCGACGGCGACGACGAAGGCAACGAGGGCGACGAGGCTCTCGTACGGGCCGTGTCCGGCGCGGGCAGCGACGGCGGCAAGTCGGCCGCGCCCCCGCTCAGCCCCGAGGGCCAGGCCCTGCGGCTGCGCCTCGACGCGCTGCGCCAGCTCGTCGGGCTGTCGCGGACCCGGCTCGACGGCAAGACCCTCGCCGAGGCCGGGCGGGTCCTGGACGAGGCGGCCGCGCGCCGCGGGCTGTCCCCCCAGCACACGGTCGTCGCGATCGCCGGCGCCACCGGAAGCGGCAAGTCCACACTCTTCAATTCACTCGCCGGGGTGCAGATCTCCGAGACCGGGCTGCGCCGCCCGACCACCGCGGCGCCCATCGCGTGCAGCTGGTCGGACGGGGCCGCCGGACTGCTGGACCGGCTGGAGATCCCGGGGCGGCTGCGGCGCCGGCCCCGCGAGACCTCGGAAGCGGAGGCACTGCGCGGGATGGTCCTCATCGACCTGCCCGACCTGGACTCGGCGGTCGTCGCGCACCGGGACCACGTGGACCGCGTACTGGCGCTGGTCGACGCCGTGGTGTGGGTGGTGGACCCGGAGAAGTACGCGGACGCCGTGCTGCACGAGCGGTACCTGCGGCCGCTGGCCGGGCACGCGGAGGTGACGTTCGTCGTGCTGAACCAGGTCGACCGGCTGCCCGGCGAGTCCGCCGACCTCGTACTGGACGACCTGCGGCGGCTGCTCGACGAGGACGGGATCGCGCTCGGCGAGCACGGCGAGCCGGGGGCCACGGTGCTCGGACTTTCCGCTCTGACGGGTGAAGGCGTCGGGGAACTGCGCGAGCTCCTCGGACAGTTCACCCAGGAGAAGGGCGCCGCGACCCGGCGGATCTCCGCCGACGTGGACCGCGCGGCCGTGCGCCTGCGGCCGCTCTACGTGGCCGACGGGCATTCCGGGCCCGAGATCGGGGAGGCGGCGCGCGCCGAGTTCGAGGACCGGCTCGCCGAGGCGGTCGGGGCGTTCGCGGCCGGGCTGGCCGCCGAGCGCGCGTGGCGGCGCAATGCGGGAAAGGCGTGCGGGACGCCGTGGCTGCGGCTGTGGCGGTGGTACGAGGGCCGGCGCGCGCCGCGGACCCTGGCGGGTCTGGCCGCCCTGGCGGCGATCGGCGGCCGGGGCCAGGTGGCCGAGCCGGCGCCGGTCGAGGAGGAGGTGACCGCACGCCAGCGAGTGGAACAGGCCGTCCGGGCGGTCGCCGACGAGGCGGTCGCCGGCCTGCCCGAACCGTGGGCGCAGGCCGTCCGGGAGACGGCGGTGCGCGGCGCGGACCGGCTTCCGGAGGCGCTGGACGAGATCGCGGTGACCCTCGGGGCGGCGGTCGCGGTGCCGAGCGTCAAACCGCCGCGGCCCACGTGGTGGCCGGCGGCGGTGCTCGGGCAGGCAGCCATGACGCTGCTCCAGATCTACGGCGGGCTGTGGCTGGTCGGGCAGATCGTGGGGGTCCTGGAGCCGAGGCTGCTGCCGCCGGTGCTGCTGATGGTGGCGGGCATCATCGGCGGGCCGCTCGTGGAATGGGCCTGCTCGATCGCGGCCCGCGGCCCGGCGCGCCGGTACGGGCAGGACGCGGAGCGAAGACTGCGGCAGGCGGCGGCCGGCTGCGGGCGGGCCCGGGTGCTGGAGCCGGTGGCGGCGGAGCTGCTGCGCTACCGGGAGGTGCGCGAGCAGTACGCCACGGTCGCCGCAGGGGGGACGAAGTTGTCCACAACCCGTCAGTAATCCACAGGCCGGAGCGGGAGTCGGCGCCCTGACCCAGCATGGTTCGTAGCCCGTACGGATGGTCCGCGCGGGCACGGAAGACGGGGGAGGGCGACCGGGATGAACGACACCCAGGTGACGCTGGTGGGTTGTGTGGCCACGCGGATCGACTACAAGGAAACGGTGAATGGACCGTCGGCGCGGTTCCGGTTCGCGGTGACACCGCGGTACTTCGACAAGCGCGCGGAGGCCTGGACCGACGGGACCACCAGCTTCTACACCGTGTGGGCGCGCCGGACGCTCGCGGTGAATCTCGCCGGTTCCGTCTCGGTCGGCGAACCGCTGGTGGTGCACGGGAGGCTGCGCGTGCGGGAGGACCCGCCCGACGGAGAGGGCAAGCGCCGGACCTCCGCGGAGATCGACGCGACGGCCATCGGACACGACCTGAACCGAGGGACGGCCGCGTTCCGGCGCGTGGTGAAGACCGACACTCCGCTGATGGCCACTCAGAAGGCGGCGGTGGTCTGAGTGTTCGAGGCGGTTAGGATTCCCCGGTACTCACGGGCACCTGGGTCTTTGGCCCGAAGGGGAAGACTGTGTCGATTGCCGTTCCCGCATCCTCCGCTCCTGATTCCGCTCCTGCTCCTGCGCCTGGCTCTCCCGAACCTCCCGCCGCGGTACGGGGCTCCGCGCGCCGGCCGCTGGCGGTGGCCCTGCTGGCCGCGGCCCTCGCCGCCGCGCCCGGAGCCACGGCGGCCGCCGACTCCGACGCGGTGGCGGCCCGGGCCCCGGAGGGCGCGAGCGCCGTGCTGGACGGGCTGAAGACGTACGGGCAGGCGGTCCTCCACGCCGGGGACGGCTCGGTCCGGCACATCCCCGCCGGGCTCTACGAGATGCGGGTCGACGGCGGCGGGATGCTCCAGACGTACGGGGTCGGAGTGGCGGGCAACGCCCAGCCGCAGGCCCGGTACACCGAGAGCGGCTGGAGCGGCAGCCCGCTCGCCGGGAACCGGGAGGCGGGCCGGATCCGCTGGGTCCTGGAGCACTCCTACCCGCAGCTGAACGATCTGGCCGGGCTCGCCAAGGCGGCCGGCGCCGGGGCGCTCACCGCGGAGAGCGCCGCGGCCGGCACCCAGGTGGCGATCTGGCGGCTGGCGGACGGGGTCAACGTCGAGGCCGCCGACCCGGCGGCGGAGAAGCTGGCCGACTACCTGCAGCGCGCGGCGGGGCAGCTGCCGGAGCCGCCGTCCTCGCTGGGGCTGGACCCCGGCGACGTGTCGGGGGCGGTCGGCACCCGGCTCGGCCCGGTGACCGTGCGGACCGGGGCGCGGAGCGTGTCGGTGATCCCGGACGCGGCGGCCGTCGCGATGGGGGTGCGGGTGGTGGACGCCGAGGGGCGGCCGCTGGACACCGCCGTCAACGGCAGCCGGCTGTACTTCGAGGTGCCCGCGGGCACCCCCGACGGGACGGCCTCGGTCACCGTGCAGGGCGCGACCAAGGTGCCGGTCGGGCGGGTCTTCACCAGCGGGGTGCCCGCCCAGGCGCAGATCGTCGCCGGCTCCAGCGAGTCCGCGGCCGCCGCCACGGCCACGGCGGCCTGGCCGCCGGCCCCGGTGACCCAGACGGCCCCCGCCGCGGGCACGACCTCCGGCACGGGGGCGGTGGCACTGGGCGCGCAGTCCGCGACCGCCTCGCTGGCCACGCCGGAGGAGGAGCGCCTGGCGACCAGCGGCAGCTCGGCGGCCACCCCGGTCATCGCCTCCCTGGCGGTGGGCCTGGTGGTCCTGGGCGGCCTGGTGGTCCTGCTGCTCCGCAAGCGCCCACTGGACGAGGAGGACCGGTCTTAGGGTGGTGGCCATGACCACCGGTGATCAGGAACTGACCTGGAAGGGCGCGGTCGCGCGCTGGGACCGAGGACTGTTCGACGTGGTGGCCCGGCGGCACTGGCCCGGGGCCGACCGGGTGCTGCCGCGGCTCGGGCGCGCGGCGAACCACGGGGTGCTGTGGGGCGGGGCCGCCGCGGCGATCGCCGTCTTCGGATCGGCCGGGGCCCGCAAGGCCGCCGTGCGCGGGGTGGCCTCGCTGGCGCTGGCCTCCGCCACCATCAACACCGTCGGCAAGTGGTCCGTACGCCGGCCGCGGCCGCTGCTGGACGGCGTGCCCGCGGTGCGGCAGCTGGCCACGCAGCCGCAGACCACCTCCTTCCCGTCCGGGCACTCGGCATCGGCCTTCGCCTTCGCCGCCGGGCTCGCGCTGGAGTCCCCGGGCTGGGGCGCCGCGCTGGCTCCGGTCGCCGCTTCGGTGGCGTTCTCCCGGGTCTACACCGGGGTGCACTACCCCTCCGACGTGCTCGCGGGTGCGGCGCTGGGGGTGGCCGCGGCGTTCGTCGTACGCCGGCTCGCGCGGGACGCGCAGGAAGCCCGGGTCGCGCCGGGCGACGAGCGGACCGCCCCCGGGGTGCCCGCGCTGCCCGACGGGGCCGGGCTGACGGTGGTGGTCAACACCGGATCGGGGACGGCCGCGGCCGCAGGGCTCGACGTACTGCGCGCCCGGCTCCCCGAGGCCGAGGTGATCGAGTGCGAGGGCGCGGATCTGGCGCCCGCACTGGCGCAGGCGGCCTCGCGGGCCACCGTGCTCGGCGTCTGCGGCGGCGACGGCACGGTCAACGCGGCCGCGACCGCCGCCCTGCGGGCCGGGCTGCCGCTGGCCGTGTTCCCCGGCGGCACCCTCAACCACTTCGCGATGGACCTCGGCCTGCCCGGAGCCGAGGGCACCTGCCGCGCGCTTGCCGACGGCCACGCCGTCCGCGTCGGCGTGGGCCGCTTCTCCCCGGGGCCCGGGGGAGAGCCCGGCTACTTCCTGAACAACTTCAGCATCGGCGCCTACCCGGAGCTGCTGCGCCACCGGCTGCGCTGGGGCCCGCGCATCGGCGGCGGCCCGGCCGCGCTGCTGGCGGCCTGGCGGGTGCTGCGCTCCCAGCGGCCCGTGCGGCTGCGCCTGACCGGGCGGCCCCGGAGCGTGTGGCTGCTCTTCGCGGGCAACGGCACCTACCACGGCACCGGCCCCACCCCCCGCCGCCGCGACAGCCTCGGCGAGGGCCTGCTCGACCTCCGGCTCGTCTACGGCGGCGGCCGCCCCGGCCCCCGCCTGCTGGCCGCCGCCCTCGCGGGCCCCCTGAGCCGCTCCCCGGTCCACACGGCCACCCGCCTGCGCAGCCTGCGCATCGCGGACATCCCGCCGGGCACCCCCCTCGCCTACGACGGCGAGTACGCCGAGGCCCCGCCCGCCCTGGTCCTCGACGAGCTCCCGGACGCCCTCACCGTCTACCGCCCCCGCTGACTCCGGGCGGCGCCGCAGATCAGGCCCCGGGGCCATACGCGTTTCCCCCGGGGGGTGGACGTCAGGCAAGATGGGGTGTATCTGCCCACTCATCGATCTGCCGGACGGTTTCTCTTGGCTGAGTTCATCTACACCATGCGCAAGACGCGCAAGGCGCACGGCGACAAGGTGATTCTTGATGACGTCACCCTGAACTTCCTGCCCGGCGCGAAGATCGGTGTGGTCGGCCCGAACGGCGCCGGTAAGTCCACCGTTCTGAAGATCATGGCGGGCCTGGAGCAGCCGTCCAACGGCGACGCCTTCATCACGCCAGGCTTCACCGTCGGCATCCTGATGCAGGAGCCCAAGCTCGACGAGTCGAAGACCGTGCTGGAGAACGTCCAGGACGGCGCCGCCGAGGTCATGGGCAAGCTCAAGCGCTTCAACGAGGTCGCCGAGCTGATGGCGACCGACTACACCGACGCGCTCATGGACGAGATGGGCAAGCTCCAGGAGATCCTGGACCACTCCAACGCCTGGGACCTCGACGCCCAGCTCGAGCAGGCCATGGACGCCCTGGGCTGCCCCCCCGGCGACTGGCCCGTCACCAACCTCTCCGGTGGCGAGAAGCGCCGCGTCGCGCTCTGCAAGCTGCTGATCGAGGCCCCGGACCTGCTCCTCCTCGACGAGCCCACCAACCACCTCGACGCCGAGTCGGTGAACTGGCTGGAGCAGCACCTTTCGCAGTACAAGGGCGCCGTCGTGGCCGTGACCCACGACCGCTACTTCCTCAACAACGTCGCCGAGTGGATCCTCGAGCTCGACCGCGGCCGCGCGCACCCGTACGAGGGCAACTACTCCACCTACCTGGAGAAGAAGGCCACCCGTCTCAAGGTCGAGGGCCGCAAGGACGAGAAGCGCCAGAAGCGCCTCAAGGAAGAGCTGGAGTGGGTGCGGTCCAACGCCAAGGGGCGTCAGACCAAGTCCAAGGCCCGCCTCGCCCGCTACGAGGAGATGGCGGCCGAAGCGGACAAGATGCGCAAGCTCGACTTCGAGGAGATCCAGATCCCGCCGGGCCCGCGTCTGGGCTCGATCGTGGTCGAGGTCAACAACCTCTCCAAGGCGTTCGGCGACAAGGTCCTCATCGACGACCTGTCCTTCACGCTGCCGCGCAACGGCATCGTGGGCATCATCGGCCCGAACGGCGCCGGCAAGACCACGCTCTTCAAGATGATCCAGGGCCTGGAGGCGCCGGACTCCGGCTCCGTCAAGATCGGCGAGACCGTCAAGATCTCGTACGTCGACCAGAGCCGCGCCAACATCGACCCCAAGAAGACCCTCTGGGCGGTCGTGTCGGACGAGCTGGACTACATCAACGTCGGCCAGGTCGAGATGCCGTCCCGCGCGTACGTCAGCGCCTTCGGCTTCAAGGGCCCGGACCAGCAGAAGCCGGCCGGTGTCCTCTCCGGTGGTGAGCGCAACCGCCTCAACCTGGCGCTGACGCTCAAGGAGGGCGGCAACCTGCTGCTCCTCGACGAGCCCACCAACGACCTCGACGTCGAGACCCTGTCGTCGCTCGAGAACGCCCTGCTCGAATTCCCCGGTGCGGCCGTGGTCATCTCCCACGACCGCTGGTTCCTCGACCGGGTCGCCACGCACATCCTGGCGTACGAGGGCGAGTCCAAGTGGTACTGGTTCGAGGGCAACTTCGAGTCGTACGAGAAGAACAAGGTCGAGCGTCTCGGCGCGGACGCCACCCGCCCGCACCGTGCCACCTACAAGAAGCTCACCCGAGGCTGAGGCAACGGTCATGGCCAGACACCACTACCGGTGCCCCCTGCGCTGGGCGGACATGGATGCCTTCGGGCACGTCAACAACGTCGTCTTCCTCCGCTATCTGGAGGAGGCGCGGATCGACTTCATGTTCCGCCTCGCGCCGGGGGAGGGCAGCGAATCCTTCACGGGCGGCTCCGTCGTGGCCCGTCACGAGATCGACTACAAGCTGCCCCTCGTGCACCGTCACGAGCCGGTCCTCATCGAGTCCTGGGTGACCCGGATAGGCGCCGCCTCGCTGACGATCCGCTACGAGGTCAAGGACGAGGCGACCGAGGACGCGCCCGAGACGGTCTACGTCCGCGCCGAGACCGTGGTCGTGCCCTACGACCTCGCCGCGGGGCGGCCCCGCCGCATCACGGCCGAGGAGAGGCGCTTCCTGGAGGAGTACCTCGACGAGCCCGCGGCCCGGCACGGCTCCGAAGGGCGCCTCGCGGCATGAACGGGCAGCTGCACTTCGCCGACTCCGGGGAGGCGGCGGACCTCGCCGCCTTCCTGGGCCGGCTGGTGCACTACGACCGCGCCGCCGCGGTCCGCCTGCAGGCGGGCGGCGGCGCGCTCGCCGTTTTCGGGCGGCCGCCGTCCTTCGACGTCCTGGCCGTCCGCACGGTGCGGCTCGCCGCGCCCGTCGCGTCGCCGCTGGACCTGACCGTGTCCGCCGGTGAGCTCCTGGAGTCGGTGGACGAGGCCTCGGCCGCGGTCACCGTGCCCCGGGCGGTCACGGGACCGCCCTGGACCGGGGTGCTCCCGCCCCGAGGCGGCTGGCAGCTGCTTCCGGGGCTGCCGGGCCCCGAGGCGATGGGACGGGCCGTGGCGGCCGCCGTCGCCGAGTTCCGGGCCCGCGACGAGGCCCTGCCCCCGCAGCACCGGACCCGCTCCGAACGCGACCGCATCGGCCGCGAGATCTGGTCCCGCACCCTGGGCGACACCGAGCTCCCGCTGCGCGCCGTGCACGCCGCGCAGTCCCTGGGTTTCCTGCGGCCGGTACGGGCGACCGTGCCCGCCCCCGCGTCCGCCCCCGGGTCCGCCGGGCCCGATCCCGTGGCGCTGCTCGCCGCCGGGAGCTGGCTGCGGCTGCGCACCCCCTACGGTTCCGTCGCCACCCGCCGCCCCAGCGCCACCGGCGGCTTGGGCGCGCTCCAGGTCCGGCCGGTCTGAACCGCCGGCCCTCCGGCTCGTCGGCCGGCCGGCCGCCTAGTCCGCCGTGTTGATCATCGACGCGGCGGCGTACGTCAGGTACTTCCACAGCTGGGCCTCGAGCTCCGGCGCCAGGCCCAGCTCGTCCACGGCGACGCGCATGTGCTTCAGCCAGGCGTCGTGGGCCGCCGCGTCCACCTGGAACGGCGCGTGCCGCATCCGCAGCCGCGGGTGACCGCGGTGCTGGCTGTAGGTGGTCGGGCCGCCCCAGTACTGCATCAGGAACAGGGCGAACCGCTCCTCGGCCGGCCCCAGGTCCTCCTCCGGGTACATCGGGCGCAGCAGCGGGTCCTCCGCGACCCCCTGGTAGAAGCGCCGGACGAGGCGACGGAAGGTGTCCTCGCCGCCCACCAGCTCGTAAAAGGTCTGCTCCTGAAGCGTGCCCCGCGGAATCTCATTCACCCGACCATCGTCTCAGACGCCCGGGCGGAGGACCGGGGTCCCAGGACCCATCCCCGGGACCGCCCGCGCTCGCATGCGAAGGCCGCGCGCAGGACAGTGGAGGCATGGGCGCACACACCTCACGCACCACCTCACCCACCACCCCGCGCAGCGGGATCAGGGATCTGCGGGAGACCGCTCACGCCGCCCAGGTACGGGAGCTGGTCGCCGCCGGGGTGCTGGAGGATCCGCTCTGGCGGGCGGCGTTCGAAGCGGTGCCCCGGCACGTCTTCGTGCCCTACTTCTGGACCGGCCGCGGCGCCGGTCACGAACGGCTCTGGGCCGAGGACCCCGACCCCGAACGCCGGGCCCGCTGGCTGCGCGGGGTCTACGTGGACACCCCCCTCGCCACCCGGCTGCGCGACGGCCGGCTGGTCTCCTCCAGCAGCCAGCCCTCGCTGATGGCCAAGATGCTGGCGGCCCTCGACGTGCGCGACGGCGACGACGTCCTGGAGATCGGCGCGGGCACCGGATACAACGCGGCGCTGCTCTGCCACCGGCTCGGCGACGAGCACGTCACCACCGTGGACCTGGACGAGGAGATCACCGAGTCGGCGCGGACGCACCTGGCCCAGCTCGGCTACCACCCGGCCGTGGTCACCGGGGACGGGGCGCGCGGCTGCCCCGCGCGAGCCCCCTTCGACCGGATCATGGTGACCTGCACGCTGCCGCTGGTTCCGCACGCCTGGCTCGCCCAGTGCCGGCCGGGGGCCCGGATCCTGGCCCCGCTGTCGACCGGGCTGATCGCGCTCACGGTGCGGGACGCCGACTTCGCCGAGGGCCGCTTCCTGCACACGCCGGCGTACTTCGTCCCGCTGCGCGGGGCCAGGGCGGCGCCACCGCCGGCCCCGGCCGACATGCCGTACGGGCTCCCGTACGAGCTGGTGGAGAACGAGCGCTTCCAGTTCATGCACGTGCTGACCGCAAGCGTCCTGCACCCCCGCGAGGCCCTGGACCTGTGGCGCAGCGAGGGCCGGCCGTCCCGTGAGCGCTTCGGGGTCTCGGTCGGGCCCGGGGGCCAGTGGTCGTGGCTCGACGATCCCCAGGGACCCTACGTATGGCCCCTGGGGGAGGGGTGAACCGGCTGCGGCGGTATCAGCCGCGGCGGATGGTGATCGTCGTCCAGGCGCCCACGTGGACGCGGTCGCCGTCGGAGAGCGGGACCGGGACGTAGGGCTGGATCGGCTCCTCGCCGCCGTTGATCGTGGTGCCGTTGGTGGAGTTCTGGTCCACCACCGCCCAGCTGAGGTCGGGCTGCTGGACGAAGACCGCGTGCTGGTGGGAGACGCCCGGGTCCTCCGGGGGCACCGACAGGTCGATGTCGGGGGACTCTCCCGTGGAGGCGCGGCGGCGGCCGATGGTGATCTGGCCGCCGGACAGCGGAAGGTGCTGCTCCGGGGAGTACGCGGGCAGGTTGAGCCCGGCCGCCTCGGGGCCGCTGCGCTGCATCATCGCCATGAAGTACGAGCGGTCGGGGCCGATCGTCGCGCTCCAGGCGCCGGCCTGCGGCGGGAAGGGCTGCTGCTGAGGCGGCGGAGGAGGCTGCTGCTGGTACTGGGGCTGCTGGTACTGCTGCTGAGGCGGCGGCGGGGGCTGCTGCTGGTACTGGGGCTGCGGGGGCTGCTGGTACTCGTGCGGCGGCTCGTGCACGGGCGGCGGCAGCAGCCAGTCGTCCTCGCGCTGGAGCGGCTCGGCCGGCCGGTTGACCCGGGACGGCCGCGAGCCCTGGTACTCGAAGTGGTCCTGGGAGTAGTTCCCGGGAGCGGGCACGGGCGGCGGCGGAGGAGTCGGCGGCGGGCTGCCGGCGCCGGTCGCCTGGGGCCCGTGGTCCGGGGCCGGCGGCGCGTACGAAGTCGGCGTACGGCTCAGGAAGTTGTACCGGCACTCCTCGCAGAACGGGGCCATGGCCTCGCGCGGGGTCCGGCACTGCGGGCAGAGCTCGGCCTGGGCGGTCGGCTCACCGGCGGTCGGGGGGTAGCCGTAGCCGTAGGAGGGCGCCGGAGGCGCGCCCGCCGAAGCGGCCATGCGGTGGCCACAGACCTCGCACCAGTCGTCGGAGGCGGACTGGTGCCCGTTCGGGCAGGTCGGCATGGCGGCGCTTCCCCCTTCTTCTCCCTGCGTCATCGCGTCAGGTCTTCTCAGGTCTTCTTCACTCGGACGGTCTGTGTCGAACGCGTTTCAAGAGTCATCTCGTCGGCATCGGCGACCTTCGCTTTCAGCCGCACAGTACCCGCCGCCGCGTCCACGACATCCACCACCTTCGCGAGGAGTTTCGCGGTGTCGGCGTTTCCGGAGGCGCTCGCCAGCTGAACGGCGCGGCCGAGTTTGGCCGTGGCTCCGTCCACATCGCCCAGTTTGCGGGCTTCCAGTCCCAGCTGGATGGCCTGCGCCAGCTCCGCCTGTCCGGTGTAATGGGCGACCTGCCGGTTGATGGCGGTGGACGCGGCCAGATCGTTCGTCCACACCGCGCGCACCAGGCCCTGGGCGAGAACGGCCGGCGGCTCGCCCGCCGCCCCCGGCAGTACGAGCGAGGCGCGGGCGGCGAGCATCTCCTGGCCCACGGTCGCGCTCGGGACCCGTACGCACACGTGGTACTCGCGGGACTCGTCGCCCCACGATCCGGTCGGGTAGTCGCCGGCGCGCGGGCCCGCCTCCGTGCGGCGGGCCGTCAGGTCCTGGACGGTGGGCGCGACCTGCTTGACGTACTGGATCTCCACGCCGACCGGGGTCCACAGGCGCAGCGCGACATCCGCGACCTCCTTGCCCATGACGTTCTCCATCATGCGCGTGAAGTCCTCGGTGAGGTGGGCCGGGTCGGCCACGATGTCGGCGGAGCCGAGCAGCGCGCTCGCGATCCCGGTGACCTCCTTGACCTCCCAGTCGGTGCCCACCCCGCGGGCGTCGCAGGTGAAGCGGCCCGCGCAGGCGTCGAGGGTGGCCCGGAGCACGGCCGGTTCCTCGTGCTCGTTGCGGCCGTCGGTGAGCAGGATGCCGTGCCGGATGACGGCGGGGGCCCGGCGCAGCAGGCCGTCGGCGAGGCGCAGCCACGTACCGATGGCGGTGCCGCCGCCGGAGCTGAGCCCGCGCAGGGCCTCCTTGGCCTGGGCGCGGGTGGCCGGGTCGGCCACGGCGAGGCGGCCCTGGCCCGGGTAGACCTCCTTGGCCACGTGCGTACCGGCGATCACGGCGAACGAGGTGCCGTCGCGCAGGGTGTCGATGGCGGCGGCCGTGGCCTCGCGGGCGCCGCGCATCTTGTCCGGCGGGTACTCCATGGACCCCGAGCAGTCGACCATGATCACGACGGCGGCGGAGCCGTCGACGGCCGTCGCACGGGTGGCGGTGGCGCCGCCGGTGGAGGTGACCGTGACGATGGCGTGGACGTCCCGCCCGCCCTCGGGCAGGAACTCGTTCTGGTACACCTCCACGCTGAAGCGCGGGGCGCTCGGCTTGGCGAAGTTCGCCATCGGTGGGACTCCTAGGGGCTCGGGCAGGCGGGTCAGACCTGCGGGCGCGCTTCCGGTTCCGGTTGTGCCGCCGGGCCCGGCTCCGCTTCCGGTCCCGGTTCCTGCTCGGGGTGCGCGGCGAACGGCACGACGGCCACGGTGACGTTGTCGTGTCCGCCGCCGTCGAGGGCGTGTCCCACCAGTACCTGCGCGCTGTGCAGCGGGCGGGCGGCGGCGTCCGCGGGCAGCACCTGGGCCATCTCCCGCGCGGACTCCGCGTAGTTCCACAGTCCGTCGGTGCAGACCACGATCACGCCCGGGTGGTCCGGCTTGAAGGTCGCCGTGTGCGGTTCGAGGTCGTACGCGTCCGCCCCCAGCCAGCCGGTGATGGCGTGCGCGCGGACGTCCGCGTAGGCCTCGGCCTCGCCCATCAGACCGGCGGCGACCATCTGGGCGGCCCACGAGTCGTCCTCGGTGAGACGGCGGGGCAGGGCGGCGCGGTCGTCGGGCACCCAGTACGCACGGCTGTCGCCCACCCAGCCGATGGTCAGCAGGCCGCCGCTGACGACGGCGCCGACCAGGGTGCAAGCCGGGGCGTTCTGCGCGCCGGGGACCTCCGGGGCCAGGGCGTTCACCGCGGCCGCCGCGGCCAGGATCGCCTCGTGCATGGCCTCCTGCGGGTGGGCCCCGCGGGGAAGCGCGTCGAGCAGCGCCTCGTTGGCGGCGCCGGCCGCGGCGGCCGACGCCTCGTCGGGGCGGCTCGCGGAGGAGACGCCGTCGCAGACGATCGCCACGGTGGCGGCGGAGCCGTCGGGCAGGGCGGTGGCCGACACGGCGAACGAGTCCTCGTTGCGGTGGTGGCGCAGCCCGCGGTCACTGACGGCCGCGACGCTCCCGAGCTCCTCCTCCAGGTGGTCCCGCTCCCGGGGCTGCGCGTGCCCGCAGTGCTCGCAGTACCCGTCGGTGTCCACGTGGCCGGCCCGGCAGGCGACACAGGTCTTCCCGCCGGTCCCCTGCGGGGCTCCGGCCGGGGCGGTGGGCCCGGGGGGAGCGGTCTCGTAGCTCTCGTACAGGCCCTCGGTCGCGCCCCACGGGGTCCCCTCCGGGGGAGTTCCGGCGCCGCCGGGCAGGTCGTACCGGGCCTGCGGGCCGTCGGGGCCCGCGCCGTACGGGTGTTCCGCCGCGCCCCACGGGGTTCCTTCCGGAGGCGTGCCGGTGCCGTAGGGGTTCTCGTGGCCGACGGCCGCGTACGGGGCCTGGGCGACCGGGACCGGTTCCGGCGCGGGCTCCGGCTCGGGCTCGGGCTCCGGCTCCGGCGGGGTGGCGGCCCAGCCGCCCGGTTCGCCGACCAGCGTGGGCGCGGCCGCCGCCACGCTGCCCCAGCCGGGGGCGGGTTCGGCGGCGGCGTGGGAACCGCCGGGGGCCGGGGTCCCGTAGCCGCCCGCGGCCACCGGCGAGGCCGGCGGGGCCGGTGGAGCCGTCGGGATGGGGACGGTCGGGTGGTCCGCCGACGCGGCCGGGGGAGGAGCGGTCACGGCGTAGCCGCAGACGCCGCAGAAACGGTCACCCTCCTCCAGGGGTTCCGCGCAGCTGGGGCAGCCCGACAGCCGATGCATCGACATCAATCACACCCACGTCCGGGGACGGAAACGGTTTGCCCGCTCCACCAGTTCGATCCTCTCCTCGCCACGCCGCGCCAGCCGTGCGAGAACGCGGTACGAGCGCTCCAGTCCGAAGCGCAGGCCCCGCTCGTCCAGTTGACTGCCGAGCAGCGAGGTCCGGCCGGGGTCGGAACCCCGGCTCCCCGACAGTACCCAGTCCAGGGCCGAGCCCAGAACTTCGGTGGCGAGACGCTCCACCCGTTCCGGGTCCAGCCCGAACCGCCGCAGGGCCTCCACCTGGTCGGCGGCGGCCGCCAGGTCGGCCAGCAGCGGCTCCTGCGGGGACCGGTCGCGCAGACGTGCGCGTACGGCCGCCACCCGCGCGGCGGTGTAGTGGATGGACGCCTCGGGCACGGATTCCAGCGTGCGCACGGCCGCGTCCCGGTCACCGGCGGCCAGCTGGACCCGGGCCAGCCCGAAGGCCGCGCTCACGAATCCCGGGTCGGTGATCCACACCAGGCGGTAGTACTCGGCGGCGTTGTCCAGCTGGCCCAGCACCTCCGCGCACACCCCGAGGGCCAGCTTCGGCGCGGGCTCACCGGGAAAGGCGTCGTAGATCGCGTCGAAGGACAGGGCCGCTGTCTCGTCGTCCCCGGTGGCCAGCGAGGCGATGCCGCGCGCCCACACCACCCGCCAGTCGTCGGGATGCCGGGCCTCCAGCTCCGTCAGGGTCCGGGAGGCCTCGGCCGGCTCGCCCAGCTCCAGCCGGGCCCGCAGCTCCCGCAGCCGCAACTCGGCCGAATCGGCGGGCGCCGAGCCCAGCGCGCCCAGCAGGTCGCCCGGCGCGGAGGCCAGCAGGCCGGTCAGGAAACCGGCGTTCGGGTCGCTCGCGTCCACCAGCGGTACGGGCAGGGCCAGCGCGGTGTCGCGTGCGGTGGCCGTTCCCCCGAGGGGCGGCGGGGACACGGGTGCGAGCGCGGCCCCCGTGCCCGTGGCCGGAGCCGACGGCGCCCCCGGGCCCGCGGGCGCCTGCCGGGGTCCGGGCACCGGCGCACCCGCCACGTGCGTGGCCGTGCTCCCGAGCGCGGGCAGCGGCGCCCCGGCCTGGCCCGCGGGCAGCACCGCTCCGCCGGGTGGCGTCCCGCCGATGTGCGCAGGCCCCCACGGGCCGGACGCCCCGCCGGGGCCCGTCGCCGGAGCCGGCCCGGTGGGCTGCACCGAACCCGCGCCCGCCGGCGTACCGGACGGAGTCCGGCCGCGGCCCAGCACCCCGAGGAGCCCGCCACCGTGCCGGGAGGCAGGCGCGCGGTAACCCAGGCGGGACACGACCGTTCCCGCCGTGTCGGCGAACAGCCGGGTGTCCGGAACCCGCAGCTCCGGACCGAAGAGGGTCGACAGCTGCGGCCGCGGCCGGCCCGTCTGGAGGGCGACGACCTCCCGCAGCACGCCCGTCAGCTGGTCCGCCATCTCCTGCGCGGACGCGAACCGCCGCCCCGGGTCCGGGTCGGTCGCCCGTACCAGCAGCCGGTAGAAGGACTCGTACCGTCTGAAGACCTCGATGTGCTCCGGATCCGGCAGCGAATCCACGAACACATTGGTGTAGCCCTGGAAGTCGAAGGTCAGCACGGCCAGCGTCCGCGCCACCGTGTAGAGGTCGGAGGCCACCGACGGGCCCAGCTCGGCGACCTCCGGGGCCTGGTAGCCCACCGTGCCGTAGATGGCCGACTCCACGTCGTCCATCCGCCGCACCGCGCCCATGTCGATCAGCTTCAGCTGGTCCTGCTGCTGGATCGCGTTGTCGACCTTGAAGTCGCAGTACAGGAGGTTCCTGCTGTGCAGGTGGCCGAGCGCCTCCAGCGCCTCGATGCCGTACGCGCACGCCTGCTCCACCGGCAGCGGATCACGCCGCCCGTCCGGCCGGCGCCGCTCGTTCGCGATCTCCTTCAGCGACTTGCCGCCGACGTACTCCATGACGATGTACCCGTCCAGCGAACCGGTCCGCTGGTCCAGGTGCTCCACGAAGTTGTAGATCCGCACGATGTTGGAGTGCTCGATCTCCGCGAGGAAGCGCCGCTCCGAGATCGCGGCCTCCATCGCGTCCTGGTCCCCGGTGTCCAGCAGGCCCTTGAGCACCACCCACCGGTTCGCGACCGCCCGGTCCACCGCCAGGTACACCCAGCCCAGGCCGCCGTGCGCCAGGCAGCCCGACACCTCGTACTGGCCGCGCACCACATCGCCGGGGTTCAGCTTGGGCACGAAGGAGTACGGGTGCCCGCACTTGGTGCAGAACCCCTCCGTCCGGCCCGGCCGGTCCCCGCGGGCCCGGCCCACCGGAGCCCCGCAGTCCGAGCGCGAGCAGAACCGCTTGCGCTCCGGCACCTCCGGGTTCTCCAGGACCGCCGTCGAAGGATTCGGACGCGGCACCTCCGGTACGTTGACCAGCCCGGCCCCGAGCCGGCTGCGCCCCGAGGACGCCGCCGAGCCCGAACTGCGCACCGACACCGACCGGGTGGACACGGTCCCCGACAGCGACCGGGACAGCCGCCCCGACACCGAGCGGCGGGAGGTGGAGGACCGCGAGGAGCGGGCCGAGGCCGAGGTGCGCGCCGAACCGTGGGACCCCTGCGAGCCCATCGACCCCCGCGACCCGCGTGACCCGCCGGACCCCAGGGAGCCCCTGGCCGCGCTCGTCATGCCCGTCGGCGGCGACACCAGCTCCTCCGCGCCCGCCGAGACGGCGCCGATCGGCGCCAGCCCGCACGTGTCGCAGTACAGCTCGCCGCCGCCCATGTCCTCGTACGCCCCCGGGCAGCCGGGGCGAACGCACGCGGTTCCGATCAGGCTCATGCGTCCTCCTTCCCCGGCCCCTCGGGCCGCTGTTCCTGGTGTCCCGGCTGCTCGGGCCGGTGGTCCTGGTGCCGCAACTGCTGCGGCACCAGGGATTCCGCCGCCGCATGCTGGTAGCGCAGGACCGCCTGTTCGGCGGCCCGCAGGTCGCAGGGCGCGCTCCACAGCATCCGCCGGGCCGCGTCGTACCGCTCGATCAGCAGCGGGTCCTCCGCCATGCCGTGCCGGGCCACCTTCGCCTTGTACGCGTCGAGCCGCCCGCGCAGCTCGGCCCGTACCGCCAGCGGCGCCGTCACGGCGGTCAACGATTCACGGGCCCGGCGCAGTTCCTCCTCGGCCCGCTCCTCCAGGGATTCCAGCAGCGGAGACAGCCGGTGCCAGCGGGACTGGCGCCGGTGCTCGGCCGCCGCCGCGAGCTGCTCCTGCAACACCGTCGGCGGGCCGCTCACCGCGGGCACCTCCGACGCGGCGATCTTCGCCAGCACCTCGCCGCGCGCCGTCCGCGCCTCCGCCAGCGTCCGGTCGGCCCGCGAGAGCACGTCCCGCAGGCTGATCAGCCGCTGCTCGGCGTCCTGCCGTACGTCCAGCACCGCCTCGACCTCACGGCGTACGTCCTCCAGGGCGAGCGCGGCCCGGTCGTAGCGCGCGGTGTCCGGACGGCCGCCGCCGGGCGCCGAACTCCCCGCCGCCGGCAGCCAGAACGCCAGCGGGTCCGCGATCACCTGCGCCCGCAGCTCCGTCAGCTCGGCGGTGATGTCCTCCAGGTCGTCGCCCGAGGGGTGTTCGCCCGGGCGCACGCCCACCGAGTGGGCCAGCGAGCGGGTGCGGTGCAGTTCGGCGGCGAGCAGGTCGATCCGGGCGGGCAGCGCCGACCACACCGAGTCGGCGGCGACCACCACGTCCAGCGAGCTCGCGTACAGCTCGTTCATCCGGGCCACCAGCTCGGCGAGCGAGAGCCGCTCCGCGAGCGCGACGCCCTCCGCCGCGGCTCCGGCAATCAACACGCCGGGACCGCGCAGCCGCTCGGTCAGCTCGATCAGGTCCTCGCGGTTCGGCCAGCGGCGCCGCTCGCGGACCTCACGGGCGGCGGCCAGCGCCCCGCTGTAGGCGTCGAAGTACGTCCACAGCCGGGTGATGTCCGCGTCGGCGGCCGCCCACCGCTCCTTGGTGACCCCCGTCAGCCCGGCGCCTTCCAGCAGCCGGCGCCCGGCGTGGTCCTGGAGGGCGAGCAGCGAGGTCTCCACGGCCTCGTGCTCCGCGCCCAGCCTGGCCAGGGCGCGGTCGACGTCGTCCCGGTCCATCCATGCCGACCCCGGCTCCACCGACTGTGCCTCCGCTTCCGCTGCCGCCTCCGTGTCCGACTCCGTGTCCGACCTCGCGCCCGGTCCTGCGCCCCCACCCGTGCCCGGAACCGCCACCGGCCTCAGCCGTCCCGGTACTTGGGCGCGGGCGGCGCCGCCACACCGGGCAGCACCAGCTCGAGGTGCTTGCGGTACGAGTTCATCCACGGGCTGCCGCTGCCGCCCGCGCGGTAGTTCTCCAGCACCTTGTTGACCCGGCGGACCAGATCGGAGGCGTCCTTGTTCATCGCCACACCGTAGAACTCGCGGGTGAAGGGCGAGCCCACCAGCCGTACCGAGGGGTCCTGCGCGGCCTGCCCGGCCGCGAGGGCGTTGTCCGTGATGATGCCGTCGACCTCGCCGAGCTGGAGCCGGACCAGGCAGTCCAGCTGGTTGGCCACCGTGACCGGCACCGAGCCGTACGACTGGGCCTTCAGCGCCGCCTCCGCCGTGGAACCGGCGGCGAAGCAGATCCGCTGGTCCTTCAGCGAGGCGTCGTAACCGGTGATCGGCGAACCCTTGGGGGCCAGCACCTGCTGCCCGGCCTCGAAGTAGGCCGTCGAGAAGGCCACGTCCTCCAGCCGCTTGCAGTTGATGGTCATGGTCCGCACGACGATGTCGACACGGCCCTCCTGGAGGGCCGGGATCCGCTGGCTCGTGGGGATGGCCCGGTAGATGACCGCGTTCTCGTCGCCCAGGATGTCCTTGGCGATGGCCTTGACCAGGTCGATGTCGAAGCCGTCGAGACGGCCCTCGGCGGCCTGGTTGCGGTAGCCCCAGCGGAAGCTGTTCTGGTCCACGCCGGCGACGAGCTTGCCCGCCGCCTTGATCCGCGCGATGGTCGCCCCGTCCACGTCGGACGGGCGCAGGCTGGCCTCGGGGTCCGGGCAGGTGTCGGAGGGCACCCACGGCGCGGCCGGGGCCGCCGCCATCGACGCGGGCTTGCGGACCGCCGCCGGGCCGCCGGTCTCCGGCGTCGCGTGGGCCAGCGGCAGCAGCGCCACCGCGGCCGTCATCGCGCAGGCCGCGGCCATCGCGCTCACCCCGCCCCAGCCGCGCAGCCGGCCCGCGGCCCGGCGCAGCCCGGACACCGGGACCGGAGCCGCCCCGTGCGCCGCGTGGAGCGCGGGGCCTTCGTACGCCTCGGGGCCCGCGTACCCCTCGTGGCCTTCGGCGGCCCGCCTCGCTCGTATCCGCATCGCTCTCACCTGTACTCCGAAAGCCTGCGCCCGATACCGAGCAGAGCCGCCGCCGCACCGACGACCACCAGGGCCGCCGAGCCCACCATCAGACCGCCCAGCGCGCCGAGCCCGTCCCGGGCCGCCCGGGTGAACTCCCGCTGCTCGTGGGCCACCGCCCGCTCCAGGGAGGCGTCCACCGTGTCGAAGGCGGCCCCGCTGCTCTCCTTGTGCTGCTCGTCCCCGACGACCTGGGGCAGCGCGGCCTCGTAGTCCCCCTTCAAGTCCGCCTCCCGAGCCGCCGTGTGCCGCTGCTTCCACTGCTTCACGCCGTCCACGGCCTGGCTCACGGGCGCCCGCCCGGCCTCGTCGTCGGCCAGCCGCAGCGCGGTCGCCAGCCCGGCGTCCAACTGCTTCATGTTGTTCGTGAAGTCCACGTCGTACTTGTCGGACTTCTTGTCCTCCGCCAGTACGGCGCCCCGCGCGATCAGCGTCAGGTTCTCACCGGCCCGCGCCTGGAGGGAGGCGATCCGGGCGTCGTTGAGCACCTTCATCGACTCCTGCCCGTCCGCGCGGGCCTCACTCAGCGAGGACCGCGCCACCGTCTGCCCCACGGACAGCCACAGCAGCACCACCACCGAAGCGGCTGTCGCGGCCACCAGCCCGTGGTTGAAGACCCGGTTCGTGTGCCGGTAGTTGCGCCGCTGCACCCACACCAGGGCGGCGATCGCGAGCAGGCCCGTACCGAGCGAGGCCAGCGGCCAGGAACGGGCGTCGTCGTGGTCCGTGTACAGCCGGGCGGTCTCCGCCTCGTACAGCCGCTGCGCGGCGGGCAGCAGCTGGGTGGTCATCTGTTCGTTGGCGTAGCGGAGATAGGCACCGCCCAGCGGCAGCCCCTGCTTGTTGGTGGCCCGGGCCTGCTCGATCAGGCCGGTGTAGCGCGGCAGCTGCTCGCTGAGCAGGGTGATCTGCTCGCGGGAGTCCGCATTGCCGCCGGCGTTGGCGGCCGCGCTCACCAGCAGTTTGGAGGCGTTGGCGATGTCCTTCTCGTACCGCTGGCGGACCTCGCGCGGCTCCTGGGCACCCAGGAGGAAGCCGCTGGAGGAGGTCGTGTCGGCGTCCGCGAGGGAGCGGTAGATGCTCGCCGCGTCCGCGCTCAGCGGCTGGCTGCGGCCCACCACGTCGTCGGCGGCGGATGCCCGGTCGGAGATCTGCACCACGCTCACCGCCCCGAACAGCACGATCAGGGCGGCCAGTGCGGCGCCGATGATCCGCAGCCGGCCGGGCTCGGTGGTCGCGGCCTCGCGCAGTCGCTCCACGCCCTCGGCCCAGGCGGTGCTCCGCCCGGGCGGCCCGTCGGGCGGCGGCGCCGACGCCGCGGCGGGCGGCACGGAGACACCGCCCCCGGGCGCGGGCGCACGTGATGTGATCGCCACCGTGACCTCCCCCTCGGTCCTGTCGTCCCCCCGGGCCACCGCCGGAAGGTACCCCCTGCGCAGCAGTATGGCCGTAGTGCCGGTCGGCCACAGCACCTGGTGCCGGATCCCGGGCGATCCACTCCCGCGGGCGCCCCCGTCACCCCTTCACTCCTTCGCTCCTTCACCGTCAATACGTCTGCGCGAGCGCCACGGTTCCAGACCCGGCGCTCCCAGGGGCGGGTTCACCCGAAGTGGGCACGGAGTTTTCCGTAGGCCTCGGGCGGGGAGCCGAGCGCGTCCAGGCCCAGCAGGCCCGCGCCCAGTACCGGTGGGGCCGTGACCACGCGGATCCGGGCCCGCGGGGCCCGGTCGGCGAGGGCCGCCGCGATGCGGTCGTCCAACTGCGGGTGCCGGGCCGCCAGCACGCTGCCGCCCAGCACCACGGGCACCTCCTCGCCCAGCAGGCCCAGGCGGCCCAGCGCCACCGAGGCCATGACCACGACCTCGTCCGCCTGCCGGTCCACCAGCGACCGTGCCACCGGGTCCCCCGCCGCCGCCACCGCGAACAGCACCGGGGTGAGCTCGTGCCGCCGCCCGGCCGGGATGCTGCCCAGGTGCAGCGCCTCGATCAGCGAGGCCATCGAATCGTGGCCCAGGTGGGCGGGCAGCGCCCGGGCCAGCTCCGTCGCCTCGCCCCGGCCGTCCTCGGCCCGGGCCGCGAACCACAGGGCCTCCTTCGCCAGTCCGCCCCCGCCGCCCCAGTCGCCGGAGATCCGGCCGATCGCGGGGAAACGCGCGGTCCGCCCGTCCGGGGTCATCCCGACGCAGTTGATGCCGGCCCCGCACACCACCGCGACGCCCCGGGGTTCGTCCACACCGGCCCGCAGGATCGCGAAGGTGTCGTTGCGCACCGCGGTGGCCGCGCCCCAGCCGCGCGCCCCGATCGCCTCCGCGAGCCGGCGCTCCTCCACCGGCAGGTCGGCGTTGGCCAGGCACGCCGACACCTGGGCGGCGTACGGGGATCCGGGCCGGGGCGCGGGCAGTCCGGCGGCCGCCGCGGCTTCGGCGGCGGCCTGCCCGAGGACGTCCACCGCCGCCTCGACGCCGTGCCGCGGGGGCTGGAAGCCCCCGGACCGGCCGGTGCCCAGCACCGTGCCGTCGGCGGCGATCAGCGCCACGTCCGTCTTGCTGTTGCCCGCGTCGACCGCGAGGACGGCGGGCCGGCTCACGCCCACGGCAGGTGCTCCTTGTTGTGCGCGAGGAGCCGGTCCGTCAGCCCTTCGGCCAGGTCGAACTGGCCGATCAGCGGGTGCGCCAGCAGCGCCTTGGCGACCCGCTCGCGGCCGCCGCGCAGCGCCGCGTCCAGCGCTAGGTCCTCGTACGCCGTCACGTGCGAGATCAGCCCGGCGTACAGGGGGTCGAGCCGGGGCACCGGCAGCGGCACGGGTCCGGAGCCGTCGACGCGTGCCTGGACCTCGATGACCGCGTCGTCGGGGAGGAACGGCAGGGTGCCGTTGTTGAGGGTGTTGACGACCTGGACCGGGGAGCCGCCGTCGCCCAGCAGGGCGGCCGCCAGGTCCACGGCCGCCTCCGAGTAGAAGGCCCCGCCCCGCTCGGCCAGCAGCGCCGGCTTCTCGTCCAGCGCGGGGTCCGCGTACAGGGCGAGCAGTTCCCGCTCCATCGCCGCGACCTCGGCGGCCCGCGAGGGCTTGCTCCCGAGTTCCCGTACGACCTGGTCGTGGGCGTAGAAGTAGCGCAGGTAGTACGACGGTACGACGCCGAGCCGGTCCAGGACCGCGCGCGGCAGGCGCAGGTCCGCGGCGATGGCCTCGCCGTGCGCGGCGAGCAGGTCCGCCAGCAGGTCCTCGCCGCCCGGGCCGCCCCGGCGCACGCCCAGCTCCCAGGTGAGGTGGTTGAGCCCCACGTGGTCCAGGTGGATGTCGGCCGGCGCCAGGTCCAGCAGCGCCGCGAACTTCCGCTGGAGGCCGATGGCGACGTTGCACAGCCCGACCGCCTTGTGGCCGGCCTGGAGCAGGGCCCGGGTGACGATCCCGACCGGGTTGGTGAAGTCGATGATCCACGCGTCCGGGCTGGCCCGCCGGACCCGCTCGGCGATGTCGAGGACCACCGGGACGGTGCGCAGCGCCTTGGCGAGGCCGCCCGCGCCCGTGGTCTCCTGGCCGACGCAGCCGCACTCCAGCGGCCACGTCTCGTCCTGCAGCCGGGCCGCCTGACCGCCGATGCGCAGCTGGATCAGGACCGCGTCGGCCCCGGCGACTCCCGCGTCGAGGTCGGAGGTGGTGCTGACGCGCCCCGGGTGCCCCTGCCGGGCGAGGATCCGCCGGGCCAAGGCGCCGATCAGCTCCAGCCGGTCGGCGGCGGGGTCGATCAGCACCAGCTCGCTGACCGGCAGGGTGTCGCGCAGCCTTGCGAAGCCGTCGATCAGCTCGGGGGTGTAGGTGGAACCGCCGCCCACCACTGCGAGTTTCATCCGTTGTCAGCCTTTCACGCCGGTCAGGGTGACTCCCTCGACGAACGCCTTCTGGGCGAAGAAGAAGAGGACGATCACCGGGGCCATGACCAGCACGGTCGCGGCCATGGTCAGGTTCCAGTTGGTGTGGTGCGCCCCCTTGAAGGACTCCAGTCCGTAACTGAGGGTCCAGGCGGCCGGGTTGTCGGAGGCGTAGATCTGAGGGCCGAAGTAGTCGTTCCAGGCGGCGAAGAACTGGAACAGCGCGACGGCGGCGATACCGGGCCGGGCCATCGGCAGGACGACGCGCAGCAGGGTGCGGACCTCGCCGCAGCCGTCGACGCGGGCCGCGTCCAGGTACTCGTCGGGGATGGTCAGGAGGAACTGGCGGAGCAGGAAGATGGAGAAGGCGTCGCCGAACGCCATCGGGATGATCAGCGGCCACAGGGTGCCCGACAGGTCGAGCTGCTTGGCCCAGAAGAGGTACATCGGGATGACCACCACCTGGGGCGGCAGCATCATCATGGCGATCACGAGCAGCAGCGAGAGCCGCCGCCCGCGGAAGCGGAACTTGGCGAGGGCGTACGCGACGGGCACGGAGGAGACCACGGTCAACAGGGTGCCGAGTCCGGCGTACAACAGGGTGTTGCGCCACCAGGTCAGGAAGCCCGGGGTGTGCCACACCGTGGCGTAGTTGCCCCACTCCCAGGTGTCCGGCCACAGGTCGCGCGTCAGGGCCTGCCGGTCCCCCATCAGGGAGGTGAGGAAGAGGAAGACGAAGGGGAGGACGAAGAAGAGGGCGGCGGCCACGCCGAGCGAGTGCACCCCGATCCAGTGCAGTACGGCCCTGCGGCCACTGCTGCGCGTGCTCATTCGCTTGCTCCGATCAGTCCGCCGCGGCGCCGCATCAGGAGCGCGGTGAAGGCCATGGACAGGGCGAACAGGACGAGCGCGACGACACACGCGGTGCCGTAGTCGAAGCGCTGGAAACCGAGGTTGTAGACGAGCTGCGGAAGGGTCAGGGTGGACTTGTCGGGGTAGCCGGGCTCGAACTGCTGGCCCGAGCCGCCGATCACCCCGGCCGCCACCTTTCCCGCCACGAGCGGCTGGGCGTAGTACTGCATGGCCTGGATGATCCCGGTGACCACCGCGAAGAGGATGATCGGCGAGATGTTCGGCAGGGTGATGTGGCGCAGCCGCGCCCAGGCCCCGGCCCCGTCGAGCTCGGCGGCCTCGTACTGCTCCTTCGGTACGTCGAGCAGCGCGGCCATGAAGATGACCATCAGGTCGCCCACCCCCCACAGCGCGAGGGCGGTCAGTGCGGGTTTGGACCAGTCGGCGTCGGTGAACCAGCCGGGGGTGGGCAGTCCCACCGAGTCCAGCAAGGTGTTGACGGGGCCGGTGCCGGGGTTGAGCAGGAAGACGAAGGCCAGGGTCGCGGCGACCGGCGGTGCCAGGTAGGGCAGGTAGAACAGGGTCCGGAAGATCCCGGCCCCCGTCTTGATCTTCGTGATGAGCAGGCCGATGCCGAGGCCGAAGAGGACCCGGCAGGTGACCATCACCGCGACCAGCCACAGGGTGTTGCGGATGGCCGGCCAGAACAGCGGATAGTCCGTGAAGACGTAGCTCCAGTTGTCCAGGCCGTTGAAGGCGGGCTGCCGGAAGCCGTCGTACTTGGTGAAGGAGAAGTACACGGTGGACAGGAGCGGGTAGGCGAAGAAGACGCAGAACCCGATCAGCCAGGGCGACATGAAGGCCGCGGTGCGCAGGGCGGAGCGGCGGCGCTTCGTCCGCAGGGTGGGGGAGGTCATCGGGGCTACTTGGCCTTCGCGATGTCCGTGTCGATCTGCTGGTCGGTCTTGGCGAGACCGGCCGGGATGTCGGTGGCCTCGCCCTTCTCGACCGCGTACGCGAAGTCCGTGAAGGTCAGCTGGTAGGTGCCGCCGTCGGCCTGGGCGGGGGTGGTGCTGGACTTGGGGTGCCGCGCGATGTCGAGGAAGGTCTTGAACTCCGGGCTCACCTGGAGCTTCGGGGACTCCAGGGCCGCCAGTGTGGAGGGCACGTTGTGGATGGCGTTGGCGAAGGCCACGACCGCCTCGGTGTCGGTGGTCATGTACTTGACCAGCTCCCAGGCCGCGTTCTGCTTCTTGCTGCCCGCGGCGATGCCCATGATCGTGCCGGCGAGGTAGCCCTTGCCGTAGTCGGCGGCCTGGTCGTCGGGGACGGGCAGCGGGGCGGTGCCGATCTCGAAGGCGACACCGGCCTCCTTGGCCATCGGGGCCCGCCACTCGCCGTCGATCTGCATGGCCACCTGGCCGGTGTGGAAGGGGTGTTCGGCGCTCCACTCGTCGCCGAAGGTGTTGCGGAACCGCTCCAGCTTCTCGTAGCCGCCGAGCTTGGCCACCAGGTCCCGCTGCGCGGTCAGCATCTTCGCGAAGGCGGGGTCCCGGGCCAGGTTGGACTTGCCGTCGGCGCCAAAGTAGGCGGGTCCCCACTGCGCGGCGAGCCGCATGGGGGTGGTCTCGTAGCCGTGGAAGGTGGGCATCAGGCCGACCTGCTCGTACGAGTGGCCCGACGAGTCCGCCTTGGTCAGCTTCTGCGCGACCTCGGTGAACTGGCTCCACGTTTTGGGGGGTTCGGTGATGCCGGCGGCCGCGAAGGCGGTCTTGTTGTAGACGAGGCCGTAGGCGTCGTTGAGCAGCGGCAGCGTGCACTGGTTGCCGTCGAACTGGGTGTATTCGAGCAGGGTCTTGGGGAAGACCTTGGTCTTGTCGACCCCGGACTTCTGGAGGAAGGGGTTCAGGTCGGTGAAGGCGCGGGAGTTGCAGAACTTGCCGACGCTGTCGGTGGTGAAGGAGGAGACCACGTCGGGGGCCTTGTCCCCGCCCGCGCGCAGCGCCTGGTTGATCTTGTCGTCGGTCATGTTGCCCGTGACCTGGACCTTGATGTTCGGGTGGGCCTGCGTGAAGCGGGCGATGTTCTCCTCGATCGCCTTGACCTCGCCCGGCGCGGACCAGCCGTGCCAGAAGTTGAGGGTGACGTCCGCCTTCGGGTCGTCGGCGGCGGTGTCGGCGCTCTGGCCCGTACAGGCGGTGGCGAGCGCGGATATCGCGGCGAGGACGGCGGCTGCGGTGGTCAGGCGTCCGGATCTGGGCATGGCGGGGCTCACTCTCTGCGGGAGGAACGTTCCGTGGGGGGTGCCGGTGCGGGGGGTTGTGCTGGTGTGGGGTGCCGGTGGGGGCTGGCGTGAGGCCGGGGTGGGGCCGGTGTCGGGGTTGGGGCCGGTGTCGGGGTGGCGGGCGCGGGGGACGGGTCGGTCAGCGGGAGGTGTCGAACACTTCGTCGCGGGTGGCGGAGAGCGCGCTCTCCAGCGCGCCGTGCAGGACGGGCCGCTCCAGGACCTCGCCGGGGACCAGGCGCGGCCGGGAAGGGGCCAGTTCGGCCAGCTCGGCCTCCAGCAGCGCGCGCAGCGGCTCGCCGCCCGCGCTGATGGCGGCCCCGGACAGGACCACGATCTCCGGGTCCAGTACGGCGACGAGCGAGGCGAGACCGGTGGCGAGCGCGGTGGCGTACGACTCCAGGAAGCGCAGGTGCGGCCCCTCGGGCGTGGCGGCAGCCCGCGTGAGCAGCGCGACGGCGGCGGCGACCTCCGGGCTGTGCGGGCCCTGCGGCGCGTCGGAGGCGTCGGAGGCGTCGGAGGCGTCGGGCGCGTCGGTGCCCGGCCCGGGCCCGGCGGCCTCGACGCCCAGCTCCGCGGCGAGCCCGGGCAGGACCTCCACCCCGGCCAGCTCCTGGTAGCCGCCGGAGTTGGCCCGGGTGACCTGGCGGACCAGGGGGCGGCCCGGTACGGGCAGGAAGCCCACCTCGCCCGCGCCGCCGGTCCAGCCGCGGTGCAGCCGGCCGCCGAGCACCAGCGCGGCGCCGAGGCCCTCCTCGTTCCACAGCAGGACGAAGTCCTCGTGGCCGCGGGCCGCGCCGAGGCGCTGTTCCGCGACGGCGGCGAGGTTGACGTCGTTCTCGTACCCGACGGGCATCGGCAGGGCCGCCGCCAGGTCTTCGAGGAGGGTGGGGGAGTGCCAGCCGGGGAGGTGGCTGGCGTAGCGCAGGCGACCGGTCTGGGGGTCGAAGGCGCCCGGCGTGGCGATGACCACCCGGCGCAGGTCGGAGCGGTGCAGTCCGGCCGCCGCGACGGCCCCGTCGAGGGCCGCGGTCACCTGGTCGACGGCCTGGGCGCCCTCGGTGTACGGGACCTCGTGGGTGGCGGTCACCGTGCCGGTGAGGTCGGCGACGGCCGCCAGCACGCGCCCGGGGGTGACGTCGAGGCCGCCGACGTACGCGGCCCGCGGGTTGATCGCGTACAGCTGGGCGCTGGGGCCGGGGCGGCCGCCGTCGGTGCCGGTGGCCACGACGAGTCCGGCGGTTTCCAGGCGGGCCAGCAGCTGGGAGGCGGTGGGCTTGGACAGCCCGGTCAGGTGCCCGATGCGGGTCCGGGACAGCGGGCCGTGCGTCAGCAGGAGTTCGAGTGCGGCCCGGTCGTTCATGGCGCGCAACAGGCTGGGCGTTCCGGGCGTGGCGGCGGGCATGGAGCGGTCTCTCCCTCACCGAGGTGAACCTTCGTGGACTGTTAGGTAAGTTTCCTATTGCTGTCTGAGCTGTGTCAATGCCGCTGCCCCGCAGGAATGACCTGCGGGGCAGACGGGGTCTCGTGTGTCGCGTCGTGGTGCCTGTGCGGCTACTTGGCGATCCGAGGACCGGTCGGCGGGATCGGGGCGGTGGCCAGCGACTGCGGGGAGGCCGGGTTCGCCAGCGCGGACGGCGGGGCGACGGCGGCCGACGGGTCCGCCGGGGCCTCCTCCTCGTCCGAGGCCGGCAGCCCGCCGATGATGCGGATGCCCGCCGCGTCGAAGGCCTCCTTGATGCGCCAGCGCAGCTCCCGCTCCACCGCGAACTGCTGCCCCGGCATCGTCTTCGCGGACACCTTCACGGTCATCGAGGCGAGCAGCACCTCGTCCAGGCCCAGCAGCTCCACCGGACCCCACAGGCGCTCGTTCCACGGGGATTCCTTCGCCAGGGTGTCGGCGACGTCCTGGACCACCTCGCGGATCCGGGTCATGCTCTCCGTGGGCTTGACCTGGACGGCCACGCCCGCGGTCGCCCAGCCCTGGCTGAGGTTGCCGATCCGCTTGATCTCGCCGTTGCGTACGTACCAGATCTCGCCGTTGTCCCCGCGGAGCTTGGTCACCCGCAGCCCGACCTCGACGACCTCGCCCGAGGCCACACCCGCGTCGATCTTGTCGCCGACGCCGTACTGGTCTTCCATGATCATGAAGACGCCGGACAGGAAGTCCGTCACCAGGTTCCGGGCGCCGAAACCGATGGCCACACCGGCCACACCGGCGCTCGCCAGGAGCGGGGCCAGATCGATCTTCAGGGCCGCTAGGACCATCAGCGCGGCCGTGCCGAGGATCAGGAAGGAAGCCACCGACCGCAGTACCGAGCCGATCGCCTCCGAACGCTGGCGCCGCCGCTCGGCATTGACCAGCAGGCCACCGAGCGCGGTGCCCTCGACCGCCTCGGCGCTGGTGTTCATCCGGTTGATCAGCTTGGTCAGCGCCTTGCGGACCACCGAGCGCAGCGCCGCCGCGATCACGACGATCAGCAGGATCCGCAGGCCGATGCTCAGCCAGGTGGCCCAGTTCTGCTCTATGAAGCTCGCGGCCTCGGTGACGCTCGTCTGCGCCTCCTTGACCGAGGCGGGCGCGTCCGGGACTTCGGCTGCCAGCGGCAGCGGAGCGGCGGGCCAGGGCACGACGGGAACCTCCAGGTATAGCGGTCTGCCCGCGGAACGGTGTGCGGGGCAGACCAACCACACTAACGGGGCAATGCCTTCACCATGTTTGCCGAGGGGGCCCGTGTTCGAGGGAGAGACGAGGCTCACCTGGGGATGACTGGACTGTGGTTGAAAACACCCCGGACCCGTTACGGGCGAGTGGTGGCGCTTCGACCAGCCGTAAGGAGAGACTGGAAGGCAGATCGTCCCGGCGCGAGCCACGCGCCGCCGGCGTACAAGGAGGCAGTCCGTGCCGCACGTCCTGGTCCTCAACGCGTCGTACGAGCCCCTCGGCGTCGTACCGCTCCGCCGCGCGCTCGTCCTCGTCCTGGAGAACAAGGCTGTCTCCCTGGAGGAATCCGGCGCCTATCTGCACAGCGCGACAAGGGTCGTCCCCGCTCCCAGCGTGGTCCGGCTCAAGCGCTTCGTGCGGGTCCCCTACCGGGGGCCCGTTCCACTCACCCGGCGCGCCCTGTTCGCGCGGGACGGCGGTCGCTGCATGTACTGCGGCGCCGTCGCCACCAGCGTCGACCACGTCATCCCGCGCAGCCGGGGCGGTCAGCACGCCTGGGACAACGTCGTCGCCGCGTGCCGCCGCTGCAACCACGTCAAGGCCGACCGGCACCTGCTGGAACTCGGCTGGCGCCTGCGCCACCAGCCGGCCCCTCCCTCGGGCCTGGCCTGGCGGATCATCGGCACGGGGCACCGCGATCCCCGCTGGATGCCGTACCTCCAGCCGTACGGGGCGCAGGACGCGCTGGAGCGGATCGGTGTCGCGGCGTCCTAGCAGGCCCTGCGGCCCGGCTTCCTGGGGCTCCGCCCCGCACCCCACGTGCGGGGCGGAGCCCCAGGCCTTTGAGGCGGGCTACGGCGTGACCGCGTACGCCTCCGCCGACCACAGCGAGGAGCCGAAGCGCGTCGCGCGGCGTTCGCACGTCACGCGGATGAAGCGCGTGTCCGGCGCGTCCAGGCGCAGGGATTCGCGACCGCCTGCCGAGGCCGCCACGGTGACCGCCGTGCGCCAGGTCACGCCGTCCGTGGAGGTCTCCACCCGGTACGCGGACGGGTACGCCTCCTGCCAGTGCAGCTCCAGCCGGCCGATCCGGGCCGGGGCGGGCAGCTGCGCCTGCCACCACGCGCCGTCCACCGCCGGTGAGGACCAGCGGGTGGTGGCGGAGCCGTCCACGGCCGCGGAGGCCGGGAAATCGGCGGTCTCGTCCGCCGAGGAGGACGCCCGCGCGGTGCGCAGCAGGTCCGGCCCGCCGGTACGGACCACCGCGCGCACGGTCAGCGTGCGGGTCTCCCCGTCGAAGGCCACCGGGACCTGGTAGCTGCCCGGCGGGGTCGTCGGCGCGACGACGACCTCCAGCGGGATCGAGACCTGGCCGCCGCGCGGGGCCACCGCGACCTGTGGGAGGCGGACTTCGATGCCCGCCGGCGGCCGCGCCGTCAGCGGCCCGCGGACCTCGCCGGAGCCGAGGGCGGAGAGCTGCGCCGAGACCCGCTGCGGGGCGCCGCCGATCTCGGCGTCGGCCACGGCCCCGTCCGCCAGCTCGAAGCGGGCCCGCGGGCCGTCCCCGAACCACGGCACCACCTGGTGCACGGCCGGAGCGGCCCCGGCCCCGGCCCAGGACAGCCGTACCGCGTCCGCGCGCAGCCCCGCCGTGTCCACCTGGGTCCAGCCCGACGCCGCGGCGTCGGCGACCTTGCGCCAGCCCTCGCCCGGTACGTGGGCCTCGACCGCCGCGCCCCGCGTCCCCGCCGGGAGCGGGTCCGTCATCACCGTCACCGCCGACACCGGGCGCGCCGCCTCCAGCCGTACCGTCCAGGCCTCGGCCTCCTTCGTCACCGTGCCCGTGGTGCGGGCGACCCCGGTCCAGGCGTCGGCCTCCGCCGCCGCCTTCTTCAGGAAGGGCTCCAGGACGGCCTTGTCCACCCGGGCCGTCCCCGGCTCCGCCAGGGCCTCGCGGGCTTCGGCCAGGGCCCGGGCGGCCTGCCAGGCGGCCGCCCCGTCACCGCGGGCCTGGGCCTGGAGGACGTCCACGGCCAGTTCGCCCGCGGTTCCGTAGCGCGCCAGCCGCTCCAGCCAGGGCCCCGCCTCGGCCGACAGGCCCGGCAGCCGGCCCGGGGCCTCGCGCAGCACCGTGAACGCCTTGCGCAGCTCGGCCCCGGCCGCCGGATCGCCCGCGGCGCGGGCCTTCCAGAACTGCTCGACCAGCGGCTTCAGATACGCCGACTCCTCCAGCTTCAGCCCCGAGGAGGCGGTGTTCCCGGCCAGCGCCGCCACCGCCTCCCGCGTCCGCGGGTCGGGGCCCGCCAGCTCGCGCACCGCCGCCGCCCAGGACTCCCCGGCCCGGTAACCGCGCGGATTCCACGCGAAGTCCGCCGCCGTGAAGAGCGGGATCCGGGACAGGGTGCCCTGCGGCATCGCGTTGGCCAGCAGCGCCGCGGAGCCGCCCGCCACCGCCGGCTCGCGGCCCGCGTACGGGCCGAGGAAGATCCGGCCCGGGTCCCAGTCGTTCACCGGGTAGTTGTCCATGGTGACCAGCCGGTGCCCCAGGGCGGAGCGCGCCCCGGCGAGTTCCTTGCCCGTGATGGTGCGCGGGACCACGCCCACGCCCGTCCAGGCCACCTCCACCCGCGCGTCCAACGCGCCCGCCAGGGCGGTCCGGTAGGCGGTGGCGCCCTCCTGGTAGAACTCCGTCGGCAGCAGCGACAGCGCGGGCGCCCCCGGATACCGGGCGGCCAGGTGCGCGGCCAGCCGGCCCGCGACCTCCGCGTGCGCCTTCGCGGCCGCCGCCGGGCCCTTCCCGTACCGCTCCCGGTCGGCCCGGCAGCCCCACTCGGTGTAGCTGACGTCCTGGAACTGCACCTGGAAGGCGCGGAAGCCGAGGTCCCACATCGCGTCCAGCTTGCGTGCGAGCGCCGCCCGGTCGGCCTCCGAGGACAGGCACATCGACTGTCCGGGGGCCACCGCCCAGGCCAGGACGACCCGGTTGGCGCGGGCCCGTTCGGCCAGCGCGCGGAACTCCTCCTGCCGCTCCTGCGGGTAGTCCTGGCGCCAGGCCGTCGTGCGGTACGGGTCGTCGCCGGGCGCGAGCAGCAGCCGGTTCTGCTTGGTGCGGCCCATGAAGTCGAGCTGCGCGAGGCGCTGTTCCCGCGTCCACGGCTCCCCGTAGAAGCCCTCGGTGATCCCGCGCACGGGCGCGGCCGGCCAGTCCCGCACCAGTACCCCGGGCACCTTCCCGCCGCCGCCCGCGAGCAGCTGGCGCAGCGTCTGCGCCGCGTGGAACAGCCCCGCCTCCCCTACGCCGGCCAGTGCGACCGTGTCCCGGCCGCCGGGCCGCCCCACGGCCAGCCGGTAGCCCCCGTCGGGCAGGTCCCCGGCCGCGGCCGCGCCGAGCGCCCGCAGCGCCTCCTCCGCGCCCGTGTCCTGGAGCCGTACGACCGTGCCCCGCTCGGGCAGCGGCGCCCCGGGAGCGGGCTCGTGGAGGGTGCGTACGCCCGCCCCGCGCAAGGCGTCCCGTACCACCTGGACCGCGTACGGGTCGGCGTCGGCCGGCGCCAGCAGCACGGCCTCCGCGCCCAGCGGCACCTCGCGCGCCGCGTCGGCGGCCATCGCCTGCGGCCGGGGCCACACGGCGGGCCCCTCGGAGGCCGTGCGGGGGATGTCGGCGCCGGGGTCGAGCACGGGCACCGGGGCGTCCCCGGAGGCCGGTTCACGGGCCGGCCGGTCCGGTGCGGAGGGCGCGGCGAGGGCCCCCGGCGGCGCCGCGGCCACGGCGCCGCCCAGCAACGACCCGATCACGGCGATGGCGGCTGCCGTCGCCCGCTTCCTGCCCCTGAGCTGCACAGAGCCTCCTCGTCCCGAGACGTCACCCACTCGTACGAATGAGCCCGAGCCCACCACCCGTGCGGCGGGAGTGTCAATGCGGGTGGGTGATCTCACCCGGAAATGCCAGGAATGCGGTGCCCCGGACTGGGTAGGGCTGCGGTGTTCCCCGGCCGTGTCCCAGGGTGCTCGCCCGGTGTTGACCGGACGCTGACCCACCCTCATGCACAAAGGAGTGCGTCCATGGACGACCTGGCCCGGCTCGCGAACCTGCACCGTGTGGCCACCGCCTACCAGCCCGCCGCGGACGTCACCGTCCAGGTGCCGCGGGCCACGGTCGCCACCGTGCTCGGGATGCTCGGCGTGGTGACCGACACCCCCGAGGACATCCGGGTGTGCCTGGCGGAGGCCGAAGGCCAGGCGCGGGCGCGGCTGTTGCCGAACGTGCTGGTGTGGTGGGCGGGTTCGCCGCCGCCGGCCGAACTGTCCGCGCTGCCGACGGGAACGCGGATCCGCGTCGAGCTGGAGGACGCGGAGGCAGGGAAGGCAGGGAAGGGAACCGAGGGGCCGGCGGGGCTGGACGGGCCGGAGGTCGTCGAAGGGATCAGCGGCCCCCGCGGGCCGCTTCCCGAGGGGCTGCCGCTGGGCGTCCACCGGATCGCCGTCGCCACGCCGGACGGGCGGACCGCCGAGGCCACGGTGATCATGGCCCCGGACCGGGCCCCGGCCGCGCCCGAGCGGGCCCACGGACTGCTCGTCCAGCTCTACTCCCTGCTCTCCGAGCGCTCCTGGGGCATGGGTGACCTCGGCGACCTCGCGGACCTCGCCCGCTGGGCCGGCCGGACCCACGGCGCCGGCTTCATCCAGGTCAACCCGCTGCACGCGGCCGTGCCCGGCACCCCGACCGACCCCTCCCCGTACCGGCCGTCCTCGCGCCGCTTCCCCGATCCGGTGCACCTGCGGATCGAGGACGTCCCGGAGTACGCCGACTGCCCGGACCGCGCGGCCCTCGCCGAACTCGCCGGGCGGGGCGCGGAGCTGCGCCGCGAGGTGCTGGAGAAGGGCGCGCTGATCGACCGGGACGCCGTCTGGGCGCTCAAGCGGGCCGCCCTGGAGCTGCTGTACGCCGTCCCGCGCACGCCCGAACGCGAGGCCGCCTACGGGGAGTTCCGCGCCGCGCAGGGCCCGTCGCTGGACCGGCACGCCGCCTGGTGCGCGGCCGCGGCGGGCGAGGACCCCGGGGAGCGGGCCGATTTCCACCGCTGGCTGGTCTGGCTGACGGACACCCAGCTCGCCGCCGCCCAGCGGGCCGCCCGGGAGGCCGGCATGGCCGTCGGCATCGTGCACGACCTCGCCGTCGGGGTGCATCCCGACGGCTCGGACACCCGCACCGGCTGCTTCCACGCCCGGGGCATCTCCGTCGGGGCCCCGCCGGACGCCTTCAACGCGCGCGGCCAGGACTGGGGGCTGCCGCCCTGGCGCCCGGACGTGCTGGCCGCCACCGGCTACGCGCCCTTCAGGTCCCTGCTGCGCGGGGTGTTCCGCTACGCCGGCGCGCTGCGGATCGACCACGTCATGGGCCTGTTCAGGCTTTGGTGGATCCCGGAGGGCACCCCGCCCGCCGGGGGTACGTACGTGGGCTACGACGGCGAGGCCATGCTGGCGGTCCTGGTCCTGGAGGCCCACCGGGCCGGCGCCCTGGTCATCGGCGAGGACCTCGGGACGGTGGAGCCGCGGGTCCGTCAGGAGCTGGCCCGGCGCGGGGTGCTCGGCACCTCGGTGCTCTGGTTCGAGCGGGACTGGGCGGGCGACGGCAGCCCGCTCGCGCCGGGGGCCTGGCGGGCCGACTGCCTGGCCACCGCCACCACCCACGACCTGCCGCCCACGGCCGCCAAACTCGCCGGGGGTCATGTGGAACTGCGCGACCGGCTCGGGCTGCTCACCCGTCCGGCCGAGCGTGAACGGGCCGAGGACGCCGCCGACACCGCCGAGTGGCTGGAGCTGCTGGACCGGCTCGGCCTGGATACCAAGGGCGAGGAGGCCGCCGTACAGGCGCTGTACGCCTTCCTGCTGCGCACGCCCGCGCGGCTGGTCGGCGTATGGCTGCCGGACGCGGTGGGGGACCGGCGGCCGCAGAACCTGCCGGGCACCTCGGACCAGTACCCCAATTGGCGGCTGCCGCTCGCCGATGCCGGGGGGCGGCCGCTGACCCTGGAGGAACTGGCCGCCTCGCCCCGGGCGAACGCGCTGCTGGGGGCGGTGCGCGAGGGTGCGCGGCAGGGCGTACGGGAGGGCGCGCGGCCCCGTACGGCACCCCCGGGCGCGCGCCCCGTTTAGGTGTTCGCTACGTTTGCACCGTGGACAAGAAGAACGCTCTGCGCGCCGGCGCCGTCACGGCCGGAACGACGCTGATGATGCTGCTGATGACGTCTCCCGCCCTCGCGGTGACCCGCGACGACGGTGACGACCCGGGCCCGGGCCTGAGCATTGGCGAGACGCTCGGCCTGTACGTGGCCGCGCCGATCGTGCTGTTCCTGGTCATCGCGGGTCTCGTGATGGTCGGCGACAAGTCGCGCAAGCAGCAGTAACGCCGGCTGACGCACGTCAGCCGACACGGGCCGACCCCGCCGGGGTCCCCGTAAGACTTCCGGGCGCCGGGGGTCCGCACGCCGATTCCGTTTCGGCCGTGCGTCGACCCCCGGCGCCTTGTCGTGTCCTCAGATGCCGGCCATCAGCTTGCGGAGCAGGCCGGTGAGTACGTCGACCTCCTCCTCGCTCAGCCCGGTGAGCGCGGCGCGCTGCACCTCCAGGCCGGCGGCCACGGCCTCGTCGATGAGCGCCAGGCCGCGGTCGGTGATCGTCACCTGGAGCCCCCGCCGGTCGTGCGGATCGGGCTTGCGGCAGAGCAGCCCGGCCTTCTCCAGCTTGTCCAGACGCCCGGTCATGCCGCCCGTGGTGAGCATGAGCGTGGCCGACAGCTGGCGCGGCGAGAGCGTGTACGGGGCGCCGGAGCGGCGCAGCGTGGCGACGACGTCGAACTCCCCGCGCGAGATGCCGAAGCGGGCGTAGGCCCGTTCCATCTCGTCGCCCATGGCCCGGGCGATCCGGTAGATGCGGCCGAAGACGGCCATGGGGTCGGTGTTCAGGTCCGGGCGCACCACGTGCCACTGGGCGGTGATGGCGTCGACGGCGTCCTTGTTGGCCTCGGTCATGGCCGCAGTATCCAGCCTTCCTCAACTCGTTCGCAAGAAAGTTGCTTGACGGAAAGTAGCTTAGAGGTAAGCTACTTTCCGTCGATCTACTTCGGGGGGAAGCAATGGAAACGAGAGTCGCGGGCGAGCGGGCCCTGCTCACCGGCATCGGCATCAGCGCGGTCGGGATCGGCATGTACATCCCCTTCTCGCTGGTCTTCTTCCACCACGTCACCGGCCTCTCCTTCGCCCTCGTCGGCCTGGTCATGACGGTGACGGGAGTGGCGGGGCTGACCTTCATGCCGCTGGCCGGCTCGGCCGTCGACCGGTTCGGCGCCAAGCGGGTCAACCTGGTGCTCTACGCGATACGGGCGCTCGGCTTCGCCCTCTACCCCTTCGCGAGCTCCCTGCCCGCCTTCGCCGCCGTGGCCCTGGTCACCGCGCTCGCCGACCGGTCCTTCGGCGTCGTCCAGCAGTCCCTGATCGGGGAGGTGGCGCGCGGCGCCGCCCGCGACCGGCTCCAGGCGTCCACGCGGGCCCTGCAGAACGCCGGGATGGGCGCGGGCGCCCTGATCGTCTCCGGAGTGCTGGCGCTGTGGGGGACCGGCGGATTCACCTACACCGCCTGGGGCAACTCGCTGGCCTTCGCCCTCGCCGGACTGCTCGTCAGCCGGGTCCGCCCGGTCCGCGACACCGCGACCGGCTCCGCCAAGCGGGCGCCCGCCGGATACCGGATGGTCCTGCGCGACCGCCCCTTCCTCGGGCTCACCGCCGCCAACTTCCTCACCGCGCTGGGCTACTCCGCCCTCTCCGTCCTCTTCCCGCTCTACCTCTCCACCTGGCTGGCGGCCCCCGACTCCCTCACCGGAGCCGCCTTCACCCTCAACACCGCCCTGTGCGCCGGGATCGGCGTGCTGATCGCCGGCCGGGTCCGCCGCTCCGGCGCCCGCCGCACCCGCTCGGCAGCCCTGGGCGCCCTGCTCTTCGCCGCCGCCTTCGTCGGGCAGATCGTGCTCGGCACGCTGCGCCCCGGCCAGAGCGTCACCCTGGTCGCCCTGCTGGTCATCGTCGTCGTCTACACCCTTGGCGAGCTGGTGCACAGCCCCTCCGGCGGCGCCCTGTCGGTCTCCGCCGCCCCCGAAGCCGTCCGCGGCCGCTACCTCGCCACCTACCAGCTGTCCTACTCGCTGGCCAGCGCCCTCGCCCCCTCCCTCTTCACCGCCCTGCTCGCCGTCGACGGCCGCCTGCCCTGGGCCGTGCTCACCGTCGCCGCCCTCGGCGCCGCCCTGGCGCTGGTCCGGCTGGAGCCGCACCTGCCGGCCGAGGCCGTGCACGCCGAGCCGCCGGTCACGGCCACCCCGCGCACGCCGGTACCCGCCGCCTGAGCCGGCCGCCTGAGCCGGCCGCCTGAACCCGGCGCCCGAGTCGGCCGCCGAGCCCGCCGCCCGAGTCCCGTACGGTCCCGCGTTCCTCACCCGCCCGAGGAGTTCCCGCCATGAAGCGCTTCGCCACCGTCGCCCTGACCGCCCTCGCCCCCGTCTCCTGGGGCTCGACCTACTTCGTGGCCAGCGAACTGCTGCCGCCCGACCGGCCGCTGTTCACCGGCGTCATGCGGGCCCTGCCCGCCGGACTGCTGCTGACCGCCCTGGCCCGGACCCTGCCCAAGGGCCGGTGGTGGTGGAAGTCCGCCGTCCTCGGCACCCTCAACATCGGCGCCTTCTTCCCGCTGCTGTTCCTCTCCGCCTACCGGCTGCCCGGAGGAGTCGCGGCCGTACTGGGCTCCGCCGGCCCGCTGTTCGTCGTGGGGCTCGCCGCCCTCCTCCTCGGGGAGCGCGCGAGAGTCCGTACCGTCCTCGCGGCCGTCGTGGCGGCGCTCGGGGTGAGCATGGTCGTGCTCACCGCCGAGGCGAAGCTGGACGTCATCGGGATCGTCGCCGGTGTGGTCTCCTCGGCCTCCATGGGCGCGGGCACCGTCATGACCAAGCGCTGGGGGCGCCCCGAAGGAGTGGGTCCCCTCGCCATGACCGGCTGGCAGCTCACCGCGGGCGGGCTGTTCATCATCCCGGTCGCCGTCCTCGTCGAGGGCGCTCCGCCCGCGCTCGACGGCAACGCCCTCCTCGGCTACGGCTACATGATGCTGATCAACACGGGCATCGCGTACTGGCTCTGGTTCCGCGGCATCGGACAGCTCAGCGCCACCTCGGTCACCCTGCTCGGCCCGCTCTCCCCGCTCACCGCCGCCGTCATCGGCTGGGCCGCCCTCGGGCAGGCGCTGTCGCCCGTACAGCTCGCCGGGATGGCCATCGCCTTCGGGGCCACCGTCGCCGGGCAGCTGGCGGCGGCCGCCCGGGAGCCCGAACCGTTCACTTCTGCTGAACGAATCGATCAAAACATTTCGATGGACCTGACTGATGAGCGGGTGCGACCGTAGTCCCACGCACTTCAGACCGACCCCGAGGGGGAGACACACAGTGGCCGTCATGGACCGCGTCCGTACCGTTTCGCACGCCGAGCCCGGCAGCACGGGGAAGAAGGGTGCCGCCGGGCTCGGCGTACTCCTCGCCCTGCTCGCGACGGTCGTCTGGTCCGGCAGCTTCGTCGCCACCCGGGGAATGGCCGAGACCGTCCCGCCCGTCCAGGCGGTCTTCTGGCGCTGGATCATCGCCCTGATCGCCGTCGCCCCCTTCGCCGCCCGCCAGGCCTGGCAGCAGCGGGCCCTGATCCGGCAGCACCTCGGCTACATCGCCCTCGCCTCGCTGTTCGGCGTCGCCCTCTACAACACCCTCGTGCACCAGGCCGGACTGACCACCTCCGCCTCCAACATGGGCATGATCATGGCCGCCTCGCCCGTCATCATGGCGCTCTACGCCCGCCTCGGCGGCGAACGGCTCGGCAAGCGGCGGACCTTCGGAATGCTGCTCGCCGCCTTCGGCGTGCTGATGCTCGTCGGGGACGGCTCCCTCGGCTTCGACTTCGGCGCCGGCGACCTGTGGATGTTCGGCGCCGCCCTCTCCTTCGCCACGTACAGCGCCCTGCTGCGGCGCAAGCCCGCCGAACTCGGCGGACTGGCCTTCCTGATCACCACCTTCGTGCTCGGCGCGCTGATGCTGGCCCCCGTCTACGCCGTCTCCGTCACCGTCCAGGGCGGCTTCGAGATCACCGCCGGGACCGTCGGACCGCTGCTGTACGTCGGGGTGTTCTCCTCGGCCGTCGCCTTCTTCGCCTGGAACAAGGCCATCTCGATCATCGGGGCGGCCCGCGCCGGAGTCGTCTACTACCTCCAGCCGGTGTGCGTGGCCGGACTCGGCTTCCTGCTGCTGGGCGAGGAGACCGGCCCGGCGCAGCTGCTGTGCATGGCGCTGATCCTCGGCGGAGTCGGGCTCGGGAGCGCCCGGCGGTAGGTTCGGCCCCATGACCGAGTGGGACATCAAGAAGCTGCGGATCCTGCGGACCCTCGCCGAACGGGGCACCGTGACCGCGACGGCCGAGGCGCTGCACATGACGCCCTCGGCCGTTTCGCAGCAGCTGACCAACCTCGCCCGGGGGCTGGGCGTCGTACTGCTGGAGGCACAGGGCCGGCGGGTCCGGCTCACCGACGCGGCCCACCTCGTACTGCGGCACGCGGAGGTGGTGTTCGCGCAGCTGGAGCGGGCCGACGCGGAGCTGGCCGGGTACCTCGCCGGGGACGCGGGGGAGGTACGGGTCGGCGCCTTCTCCACCGCCGTACCGGTGCTCGTGGTCCCGGCGGTGGCGGCGCTGCGCCGGGCCCACCCGGGAGTGGAGGTCCGGGTCAGGGAGACCGAGGCCGCGGAGTCGTACGAGCTCCTGTCGGCCGGGGGCGTGGACCTGGCGCTGTCACTGGCGGCCCACGCGCCGACCGCGCGCGATCCCCGGTTCACCCGGGTCACCCTGCTGGAGGACCCGCTGGACGTGGCCCTCCCGCCGGACCATCCGCTCGCCGCCGCGGCGGACCTGCGGCTGGCCGATCTGTCCGGGGATCCGTGGATCTACGGGGGCAGCGGGCCCTGGTCGGAGATCGCCGTGGGCGCGTGCGAGGCGGCGGGCTTCGTCCCGGAGCAGGCGCACTCGGCCTCCGGCTGGACGGCCATCCTGGCCATGGTCGAGGCGGGGATGGGCGTGGCGCTGGTCCCGCGGATGGTGTCGAGCCGCGCCTCGGGCGTGGCGGTGCGGGTCCTCACCCACGACCGCCCGACCCGTCACGTGATCGCGGCGGTCCGCCGGGGCGCCGAGTCCGCTCCCGCGGTGGCCCACGTCCTCGCCGCCCTCCGGGCCGTCGCCGGGGCCGGGCGGTAGTGCCTGCGCGGCGCCGCTGCTGGGGCTCCGCCCCAGACCCCGCGCCTCAAACGCCGGCGAGGCTGAAATACAGCCCCGCCGGCGTTTGAGGC
>NZ_JBVIFS010000002.1:247238-309137 GCF_055571215.1 Streptomyces sp. NPDC030995
CTCCCCTCTCCCCCCCCCCACCCCCCCCTCCCTCACTATATCCCACCACCACTCCCCCCTTTTTCTCCCCCCCCCTCCCCCCTCCTCCCCCCCCCCCCCCCCCCCCCCCCCCCCCGCACCCGCGGGACAGCACTGCTCCCGCGGGTGCGGGCAGAGCCCGGAGGCCCTTAGACCTGAGCGGCAGCGGCGGCGGCGTCGGCCGCCTGGGCGCGAAGTGCGCGCTCGACGCCCGCGCGGGACTCCGAGACCAGGCGGCGCAGGGCCGCGTTCGGCTCGGCCGAGGCCAGCCACGCGTCCGTCGCGGCCAGAGTGGCTTCGGAGACCTGGAGGGACGGGTACAGGCCCACCGCGATCTGCTGGGCGATCTCGTGGCTGCGGGTGTCCCAGACTTCCTTGACCGCCGAGAAGTACTTCTCGGTGTACGGGGCGAGCAGCTCGCGCTGGTCGGTCTGGACGAAGCCGCCGATCACCGCTTCCTGCACCGCGTTCGGCAGATCGGCGGACTCCACCACCGAGGCCCAGGCGGCGGCCTTGGCCTCCGCCGTCGGGCGCGCCGCCCGCGCGGTCGCCGCGTGGCGCTCGCCGGCCGCCGTGGCGTCCCGCTGCAGCTCCGCCGCGATGGCCGGCTCGTCGGCGACACCCGTCGCGGCGAGCCGCTCCAGGAACGTCCACCGCAGCTCGGTGTCGACGGCCAGGCCCTCGATCTCCGCCGCGCCGTCCAGGAGCGCCGACAGGTAGGTCAGCTGCCCCTCGGTGCGGGCCGTGGCCGCGAAGGCCCGCGCCCACGCCAGCTGGTGGTCGCTGCCCGGCTCGGCCGCACGCAGGTGTTCCAGCGTGGCTTCGGTCCAGGCCGCCAGGCCCTGCTCCCGCCACGCCGGGTCGGCGTACAGGTCGACGGCCAGCTTCACCTGCCGGTGCAGCGACTGGACGACGCCGATGTCGGACTCCTTGCCGATGCCCGAGAGGACCAGCGCGAGGTAGTCGCGGGTGGCGAGCTCGCCGTCACGCGTCATGTCCCAGGCCGAGGCCCAGCACAGCGCGCGCGGCAGGGACTCCGTGAAGTCGCCGATGTGCGCCGTGACGGTGGCCAGGGACTCCTCGTCCAGGCGGACCTTCGCGTACGACAGGTCGTCGTCGTTCAGCAGCACGACCGCCGGGCGGGTGCGGCCGACGAGCTCCGGCACGGTCGTCAGCGCGCCGTCGATGTCCAGCTCGATCCGGTCGGTGCGCACGAGGGCGCCGTCCTGGAGCTCGTACAGGCCGATCGCGATCCGGTGCGGCCGCAGCGTGGACTCGCCCTTGGCGCCGGCGGGCAGCGCGGGCGCCTCCTGGCGGACATCGAAGCCGGTGATCAGGCCGTCCGCGCCGATGGTGATCTCCGGGCGCAGGACGTTGATGCCGGCCGTCTCCAGCCACGCCTTCGACCAGGTGGTCAGGTCGCGGCCGGAGGTCTCCTCCAGGGCGCCCAGCAGGTCGGACAGGCGCGTGTTGCCGAACGCGTGCGCCTTGAAGTACGCCTGCACGCCCTTGAAGAAGGCGTCCATGCCGACGTAGGCGACGAGCTGCTTGAGCACCGAGGCGCCCTTGGCGTACGTGATCCCGTCGAAGTTGACCATGACGTCGTCGAGGTCACGGATGTCCGCCATGATCGGGTGCGTGGAGGGCAGCTGGTCCTGCCGGTACGCCCAGGTCTTCATGGAGTTGGCGAACGTGGTCCACGCGTGCGGCCACTTCGAGCCCTCGGCGTACGCCTGGCAGGCGATCGAGGTGTAGGTCGCGAAGGACTCGTTCAGCCACAGGTCGTTCCACCACTCCATGGTGACCAGGTCGCCGAACCACATGTGCGCGAGCTCGTGGAGGATCGTCTCGGCACGCACCTCGTACGCCGCGTCCGTCACCTTCGAGCGGAAGACGTACTGGTCGCGGATGGTGACGGCGCCCGCGTTCTCCATGGCGCCCGCGTTGAACTCCGGGACGAACAGCTGGTCGTACTTGGCGAAGGGGTAGTCGTAGGCGAACTTCTCCTGGAACCAGTCGAAGCCCTGCCGCGTGACGTCGAAGATCGCGTCCGCGTCGAGGAACTCGGCGAGCGAGGGCCGGCAGTAGATGCCGAGCGGCACGCTCTGCCCGTCCGGGCCCTCGTACGAGCTGTGCACCGCGTGGTACGGGCCGACGATCAGCGCCGTGATGTACGAGGAGATGCGCGGGGTCGGCTCGAAGCGCCAGACGTTGTCCTTGACGTCGGCGGCTTCAGGCGTCGGCGAGTTCGAGATGACCGTCCAGCCCTCGGGGGCCGTCACGGTGAACTGGAAGGTGGCCTTCAGGTCGGGCTGCTCGAAGCTGGCGAAGACCCGCCGCGCGTCCGGCACCTCGAACTGGGTGTAGAGGTAGGCCTGCTGGTCGACCGGGTCGACGAAGCGGTGCAGGCCCTCGCCGGTGTTGGTGTACGCGCAGTCCGCGACGACGCGGAGCTCGTTGGCCCCGGCCGCCAGGCCGGTCAGGGCGATCCGGGAGTCCCGGAAGACCGCCGCTGCGTCCAGCGACTTGCCGTTCAGGACGACCTCGTGGACCGCCGGGGCGACCAGGTCGATGAAGGTCTCGGCCCCGGCCTCGGCCGACTGGAAGCGCACGGTGGTCACGGAAGGGTAGCTCCCGCCCTCCTGCGCCCCGCTGAGATCGAGTTCGATCTCGTACGAGTCGACGGTGAGCAGCTTGGCCCGCTGCTGGGCCTCTTCACGGGTGAGATTCGTGCCTGGCACGCGGTCATCTCCTTTGATGGTGACGTTGCCCCGCCATCCTTCCATGGGGGGCGGGTCACCGCGTCGGAGTAATCCACGGGCGAACGCGACGTCGGAAACCCGCCGGACTTCGGCGGGCGGCGGCGGCACGCTGGCGGGCATGAGCATCAGGTACTGGGCGAGGCCCATCGAGGAGACGGCGCTGGGGGAGCTCCGGGTACGGGACGACGCGGGGCGGGAGTGCGTCCCGTACGCGGACGAGGAGGGCGGGGCGCCGCTGCGGTGCTGCCTGCGGCCCAGTACGGCCGGCGAGCGGATCGCGCTCGTCTCGTACGCGCCGCTGCGCCGCTGGGCGGCGCTGACCGGGGCCGACCCCGGCGCCTACGACGAGCAGGGGCCCGTCTTCGTCCACGCCGAGGCGTGCGCGGGGCCCGTGGCGGGCGGCGGTCACCCCTTCGCCCACGCCGGCGCGCGGCGCACCGCCCGGCGCTACGACGCCCGCGGGCACATCCTCGCCGGGCGGGTCCTGGACCTCGGCGAGGATCCCGACGGGGTGATCCAGCGGGCCCTCGACGAGGCCTTCGCCGACCCGGAGGTGGCCCTCGTACACCTCCGGGCCGCCGAGTACGGCTGCTTCCTGTTCGAGGTCCGCAGGCCCTGACACGACGGAGGGGGCGGGCGCCGTACGGCACCCGCCCCCTCCGTGTCCGCCGGGGTCAGCCCTGGCGCAGCTCCTCGGCCACGAGCTCGGCGATCTGGACCGCGTTCAGGGCCGCGCCCTTGCGCAGGTTGTCGTTCGAGAGGAACAGCGCGAGGCCGTTCTCCACCGTCTCGTCGGCGCGGATGCGGCCCACGTACGAGGCGTCCTTGCCGGCGGCCTGGAGGGGGGTCGGGATCTCCGAGAGCTCCACGCCCGGGGCGTCCTTGAGGAGCTCGTAGGCGCGCTCGACGCTGATCGGGCGGTCGAAGCGGGCGTTGATCTGGAGCGAGTGGCCGGAGAAGACCGGCACGCGCACGCAGGTGCCCGAGACCTTGAGCTCCGGGATCTCCAGGATCTTGCGGGACTCGTTGCGGAGCTTCTGCTCCTCGTCGGTCTCGAAGGAGCCGTCCTCGACGATCGAGCCCGCGAGCGGGACCACGTTGAAGGCGATGGGGCGCTTGTAGACGGCCGGCTCGGGGAAGTCCACCGCGCCGCCGTCGAAGGTCAGCTGGTCGGCGGCCTCGGAGACCGCGCAGGCCTGGGTGCGCAGCTCGGCGACACCGGCCAGGCCCGAGCCGGACACGGCCTGGTAGGTGGTGGCGATCAGCGCGGACAGGCCGGCCTCGTCGTGCAGCGGGCGCAGTACCGGCATCGCGGCCATGGTGGTGCAGTTCGGGTTCGCGATGATGCCCTTGGGGCGGTTCTTGATCGCGTGCGGGTTGACCTCGGAGACGACCAGGGGGACCTCGGGGTCCTTGCGCCAGGCGGAGGAGTTGTCGATCACGACGGCGCCCTGCGAGGCGACCTTCTCGGCCAGGGCCTTGGAGGTGGCGCCGCCCGCGGAGAAGAGCACGATGTCCAGGCCGGAGTAGTCGGCCGTGGAGGCGTCCTCGATGGTGATCTCCCGGCCCTCCCACGCGAGGGTGGACCCCGCGGAACGGGCCGAGGCGAACAGCCGCAGCTCGTCCACCGGGAACTTCCGCTCGGCGAGGATGCCGCGCATGACTCCGCCGACCTGTCCGGTGGCTCCGACGATTCCGACCCTCACGGTGACTCCCTTGGTACGTACGACGCGGGCGCGCGTGGAGCCATCATGCGTTCGACCCCACGCGGCTTGTCCAATCCATTGTCCGTAGTACGGACGATCTGGCGCACCGGACGGGTTCCCGGCGGCTCGGCGCCGGAATGTGACGGGGTGTGACAAATGTGTGGCGGGTGCGTTGCGCGGCCGCCCGATGTCCCGAATGTCCGGTCCGAACAGCTTACGGTCCGGACAGTCGCGTCCGATATCCGGACCGACGTCGAACAGGGGGAGGAACCACCATGTCCGACCACCGGAGCCGCCACCGCCGCCGGTCCATACCGGCGCTCGCCGCCCTCGCGGCCGCCGTCGTCGCCGCACCCGTCCTGCTGGCCGCCACTCCGGCCGCCGCCCACCCGCGCGAGGGCAAGCTCGCCAAGGAGCTGGTGGAGGAGGTCACCGCGCGCGGCGCCTACCGCCACCTGGCGAAGTTCCAGCAGATCGCCGACGCCAACGGCGGCAACCGCGCCGCCGGCACGCCCGGCCACGCGGCCTCCGCCGCCTACGTGCACGACACGCTGAAGAAGGCCGGGTACGAGGTCTCGTACCAGGACTTCGACATCCACGAGGCGCACACCAGGACGGAGAAGACCACCGTCCTCGGCGGCGCCGACGGCACGGGGAGCCGGGAGCTGGCCACCGCCGCCTTCACCTTCACCAAGTCCACCCCGGCCGGCGGCCTGACGGCGCCGCTCGCCCTGGCCCGGGTCGACGAGACCCCCGGCTGCACGGCCGACGACTACGCCGGCGGCGCCTTCACCGGGAAGATCGCCCTGGTCAAGCGCGGGGCCTGCACGTTCGTGGAGAAGCAGCGGGCCGCCGCGGCCGCCGGCGCGCTCGGGGTCATCGTCTACAATCACAGCGGCACCACCCCGGTGCGTGGCGGCTTCTCCTCACCCGCCGAGGGGCTCATCCCGAGCGCGGGCATCACCCTCGCCGACGGCGAGGCGCTGACCGCGGCCGCCGCCGGGGGCGAGGTGAAGGTGCGCCTGGACCTGGACCAGGAGCACGTGAAGAAGACCACCCGCAACGTGATCGCCGAGACCAAGGGCGGCCGCTCCGACCGGGTGGTGGCCGTCGGCGCCCATCTGGACTCGGTCCCCGAGGGGCCGGGCATCAACGACAACGGCTCCGGCTCGGCCGGCCTGCTGGAGGTGGCCCTGCGGCTCGCCGAGGAGACCCGCCACGGCAAGTCCAAGCAGCCCGCCAACAAGGTCCGCTTCGCCTGGTGGTCGGCGGAGGAACTGGGCCTGCTGGGCTCGGAGCACTACGTCGCGCAGCTCTCGGAGAAGCAGAAGAAGGACATCGCCCTCTACCTGAACTTCGACATGATCGCCTCGCCGAACCCGGTGCAGTTCGTCTACGACGGCGACGACTCCGACAAGACGGGCGCGGGCGCGGGCCCGGCGGGCTCGGCGCAGATCGAGGCGCTGATCAACGGCTTCCTCGACAAGAAGGGCAAGCCGCACGAGGGCAGTGATTTCGACGGCCGCTCGGACTACGGCCCCTTCATCGCGAACGGCATCCCGGCCGGCGGCACCTTCACCGGCGCCGAGGGCGTCAAGACCGCCGAGCAGGCCGCGCGGTACGGCGGCACGGCCGGCGCCCCGTACGACCCGAACTACCACGGGGCGGGGGACAACCTGAAGAACCTGGACCTCAAGGTCTTCGACACCAACCTGGACGTCATCGCCCACGCGGTCGGCACGTATGCCCAGGACCTGAGCTCGCTGAAGGGCTGAGGCAGCGCGAAGGGGCGGGCGCTCGATCCGAGCACCCGCCCCTCCGTCATGCGATCAGCAGGTCACGCCGTTGCGTGGGTTACGGCAGGACCTTCTCGATCTGCACGCTGCCGGTGCCGGCGGCGGTGCCGCGGGCGTTCAGCAGCTGGACCTGGCCGAAGAACTGCCGGCCCTCGGGGGCCGCGCTGCTGACCAGGACGTTCGCCGAGACCTGCGCGGTGGCGCCGGTGGCGAGGTTCACCGCGGCGGCCTCGTCGACCTGGACGGAGCCCAGGGCGGCCGAGAAGAACACGTCGCGGTAGTCGTAGGTGGTGGAACCGGACGGGACCGCGTAACCGATCACCTTGACGGTGTAGGTGCCCGCGGCCGGGTTCGCCAGGCTCACGGCCTCCTCGGAGTCGCCGTCGGCGGCGGAGCCGACCTTGACGCCGTCCTTGTAGATCTCGAGGTCGAGGTCGGCGCCGGTGTCGGACACCTTGCCGATCGCGACGTCGAGGCGCGAGGTGCCCGCGGGCACCGCGATCTCGGTGGTGTGGGTCTCACCGTTCGCGATGGTCGGCTTGGCGACCTTCGCGGAGCCGAGCGGACCGCCCAGGAGCTTGCCGCCGGAGATGGCCGCGCCGTCGTTCTTGACGCTCCACTGGACCGGGGCCGGGGTGCCCTGCTTGACCTCGGGCAGGACCTTGACCGCGGGGTCGAAGGCCGCGCCGAGCACGGAGACGTCCAGCTTGTACGGGTTGTCCAGGACCGGAGACGTACGACGCGCCTCGACCTCGATCTCCCAGACGCCCGGCGTCGGCTCGGGGTACGAGCGCACGTCGGGGCGGCAGGTGTTGGCCGGGTTGTCGTAGTTCGGGTAGCAGTTGGTCGTGGCCGTCGGGTCGAGCGGCGTCCCGTACGGGTGGATCGAGATGAAGCGGGTCTGGCTGCCCGCCGCGAGACCGCCGAGGGCGACCTCCAGGCTCTTCGCGCCCGGCGGGACGGTCACGAAGTACGACTTGTGGCTGTTGCGCTGCACGGAGGAGGTCTCCGACAGGGCGAAGGACGGCGAGGCCAGCGGGGCCGCCGCGACCACGGTCGTCAGGATCTGCTTGTCGATGCCCTCGGTGGTCTCGTCGTCCAGCTGCAGGATGCCGCTGTGGACGCCGCCCGACTTGGCGTTGGCCTCGACCTTGATGGTGACGGGCTTGTTCAGCGGCAGGGTGACGTAGTCGTAGCCGCCGAGGACCTTGAAGGTGCCGTCGTTGTTGCGCCAGCTCAGGTCGTGCCGGGTGCCGTACTTGACGCCCGTGGTGCGGGTGACGACGACGTTGTAGACCTTCTTCTGGCCGACCTTGAGGCCGCCCTCGCGGTCGTACAGGCCGGTGCCGAAGCCCGGGGTCTTGAGGAACTGGTCGATCGCGGTGTCGACCGGCGCCTTGACCGTGAACTCGTTGGCCTTGGCGTCGCGCTGGATGGACTCCCACGCGCCGGGGACGTTGATCAGACCCGCGCCCTGGGCGTGCGCCGGGACGTTGTCGATCTTCTTGGCGGTGCTGGTGAGCGCGACCCGCAGGGAGGCCGGCGTCAGCTTGATGTTCTGCTGCTTCGCGGCCGAGATCAGCAGGGCGCTGGCGCCCGCCGCCTGCGGCGAGGACATCGAGGTGCCCTGGAGCATGCCGTAACCGGCCGGCAGGTCGTAGCCCGCCTCCTTCACCGGCGCGCCGGGCAGCCAGGTCTGGATGGTGTTGATCGAGGCACCGGGGGCGGTGATGGTCGGCGTGAAGCCGCCGTCCTCACGCGGACCGCGCGAGGAGAACGGGAACATGTTGTACTTCGTCGCCACGCCGGAGCCGTAGTTGGCGGCCCAGGTCTCCTTGGAGACCGCCGCGCCCACGGAGATGACCTTGTCCGCGAGGGCGGGGTCGCCGATGGTGTTGACGCCCGGGCCCGAGTTGCCGGCCGAGATGACCAGCTGGACGCCGTAGGTGTCGATGAGGTTCTTGTACAGCTCCGAACGGGCGTTGTTGCCGTCGTTCAGCGCCGGGAGACCACCGATGGACATGTTGACGATGTCCACGCCGCGGTTGACGACGAGGTCGATCATGCCCTCGGTCAGCGCGATGTTGGTGCAGCCGCCGGACCAGGAGCAGGCGCGCGAGGAGACGAGCTTCGCGCCGGGCGCCTCGCCGTTCATCTTGCCGCCGAAGAGGCCGTTGGCGGAGGTGATGCCGGCGACGTGCGTGCCGTGCTCGGACTCGATGATGCCGACGTTGACGAAGTCGGCCTTCTTGCCGACCCAGTCACCGCCCAGCGGGTCCATCGGGACGTCCTTGCGGATCTCGATCACGAACGGGATGCGCTCGGCGACGTCGGTCGCCGGGTTGTCCGTGCCGAAGTAGCCGACCTGGTAGCCGTCCTTGTACGGCTTCATCGGCTCGTTGTTCGTGAAGTCGTTGTCCTGGTCGGTGTCGACGCGGACGGTGCCGGCGGCGACGTCGTAGAGCAGGCCGAACCGGTCGGTGGTGTCCCCGTCCCGGTTGACGTCGCCCTTCATGTCACCGGTGGCGGTGATCGACTCGGTGAAGCGGCTCCACTGGAAGGTGCCCTCGGGGGCCTTCCAGCTCGCACCGCCCGCGGTGAAGGTGCCGCCGGCGGAGGTGACCGGCGTGATCTGGGCGCGCCAGGTGGCGTCCGCGTCGGCGATCGGGTCCGTGGCCGTGACCCAGTCGACGATCTTGCGCTCGCCGGTGGTGGTCTTCTGCAGGGCCGGGTGGCCGAGGTCGACACCCGAGTCCATGATGCCGATGGTGACGCCGCGGCCGTCGGCCTGCGGGTTCTTCTCGACGAAGTCCACCGCGCCGGTCTCGAAGGACGGGTTGTACGGGTTCTTCGCCGGGGTGTTCTTGTCCGGCGCCGGGTACGTCTCGGCCGCGGTCCGCTTGACCGTGCCGGCATCGCGGCCGGCGTCGGGGCGCGGGTCCGGCAGCTGGATCTCGTGCCGCAGGTCGATGCCGTGCACCGAGGACAGCTTGGCGGCCGCCTTCAGCGCGGCCTCCGCCTGGCCGGTGGGCAGGGTGGCGCGCACGTAACCGAGCTTGTCGTACGTCTGGCCCACCGAGGCGCCGGGGACGGCGTCGAGCTGGTCGGCCACCTGCTTGGTCTGGCCGGGGGCGGTCGCGACCATGACGGTGACGTTCGCGTCACCCTTGGCCTTGGCCTCCTGGAGCAGCTCGGCGTCGGCCGAACCGAGCTTCTGGTCCGCGGACTTGACCGCCGGGCTGGTGCCCGGCGTGTCGGTGCCGGTCGCGGCGAAGACGGGCGCGGCGCCGGTGGCCGCGAGGGCGGCGACCAGGCCGGCCGCGGCCGCGACGCGCGCGACGCGTCTGGCCCCGGGTATGGAGCTGGGGGATTCGAGGGTCATCAGCATCCCTGGTAAGTGAAAGATACGGTCCGGATTTCGGTGCCGGATGACCGGTCAGCTTTGCGCAACGGACCGTCTCTTGGCGAGGGATGTCATTGACCGAGACCTGCCATGGCGGACACCCGCCAGCGGGAGGTATGTGCCAGCGCGGCCGTATCGGTGCACAGTGGTGCGAACCACCGGTCTGAAGAGTGGCTTTGTCGACTTGGTAGCCGTGCGTCAGGACCGGGGCGCGGTCGCGCACCGGTCCGGGTGTGACGGATTTCGAGTGATCAGCGCACGCGCGTGCGCGCGTAGTGGCGCGAGGCCTTCGCCCGGTTTCCGCAGGCGGCCATCGAACACCAGCGCCGGGTGCCGTTGCGCGAGACGTCGAAGAAGCGCAGGACGCAGGTCTCGGAAGCGCACTTGCGGATCCGGTCGGGCGCGGCGGCGAGCAGTTCCAGGTAGTCCCGGGCGGCCGTCCAGGCCGGGCCCCAGGTCGGATCGTCGAACTCGGCGCGCTCGCCCGGGCCTTCGGCGGTCAGGGTCGCGCGGATGCGGCCGTGTTCCAGGACGGCGTCGACCAGGGCGCGGCCGCTCTCGCCGGCGGGGTCCGCGACCGCGCGCGCCAGCGCCTCGCGTGCGGTCATCAGGTGGACGAGGGTCGCGGCGTCGGCGCGGAAGCGGCCGGCCAGGCCGGTGCTCTCCAGCCAGACCGCGAGCCCCTGCACCCGGGTCAGCCCCGCCGCCCCGGCGAAGAGGTCCAGCGGTTCGCCGTCCACGACCCAGCGGGTGTTGAGCAGGTCGAGGGCGACCGGCTCCCCGGTCAGGGGTCGTGGGTCCGCCGCCGTCATGTCCGCCTCCTCGCGCCGCTAACCCCTTAAGGGTACGTGAGCGGTTGACGCCCTCACGTCTAACCTTTAATCTCGATTTAGAAGGTTAGAAATACGAGAACCCTCCGGGGAAGGAACCCGTCATGACGACTGCCATCAGCAAGCTCCGCACCGGGCACGTGGGCCTCAACGTCACCGATCTGGAGCGCTCGCTCGCCTTCTACCGCGACGCCCTCGACTTCCAGGTGCTGGGGGAGGGCAAGGACGAGGACCGCCGCTTCGCCTTCCTCGGCCAGGACGGCGAGCTCGTCCTCACCCTGTGGCAGCAGGCCGACGGCGCGTACGTCCCGGCCGCGGCCGGACTGCACCACCTGGCGCTCTCCGCCGGCGCCATCGAGGAGGTACGGGAGTACGAGGCGCGGCTGCGCGACCTCGGGGTGGAATTCGCCTACGAGGGCGTCGTCGCCCACGGCGAGGGAGCGGCCTCGGGCGGCATCTTCTTCCACGACCCCGACGGGACGCGCCTGGAGATCTCCGTCCCCACCGGCGCCGAGGGTGCGCCCGCGCCCACCGAATCCGCTCCGACCTGCGGCTTCTTCTAATGTCCGGGGCCTACCACTGGGGCTCGCTGGCCGTGCAGGAGCGGGTCGGCGTACGCGAGGCCGCCGAGCACGTCGGCCGCTCGATCGGCACGGGCATCAAGGACGTCGCCGCGGCCTTCCTGGGGCTCCAGCCCCACCTGGTCGTCGGCGCCGCCGACGGTACGGGGCGGATGTGGGCCTCGCTGCTCACCGGCGCGCCCGGTTTCGTGCGGGCCACCGGGCCGGACCGGATCGCGGTCGCCGGCGGTCTACCGGCGAGCGACCCGCTCGCCGGGGCACTGGCCACGGCCGGGACCCGCGTCGGCACCATCGCGCTCGACCCGCGCACCCGGCGCCGGATGCGGCTGAACGGAACCCTGGAGGTGACCGGTCGCGGATTCGCGGTCCGGGCCGAGCAGGTGTTCGCCAACTGTCCGAAGTACCTCCAGAAGCGGCAGCCGCTGGAGCTGGTCGCGGAAGGAGCCGGTGTCGTGCGGCGCGGGGACGTGCTCACCCCCGGCCAGGAGCGGGCCGTCCGCGCCGCCGACACCTTCTTCGTCGCCACCACGGCGGACGGGGACGGGGTCGACGCCAGTCATCGGGGCGGGCTGCCGGGCTTCGTGGAGGTGCTCTCGCCGGTGGAGCTGACCTGGCCGGACTACGCGGGCAACGCCATGTTCCTGACCATGGGGAATCTGACGGCCGATCCGCGGGCCGGGCTGCTCTTCCCGGACTGGGAGAGCGGAGCGGTACTCCAGCTCAGCGGCCGGGCCCGGCCGGAATTCGGGGCCGACGGAAGCCGAAGCATCCGCTTCCGGGTGGAGTCGGTGGTGGAGAGTCTGCATCCGGGGCGGCTGCTCTGGAGCACCCCGGAATACTCGCCTCACCTGGGGAGCACCACCAGATAGGCGGCGGGCTCGCGCTCGCCGGAAGCCGTCAGGGCGGTCCGGACGACCGCGGCCTGCTGCTCGGGCCAGTCGCGGAGCTTGCGCGGGGTGATGTGGATGACGGTCACCCCGAGCCGCTCCAGCGTCTCCCGCTTGCGCACGCACTCGGACCAGTCGTCGTCCTCGCCCTGGCGCGGGGCGCGGGTGTCGATCTCCACGGCCACGGCGTGCTCGGGCCAGTACGCGTCGACCCCGCCGAGGTGCGGGCCGCCGGGCAGCCGCAGGTCCACGTTCCAGACCGGCTCGGGGAGGTCGTAGCCCCGTACGAGGTGGTACAGCCGGTCCTCGGCGATGGCCCGGCCCTCCGCGAGGAGCGACTCGACGGCATCGACCACGTGCGGCCGGTTTAGCAGCCGGGCCACCGTCAGCTCCCGTACGACGGCGGCCGGTTCGCAGTGCCCGCTGCGGACGGCCTCGCTGAGCAGGCGGCGTACGGTGCCGGCGTCCTCCAGCTGGGCGACGGCGTCCGCGACGGCCCGCGCGACGGGCGCCACCGGCAGCCCGGTGACCTCCTGCGGCCGGGGCGGGGTGTGCGAGCGCACGATCCGCACGTCCCCGGTGGACCGCAGCCGCCGGGTGCCGGGCACCAGCACGTCGATGTGCGAGAGCGCGAGCAGCGCCGGCGCTGAGGTGAACCGGTACAGGGCGAGCGCCGCCAGCCCGGTGATCATGGCCTCCCCGCTGCTGCGCCGCCCCGCGTACAGCAGTGCGGCGTGCAGCCGCTCCTCGCTGGTCGCGGGCCCGGAGTGGAGCAGGAACACTCCCGGCAGGATCTGCTGCCAGGGCCGCCCGGCGGCGTCGGAGGCGGTGACGCCGTGCTCGCGCAGCTGGGCGAGGCTCAGCACGCGGGGGCGGCTGCCGGTGAGGTGGGCGAGGGGGAGGGGTGTGTTGTGGTTCATGACACGGTGATTCCCTCAGGCCATGGCCTTGCTAACCCCTGTTACACGCCCGTCGACAAATCCGGACAAGCCGGGGCTAAAGTACGGGCGTTCGACTGCCGATGGGGGGCGCGGGTGCGGCGTCACCACCTGGGGCTCCGCCCCAGACCCCGCGCCTCAAACGCCGGCGAGGCTGAACATTCAGCCCCGCCGGCGTTTGAGGCGCGGGGGTTCGGGGGCAGAGCCCCCGACAACGGCGCCGCGGGCTAGTTACCGGCCGTCGCGTCGCACCGCTGCGCGGCAAGGGCCCGGGCCAGGTCGTCCCGGGACTCCAGCACCAGGCGGCGCAGGGCCGGCGGAGCCGAAGCGTGGGACGACAGCCACGCGTCCGTCGCCGCGACCGTGGACTCCGGGTCCTGCAGCGAGGGGTACAGGCCCTTCACCACGTCGATGCCGATCTGGATCGACCGCTCCGCCCACACCCGCTCGATGACCTCGAAGTAGCGCCCCGCGTAAGCCGCCAGCAGGTCCCGCTGCGAAGACCGCTGCATGCCCGCGATCGTCGCCTCCACCAGCGCGTTGGACAGCGCGTCCGACTCGACCACCGCCGCCCAGGCCTGGTCCTTCACCGCCTGCGACGGCCGCGCCGCCAGGCACCGCACCTGGTGCCGCTTGCCCGACGCCGTGTCGTCCCGCGCCAGTTCGGCGGTGAGCACGCCCTCGTCCACCGCGCCGTGCGCGGCCAGCGGCAGCAGGAAGTCCCAGCGCAGTTCCTGGTCCACCTCCAGGCCGTCGATCCGCGCCGACCCCTCCAGCAGCCCCAGCAGCAGCTGGAAGTCGCCTTCCGTCGCCGCGCTCGCCGCGAAGAAACGCGCCCAGGTCAGCTGGTGCTCCGACCCCGGCTCGGCCAGCCGCAGCTCGTGCAGCGCGCCCGCCGCCAGCTCGCGGCCGCCCTGCTCGCGCCAGTCGGGCGCCGAGTAGTGGGTGACCGAGGTCAGGGCCTGGGAGTGCAGCATCTGCAGGACGCCGACGTCCGTCTCCCGGCCCGCGTGCGCCAGGACCAGCGAGACGAAGTCACGCGCCGGCATGAGGCCGTCCCGCGTCAGGTTCCACAGCGCCGACCAGCACAGGGCCCGGGCGAGGGGGTCCGTCACGTTGCCCAGGTGGGCCCGCAGCGTGGCCAGCGAGCCCTCGTCGAAGCGGATCTTGCAGTACGTGAGGTCCTCGTCGTTGACCAGGACCAGGTCGGGCCGTTCCAGCCCGGCCAGCTCGGCGACCGCGGTCCTGGCCCCGGCCACGTCCGCCTCGGCCCGCGCGTACCGGTCCAGCGAGCCCTCGGCCGACAGCCGGTACAGGCCCACGGCCACCCGGTGCGGCCGCAGCTCCTCGCCCTCCTGCGCCACCGCGAGCTCGGTGATCAGCCCGCCCGCGTCGTACGTCACCACCGGCGTCAGCGCGTTCACGCCCGCCGTCTGGAGCCACGCCCGCGACCACTCGCTCATGTCCCGCCCGGAGACCTCGGCGAGCACCGACAGCAGGTCGTCCAGCGTGGTGTTCCCGTACGCGTTCGCCTTGAAGTAGCGCCGCGCGCCCTCCAGGAACGCCTCCCGTCCCACGTAGGCGACGAGCTGCTTCAGCACGGCCGCGCCCTTGGCGTAGGTGATCCCGTCGAAGTTCAGCTTCGCGTCCTCCAGGTCACGGATGTCGGCCGTGATCGGGTGCGTGGAGGGCAGCTGGTCGGCCCGGTAGGCCCAGGCCTTGCGGTTGTTGGCGAAGCTGACCCACGCCTGGTCGAAGCGGGTGGCCTCCACCAGACCGAAGGAGCCCATGAAGTCCGCGAAGGACTCCTTCAGCCACAGGTCGTCCCACCACTTCATGGTGACCAGGTCGCCGAACCACATGTGCGCCATCTCGTGCAGGATGACGTTCGCGCGCCGCTCGTAGGAGGCCTGCGTGACCTTCCCGCGGAAGATGTACTCCTCCCGGAAGGTCACCATCCCCGGGTTCTCCATCGCGCCCAGGTTGTACTCCGGCACGAAGGCCTGGTCGTACTTCCCGAAGGGGTAGGGGTAGTCGAAGATCTCGTGGAAGAGGTCGAAGCCCTGCTTGGTGATCAGGAAGACGTCGTCCGAGTCGAAGTGCTTCGCGAGCCCCTTGCGGCACATCGCGCCCAGCGGGATCGTCAGGTCCCCGCGCGTGTAGGTGTCCGTCACGTAGTGGTACGGGCCCGCCACCACGCACGTGATGTACGTGGAGATCGGCGCGGTCTCGGCGAACCGCCAGACGCCGGCCTCGCGCGACTCCTCCGCGCCGTTGCTCCACACCTGCCAGCCCTCGGGAGCGGCCACCTCGAAGCGGTAGGGCGCCTTCAGGTCCGGCTGCTCGAAGTTCGCGTAGACCCGCCGCGCGTCGGCCGGCTCGTACTGGGTGTAGAGGTAGACCTCGCCGTCCTCCGGGTCGACGAAGCGGTGCATGCCCTCGCCGGTCCGGCTGTAGGCGCAGTTCGCGTCCACCACCAGGAGGTTCTCGGAGGCCAGGCCGTCCAGGGCGATCCGCGCCCCGTCGAAGACGGCCGCCACGTCCAGCTCGCGCCCGTTCAGGGTCACGGCGTTCACCGAGGGGGCGATCAGGTCCGCGAAGGTGGCGCTGCCGGGGGCCGCGGCCCGGAAGCGGATCGTCGTCACCGAGCGGAAGGTCCGGGGGCCTTCGGCCGGTTCGGCCTCGTCCACTGCCGACCTGAGGTCGAGGACCACCTCGTACCCGTCGACGGACAGCAGTTCGGCCCGCTCACGGGCCTCGTCGCGGGACAGATTCTCTCCGGGCACGTGCACTCCTTCGTGCGTGATCGCGTTCTTGTGTCGAATCCTCGCACGGGGGAATGCGCGGGGGTCCGTCCTCGTTGGCGACGGAGAACGTGACCGACTGAGGAGAGACATGACCGAGACCCGAGCGCACGAGAAGACCCCGGTCGACTTCTGGTTCGACCCGCTGTGCCCTTGGGCCTGGATGACCTCCCGCTGGATGCTCGAAGTCGAGAAGGTCCGCGACGTGGAGGTCCGCTGGCACGTGATGAGCCTGGCCGTCCTCAACGAGGACAAGCTCGACCAGCTTTCCGAGGTCTACCGCGAGACCCTCGAAACCAAGGGCTGGGCGCCGGTGCGCGTGGTCATAGCCGCCCAGCAGAAGTGCGGTGAGGAGATCACCGGCGCGCTCTACACGGCGCTCGGCACCCGTATCCACAACGAGGGCAGGGGCGCGACCCGCGAGGTGATCGCGGAGGCGCTGGCCGAGGTCGGCCTGCCGGCCGAGCTGCTCGCGTACGCCGACTCGGACGAGTACGACTGGGTGCTGCGGGCCTCCCACAGCGACGGCATCGACCGGGTCGGCCAGGAGGTCGGCACTCCGGTGATCTCGGTGCCCGGCGCCGACGGCGAGGACGTGGCCTTCTTCGGCCCGGTCGTCACCCCGGCCCCGCGCGGTGAGGCCGCCGCCCGCCTGTGGGACGGCACGCTGCTCGTCGCCTCCACCCCGGGCTTCTTCGAGATCAAGCGCACCCGCACCAAGGGCCCCTCCTTCGAGTAGCCCGTGGTGCCCGGTGAGTACAGACGACCCCCGCGAGTCACGTCCTCGCGGGGGTCCTCTGCTGGACACGCCCGCCGGTGAAGGTTGAGAAGACAATCACGAGGCGGACGGGCTGAGGTGGCGCGGATCAGCCCTTGGCGGGGATCAGCAGCGGGGTGTTCGCCTTGGCGTCGGCGTAGCGCTTGGCCACGTCCTGCCAGTTGACGACGTTCCACATGGCCTCGATGAAGTCCACCTTCTGGTTCTTGTACTGCAGGTAGAAGGCGTGCTCCCAGGCGTCGAAGACCAGGATCGGCACCGAGGCCTGGCCCACGTTGCCCTGGTGGTCGTAGACCTGCTCGACGATCAGGCGGCCGCTGATGGGCTCGTACGCGAGCACGCCCCAGCCGGAGCCCTGCGTCGCGGAGGAAGCGAAGGTCAGCTGCTTCTTGAAGGCGGCGAAGGAGCCGAAGGACTCGGCGATCGCGGCCGGGAGCTCGCCCAGGCCGTCCTTCTCGTCCGGGATGCCGCCGCCCTCGCCGGTCTTCGGGCTGGCCATGTTGTGCCAGTAGATGCTGTGGAGGATGTGGCCGGAGAGGTGGAACGCGAGGTTCTTCTCCAGGCCGTTGAGGGCGCCCCAGTTCTCCTTGTCGCGCGCCTCCTCCAGCTGCTCCAGCGTGGTGTTGGCGCCCGCGACGTAGGCCGCGTGGTGCTTGTCGTGGTGCAGCTCGATGATCTGCGGGTTGATCACCGGCTCGAGCGCCGCGTAGTCGTAAGGAAGCTCAGGAAGCGTGTAGATGGCCATGCGTGTGTCCGGTCCCCTCGGCGTGCCAACTGCTTATTGCAATCAATGCGCAACTGCACGCTAGCAGCATCTATTCCGAGGGGGGCACGTCAGGGTCGGGTGGCGGCCCGGCGCTGCATCACGTAGCCCGTCGCCGCGAGGGCGGCGGTGAGGCCTCCGGTGAAGAGCACTTGGGGCCGGGTGTCCTCGCCCAGCGCCATCAGCACCAGCACCCCGGCCACCGCGGCCAGCGACACCCAGGTCAGGTACGGGAAGCCCCACATCCGCACGGTCAGCTGCCCCGGGGCCTCGCGCTCCAGCCGCCGACGCAGCACCAACTGCGAGACGGCGATGAAGCCCCAGACGATGAGGACGACCCCGCCGACCATGTTCAGCAGCCAGGCGAACAGGGTGTCCGGATACCAGTACGACAGCAGCACGGTGACGAAACCGAAGCCGCAGGAGGCGAGCACCGCCCGGCGCGGCACCCGGCCGGTGACCTTGCCCAGCGCCTTGGGGCCCTGGCCGCGGGAGACGAGGGAGTAGGCCATGCGCGAGGAGCCGTAGATGTTGGCGTTCATCGCGGACATCAGGGCGATCAGGATGACCACGTTCATGATCTCGCCGGCGGCCGGGATGCCCAGGTGGTTCAGGGTGGCCGCGTACGGGCCGTCCGCCGTCACCGCCGGGTCGTTCCACGGCAGCAGGGTGACGATGACCAGCATGGAGCCGACGTAGACGATCGCGATCCGCCACATGGTGGTCCGCACGGCCTTGGCCACGCCCGCGACGGGGTCCTCGGACTCGGCGGCCGCGATGGTCACCGTCTCCAGCCCGCCGTACGCGACGACCGAGGCCAGCAGTCCGACCAGGAGCCCGTCCACTCCGTGGGGCAGGAAGCCGCCGTCGTGCAGCAGGTTGGCGGTGCCGGGGGAGTCGCTGCCGGGCAGCAGGCCGAGGACGGCCAGCGTGCCCAGGCCCAGGAAGAGACCGATCGCGCCGATCTTGAGCGCGGCGAACCAGAACTCGAACTCGCCGAAGTTCGAGACGGCGGCCAGGTTCGCGCCGCAGAACACGGCCATGAAGACGAGCACCCACATCCAGGAGGGAGTGCCGGGGAACCAGCCCGTCATGATGTGCGCCGCGCCGATGGCCTCGATGGCCACGCCCACGCACAGCAGCGTCCAGAACATCCAGCCGGCGGTGAATCCCGCCCAGGGGCCGATGGCCCGCTCCGCGTGCACCGAGAAGGAACCGGAGGCGGGGTTGGCGGCGGACATCTCGCCGAGCATCCGCATCACGAACATCACGAGAAGCCCGGACGCGGCGTACGCGAGCACGATCGAGGGGCCGGCGGCGGCGATGCCGGCGCCGGACCCGACGAAGAGTCCGGCGCCGATGACACCGCCGAGGGCGATCATCGAGAGGTGGCGCTGCTTGAGGCCGTTGCCGAGGGGGGAGCCGGCGTCGGTCTGCCGCGGTTTGGGGGGTGTCAGGGTGCTCTGGCTCATTGAGGGTGTACCTGTCCGGTGTGCGGGGCGACGTGATGAGGTGCCCCAGTCTCACCTCTGTCCGATCTTTGGATGGCGAATGTCCGATATTCGGACAGCCGGATGACCGGCCGTGATCATCCCCGTACGCTGCCGACAGGACGCTGGTGACGCGACGACAGGGGGACCGATGGACGACCGAATGGGCCACGGCATACGGGAATTGGCCGCGACGGGCCGGGGAGTGCTCGTCACCGGGGCCTCCCGGGGGATCGGGCGGGCCATCGCCACCGCCTTCGCCGAGCAGGGTGACCGGGTCGCGGTGCACTGCACGGCCCGGCAGGCGGACGCCGAGCGGACCCTCGCGGACCTGCCGGGCGAGGGCCACGTACTCGTCACCGGCGACCTCGGCGACCCGGCGCGCGTGGAAGCCCTCGCGGCCGAGACCGAGGAGGCGCTCGGCGGCATCGACGTCCTCGTGAACAACGCCGCCGTGATGCTCGCGCACCCGCTGCCCACGACCTCCTACGCCGACTGGCAGGAGGCCTGGCGGCAGACGGCCGCCGTGAACCTCTTCGCCCCGGCCAACCTCTCCCACTGCGTTGTCCGCCGCATGATCGCCGACCGGCGGGAGGGCCGCATCGTCAACATCGGCTCGCGCGGGGCGTTCCGGGGCGAGCCCGACCACCCCGCCTACGGCGCCACCAAGGCGGCCCTGCACGCGCTCGGCCAGTCCCTCGCCGTCTCCCTGGCCCCGCACGGCATCGCCGTGGCTTCGGTGGCGCCCGGTTTCGTGGCCACCGAGCGGGTCGCCGGGCGGCTCGAAGGGGAGGAGGGCGAACGGATCCGGGCGCAGAGCCCCTTCGGCCGGGTCGGCACGCCGCAGGAGGTCGCCGCCGCCGTGCTGCACTTGGCCTCGCCCGCCGCGCGCTGGAGCTCGGGCACCGTTCTCGACGTCAACGGCGCCTCTTACCTGCGCACCTGACGCGCGAAGGCTCCCCGCGCCGGGTGCGCGGGGAGCCTTCGTACGAGCCGTGGGCTACGGGACGGTCAGGACTTCGGGGTGCGCCGCTCCCGCACGAAGGCGACCACGAGGACGAGGGCGGCCGCGCCCGACGACCACAGCAACTGCGGCCGGGCCGAGTCGTCGAACAGCATCAGGACCAGCACGGCCGCCATGCCGAGCAGCGCCGCCCAGGTCGCGTACGGGAACAGCCACATCGGCAGGGTCAGCCGCTCCGGCATGTCCCGCTCGATCCGGCGGCGCAGCTTCAGCTGCGAGACCGCGATCAGCGCCCACACGAACAGCAGCACCGCGCCGACCGCGTTGAGCATGTAGAGGAAGATCGTGTCCGGCCACAGCAGGTTCAGCACCACCGACACGAAGCCGAAGGCCACCGACGCGAACACCGCGCGGCGCGGTACCCCGCCGCCCGAGACCTTCAGCAGCGACTTCGGCGCCTCGCCGCGCTCGGCCAGCGAGAACACCATGCGCGAGGACCCGTACAGGTTCGCGTTCAGCGCCGACAGCAGCGCCACGAACACCACGATGTTCATGATCTGGCCGGCCGCCGGGATGCCGATGGAGTCGAGGACCGCGACGTACGGGCTCTGGCCCGGCTTCAGCGAATCCCACGGCAGCAGGGTCACGATGACCAGCATCGAGCCGACGTAGAAGAAGAGGATGCGCCACACCGCGCTGCGTACGGCGCGGGCCACGGAGCGGGCCGGGTCGTCCGACTCGGCGGCCGCGATGGTGACGACCTCCAGGCCGCCGAAGGCGAAGATGACCGCGAGCAGGCCGGCGACGACCCCGCCGATGCCGGCCGGGAAGAAGCCGCTGTGGCCGGTGAGGTTGGTCATGCCGACCGGGTCGGTGTCCGGGAGTACGCCGAAGATCGCGAGGGTGCCGAGGATCAGGAACAGCACGATCGCGCCGACCTTGAGGGCGGCGAACCAGAACTCGAACTCGCCGAAGTTCCGCACGGCGGTCAGGTTGGCCACGGTGAAGACCATCATGAAGATCAGCACCCAGACCCACTGGTCGACCGAGGGGACCCAGCCGTTCGCGATCTTCGCAGCGCCGGTCGCCTCCACGGCGAGCACCACGACCAGCAGGAACCAGTAGAGCCAGCCCGCCGAGAAGCCGGCCCAGCGCCCCAGGGCCTTCTCCGCGTAGACCGAGAAGGAGCCCGAGGCGGGCATCGCGGCCGACATCTCGCCCAGCGCCCGCATCACCAGCATCGCGAGCACGCCCGCGAGCAGGTAGGAGCAGATGATCGCGGGACCGGCGATGCCGATGCCGGCCCCGGAGCCCACGAAGAGCCCGGCTCCGATCACGCCGCCGAGACCCAGCATGGTCAGGTGGCGCTGCTTGAGGCTGTGGCTGAGGGGTTCCGCGGGCAATTCGCCCGACGTGGCAGGTGCTTCTTGCAGGCGCTCACGCATGAGGAGGTCGCTCGTACTCTCGTTCGGCCCGGCGGTGGTGGGGGCTCCGCATCAGGATTGGCGGGACCCCACAGTCTCACCGGGCAGCGGCCGTCCGTGCAAAACGGACGCGATGTCTGATCGTCCTCGTGACGAGGATCACGCTCACCCCGGTGAGGGCGCCGACTTTGTCAACTCCCCACCAAACCGGTGAGTAGGGCTTTGTCCCCGGCAGCGGGGGGAGGGCGGCGGACCGCGGACTAACGTCGGTGATCGTCCCGCCACCACCACCCCACGGAGCCCCCGATGAGCACTGCTTCCGTCTCCCTCCGGCCCGGCACCGTCCTCGCCGACCTGCTGCCCGCGAGCCGCGTCCGCGACATCGCGCTCGTCGCCGGCGGGGCCGCCCTGACCGGACTGGCCGCGCAGTTGGCCGTGCCCGTCCCCGGCTCCCCGGTCCCGGTCACCGGCCAGACCTTCGCGGCGCTGCTCGTCGGCACCGCGTTCGGTGCCCGCCGCGGCTTCCTGTCCCTCGCGCTGTACGCCCTCCTCGGCACGGCCGGCGTGCCGTGGTTCGCGGACGGCACCTCCGGAGCGGGCGGCGCCTCCTTCGGCTACGTGCTCGGCATGCTGCTCGCCGCCACCCTCGCCGGAGCCCTCGCGCAGCGCGGCGCCGACCGCTCGGTCCTGCGCACGGCGGGCACGATGGTGCTCGGCTCCGCCGTGATCTACGCGGTGGGCGTGCCGTACCTGATGGCCGCCACCGGCATGTCCCTGAGCGCCGCCGTCGCGGCGGGCCTGACCCCGTTCCTGATCGGCGACGCGCTCAAGGCCGCCCTCGCGATGGGCGCCCTGCCGGCCGCCTGGAAGCTGGCGGGCCGCCGCGGCTGAGCAGCGTCCCGCCGGGCAGTCCCCGGCGGTGCGGTCCCCGAAAGTGCCGGAGCCCGGCCCGCCTGTGACGGCGGGCCGGGCTCTGTCGTACGTAACGCGACCAGGGGTCAGCCCCGCAGCGCGGCCCGCTTGCGGCGGAAGTCCAGCACCACGCCGACGGCCACGACGAGGCCGGCGACCAGGGTGGACAGGGTGACGACCTCGCGGTTGGCGTCGTCCACGAACATGTAGCCGATCACGAACGTGATCAGTGCGGCGGTGGCCCAGGTCAGCCACGGGAACAGCCACATCTTCACGGTCAGCTTCTCCGGGGCCTCGCGGACCAGGATCCCGCGCATCCGCAGCTGGGTGAAGCAGATCACCAGCCAGACGAAGAGCGCGATGGCACCCGAGGAGTTCAGCAGGAAGTTGAAGACCGTGTCCTTGAAGGCGTAGTTGAAGTAGACGGCGACGAAGCCGAAGACCGTGGAGCCCAGGATCGCGGCGACCGGCACGCCCCGGGAGTTGACCTTGGCGAACGCCTTCGGGGCGTCGCCGCGCTCACCGAGCGAGAAGGCCATGCGGGAGGCGGTGTAGAGGCCCGAGTTCAGGCAGGACAGCACGGCGGTCAGGACGATGACCTCCATGATCGTGCCGGCGTGCGCGATGCCGATCGAGTCCAGGGCGGCGACGTACGAGCCCTTCTCGGTGATCGACTTGTCGTTCCACGGGAGCAGGGTCAGCACGATGAAGATCGAGCCCAGGTAGAAGACGCCGATCCGCCAGATGACGGAGTTGGTGGCCTGGGTGACCGCCTTGCGGGGGTTCTCCGACTCGCCGGCCGCCAGCGTGACGATCTCGCTGCCCATGAAGGAGAAGACGACCATCAGCACGCCGGTCAGGACGGCGCCGTAGCCGTTGGGGAAGAAGCCGCCCGCGTCGGTCAGGTGCGCGAAGCCCGTGCCCGGGTTGTCGGAGCCCGGCAGCAGGCCGAAGACGGCCAGCATGCCGACGATCACGAAGGCGCCGATGGCGACGACCTTGATGCCCGCGAACCAGAACTCGAACTCACCGTAGGAGGCGACCGAGCCGAGGTTGGTGACGGTCAGCACCGCCATCACGATCAGCGCCCAGCCCCACTGCGGGACGGCCGGGATCCAGCTCTCCAGGATGGCGGCACCGGCGGTGGCCTCCACCGCGAGCACGACGACCCAGAAGAACCAGTACAGCCAGCCGATGGAGAAGCCGGCCCAGCGGCCGAGCGCCCGGTCGGCGTAGGCGGAGAAGGAACCGGAGTTCGGGCTGGCGGCGGCCATCTCGCCCAGCATCCGCATCACGAAGACCACCATCGCGCCGACCAGCGCGTAGGAGATCAGGATGGCGGGACCGGCCTTGGCGATACCGCCACCGGAGCCGACGAAGAGGCCGGCGCCGATGACACCGCCGATGGCGATCATGGACAGGTGGCGGTTCTTGAGACCGGCCTTCAGACCGTCGGAGGGCTGACCTTCACCGGAGTTACCGGTGGGGTCGCCTGCCTTCTGAAGGGTCGTCGTGGAGCTCATGGACGGATCCTTAGGTTCTCGGGTTGCGAGCCCCGGCATTCAAACCTGAGATGAACGCAGGACGGAAGACCTCAATCCGGATCGTTGCGTACGGACGAACGTCCAGGACCTTGGCCCCGCCCTGTCCCATCTGCGTTCTTTGGGTTTACTTGAGCTTTAGAAGTGACTTACGCGACACCCTGCCGAGGTCCGTCGGGGGTCCTCGTGCCACACTCGTCCCATGCGCGTGTACCTCGGATCCGACCATGCAGGCTTTGAGCTCAAGAACCACCTGGTGGACTGGCTCAAGAACAACGGCCACGAGCCCGTCGACTGTGGGCCCCACATCTACGACGCGGTGGACGACTACCCGCCGTTCTGCCTCCGCGCAGCGGAGAAGACCGCCGCGGACGCCGACAGCCTCGGCATCGTGATCGGCGGCTCCGGCAACGGCGAGCAGATCGCCGCGAACAAGGTCAAGGGCGTCCGCGCCATCCTGGCCTGGAGCGTCCAGACCGCCCAGCTCGGCCGTGAGCACAACAACGCCAACGTGATCTCCGTCGGCGGCCGGATGCACACCCAGGACGAGGCCGTCAGCTTCATCGAGGCCTTCCTGGCGACCCCGTACTCCGACGAGGAGCGCCACACGCGCCGCATCGAGATGCTCTCCGCGTACGAGACGACCGGCGAGCTCCCCCCGATCCCGGCCCACCACCCGCAGGGCTGATCCCCACGTCCGGCCGTGCCGCTCCCGCGGGGGGTGGCACGGCCGTTTTCTTTCTCCGAGCGTCGAGGAGCTTCGCCGTGCCCGAGGGGCATACGATCCACCGCCTCGCCCAGGACCACACCGAGCGGTTCGCCGCGCGCCCGGTCCGGGTCAGCAGCCCGCAGGGCCGGTTCGCCGAGAGCGCCGCCCTGCTCGACGGCCGTGAGCTGGAGAGCGCCGAGGCGCACGGCAAGCACCTCTTCCTGGAACTCGGCGACGCCTGGATCCACATCCACCTCGGGCTCTTCGGCAAGCTCGGCTTCGGGCCGGCCCCGGCGCCGCCCGCCACGGACACCGTCCGGCTGCGCCTGCTGAACGAGGAGCACTACGCCGACCTGCGCGGTCCCACCGCCTGCGCGCTGATCGGAGAGGGCGAGAAGAAGGCGATACACGACCGCCTCGGGCCCGACCCGCTGCGCCCCGCCGACGACCCCGACCGCGCCTGGGCCCGGATCTCCCGCTCCCGCACCACCGTCGCCGCCCTGCTCATGGACCAGAAGATCGTCTCGGGCGTCGGCAACGTCTACCGCGCCGAAGTCCTCTTCCGGCACGGCATCGACCCGTACCGCCTGGGCAAGGACCTCGCCCGCACCGAGTGGGACGCCCTGTGGGCGGACCTGACCGCCCTGATGCGCGAGGGCGTGCGCAACAACCGCATCGACACCGTCCGCGACGAGCACCTCCCGGAGGCGATGGGCCGCCCGCCGCGGGTGGACGACCACGGCGGCGAGGTGTACGTCTACCGCAGGGCGAACATGCCGTGCCACATCTGCGGCGCCGAGATCCGCACCGCCGATCTCGCCGCCCGCAACCTCTTCTGGTGCCCGACCTGCCAGTCCCGCTAGCGCGAAGCCGGACCCGCCGGCGTTTGAAATTTCAGCCCCTCCGGCGTTTGAGGAGCGGGGGTCCGGGGGCTGGCCCCGGCAACGGCGCCGCACGGGCGTCACCGGGCCCGGGTCAGAAGCCGTGCGGCAGCCAGGGGGCCACGTCGCCGACGAAGGCCCGAGAAGCCTCGACCACGGCGCCCGGGCGCAGTTCGACGACGCGGCCGGCTGCCGCCAGTGAGGTCAGCGTGGTCCCGCCCAGGTACGCCGAGCCGAGCTCCCGCACCGACAGCCCCAGGTCCGCAGGCTCCCCGGTCCGGGAACAGGCGGCGGCGCCCTTGGCGTCCGCGACCAGCCGCCACCGCCCCTCGTTCCACGGGCAGAACGCGTCCTCCACCTCCAGGACCACGTCCATCGGGGCCGCGTACGTCCGTGCCTCCAGCGCCGCAGCCAGATCCACCAGCCTCAGGTGCAGCGCGTCCCGCGTGCGCGGCCGCGACCGTCGGATGTCGCTGACCAGGTGCAGCACCGGGTCGTCCACCGGCCGCTTGCGCGCCCGTATCGTCCAGGTCAGGTCGATCCCGAAGAGGTAGCGCCACAGCGCCGCGTACGCCGCCGGGTCCAGCGCGTCCAGATCGCCCACCTCGACCTTGCCGTCCGCACCGTCCGCGTTCCGGTCGGCCTTGATCCGGTAGCGGGCGTAGCCGACCACCTCGCCGTCCTCCCGCTCGGCGACCACGCACTTCAGCGGCGAGGCGCCGTCCCGCATCTCGGGCGGGTCCAGCAGCGCCTGCCGTTCCCAGCCGGGCTGCCGGGCCGGCATGCCCGGCCGGGTGGGGACCAGCGCCGCGTAGACCCGCTCGCAGTCCGCCAGCGCCTGCTGCGGGTCGACGAGGCGCAGCCGTACGTCGTCCGTACCCGGCGGCACGGAAAGCCGTACGCGGGTCGTGTCGATCTCCACGGCCAGGGAGTACGTCGCGGTGCCGTAGCCGAAACGCCCGTAGATCGCCGGATCCGTGGCCGTCAGCACGGCGAGCGGTTCGCCACCCGCCCGGATGTCGTCCAATTGGCGCCGCATCAGGGAGGTGAGCACCCCGCGCCGGCGGTGGGTCGGGGCGACGCCCACCATCGTGACGCCGGCCGCCGGGACGACCGCGCCGCCGGGCACCGAGAGGCGGAAGGTGAAGGCGCCGGCCGAGCCGACGCAGGCGCCGTCGTCCCAGACTCCGAGGGATCGTTCCGCCTCCGTCAGCGACTTGGAGAGTTCGCGCTCCTGGGAGGGCTCGGGCACGCCACCGAACGCCAGTTCCAGGTTGTCGTACCAGACATCCCACTCATCAGCCTGCAATACGCGCATCTCAAGAGCCATACGGCCATCCCTATCAGGGCATTCCGGCCCAGTCGAAGTGTTTTCGGGCGGCCGAAGGGCCCCGGGTGCGGGGGTACCCCTGCGCATCCACAGTCAGGATGGATAGGGTCCCGAATCAATGGCCGGAGCACGCGTGGAGACCCTCATGGCCCGGATGCGCATGCTGTCGCACCGGGCCCGCACCGCCCTGCGCAAATCCGCCGTCGACTACTTCCGCGGCGACGCCTCCGACTGGCTGGCCTTCCTCGGGCTGCTGCTCACCATCCCCGCCATCGCCTTCGGCACGCTGATGCTGCCCGTCTGGTTCTCGCCCTCCGCGCTCGTCCTGCCCATCGTGGCCGGGGGACTGCTGCTGCGCCCCGCCAGCCTGCTCGCCCTGTACGCGGCCTCCGCGGCCGCACTGATCGTCGAGGCCCTCGTCCTGGGCCCCTATACCCAGGGTCCGGCACGGGTCACCCCCGGCACCGTCCTCGTGGTCGCCGCCTGCGGGTTCTTCGGGCTGGTCATCGCACAGTTCCGCAGCCGCGTGGGCGTGCCCTGGCGGCGCGGCGGCACCATGCTCTTCGACCTGCGCGAACGCATCCGGGTGCAGAGCAAACTGCCCGCCCTGCCGCGCGGCTGGCACCGCGAGATGGCCCTGCGCCCGGCCGGGGGCCAGTCCTTCTCCGGCGACTTCGTGGTCGCGGCCCGCACCAACGGCGGCCGGACCCTGGAGATCGTCCTGACCGACGTCTCCGGCAAGGGCATGGAGGCGGGCTCCCGCGCCCTCCTGCTCTCGGGCGCCTTCGGCGGCCTGCTCGGCGCCCTGCCCCCGCACGGCTTCCTGCCCGCCGCCAACCGCTACCTGCTCCGCCAGGACTGGGACGAGGGCTTCGCCACCTCCATCCACCTCGTCCTGGACCTGGAGACCGGCGACTACGAACTCCTCTCGGCCGGACACCTCCCCGCCCTCCAGCTGTCCGCGGGCACCGGCCGCTGGCAGGAGAAGTCCGGCGAGGGCCCGCTGCTCGGCGTCTACGACGGCGCCGACTTCACCCCCGCCTGCGGGAACCTGCGGCGCGGCGACGTCCTGATGCTCTTCACCGACGGCCTGGTCGAGACGGCCGACCGCGAGATCGCCGAGGGCATCGACCGCCTCACGGGCGAAGCCGACCGCTACGTCGCCTCCGGCTGGGACGGCGCGACCTGGCACCTGATCGAAAAGGTCGCCAAGGACGTCAACGACGACCGCGCCCTCCTCCTGATCCGCCGCTCGGCGTAAGAGAGCCGGGGCGCCTCCGGCGGGGTCGGCGGTGGTGGTGGGGGCGGTTCCGGCGGGGCCGGGTGCGCGCCGGGGCGTCTCCTCGGGCGCCGAACGTGGCGAGGGGTCGGGGATTGCGGCGGTGTTGTGTTCGGCGCCCTGCGGGGACGCCCCGACGCACACCCGTCCCCGCCGAAACCGCCCGGGCCCGGCCATGAGAGGGGGGGGCTTGCCCCACCACCGGCCGACCGGCCCGCGCCATGGCCGCCGCCACCTGGGAATCCGTAGCGTCGCAGGCACGGACAGGACGAGGGAAGGCGACACATCATGGGGCTCCGACGGAGCAAGCGGCGGCACGACGAACGCGCCGAGTCCTACGACGGCACGGCGGCCGTCGAGCTGCGCGGAGTGCGGCGCGCGTACGGGCGCGGGGCCGGCGTCGTGCACGCGCTGCGCGGGATCGACCTGAGCCTGCCCCGCGGCAGCTTCACCGCCGTGATGGGCCCCTCCGGCTCCGGCAAGTCCACCTTCCTCCAGTGCGCCGCCGGACTGGACCTGCCCACCGAGGGCTCCGTCCGGCTCGGCGGCACCGAGATCACCGGCATGAACGAGAACGAGCTCACCGAGCTGCGCCGCAGCCGCCTCGGCTTCGTCTTCCAGGCCTTCAACCTGCTGCCCGCCCTCACCGTGGAACAGAACGTGCTGCTCCCGATGCGACTCGCCGGCGGCCGGTCCTCGGGGCAGGGCCGCGCCCGGGCCGCCGACCTGCTCGCCCGCGTCGGCCTGGAGGGCAAGGGCGGCCGCCGCCCCGCCGAACTCTCCGGCGGCCAGCAGCAGCGCGTGGCCATCGCCCGCGCCCTCGTCACCCGCCCCGACGTGGTCTTCGCCGACGAACCGACCGGCGCCCTCGACACCACCACTGCCGCCGAGGTCCTCGGGCTGCTCCGCGACGCCGTCGACTCCCTGCACGCCACCGTCGTCATGGTCACCCACGATCCGGCCGCCGCCGCTCACGCCGACCAGGTCCTCTTCCTCGCCGACGGCCTCGTCGCCGACCGGCTGCCGCGCAGCCACGCGGCGGCCATCGCCGCCCGGATGACCGCGCTCACCGGGCGCCCCGCCCCCGCCCCCGCCCCCGCGCACGCCCCCGCGCACGCCCCCGCGCACGCAGGAGCGGTCGCCTGAAGCACCGTGATGTCGCCGCGGCGGGCCACCCGCCCCGGATTGGCCCGCCCGCGCGGCCCCGGCGGGGCCTACCGTGCCCCCATGGACCGCACGCTCGCCGAGGATCTCGCCCGGCTTCCCGACCTGCTCGACGCCACCCGACGCGCCGCCGCCGAGGCGCTCGGCACGCTGGACGCGCGTCCCGTCGTACCGCCCGCCGGGAAGCCGTACGCCCCCGAGCTCCTCCCGGAGCACGGCGCCGGCACGGACGCCGCCCTCGCCGCCTTCCGCGACCGCTGGGAGCCGCGGCTCTCGGCCTCCGCCGGCCCGCGCTACCTCGGCTTCGTCACCGGCGGCGCCACCCCGGCCGCCCTCGCCGGGGACTGGCTCACCGCCGCCCACGACCAGAACTCGAACTCCGCCCTGGACGGCGCCGGCCAGGACCTCGAACGCGAGACGGTCGGCTGGCTCCGGGACCTCTTCCGCCTCGGTCCGGAACACACGGGCACCTTCGTCAGCGGCGCCACCATGTCCAACACCACCGGCCTCGCCATCGCCCGCGAATGGCTCGGCGAACGCCTCGGCGTCTCGCCCGCCGAGGACGGCGCCGCCGCCCTCGGCCCCGTCCGCGTGCTGTCCGGCGCCCCGCACTCCTCCATCGCCAAGGCCCTCTCGGTCCTCGGCCTGGGCCGCGGCTCCCTCGTCCCGGTCCCCACCCTCCCCGGCCGCGAGGCCGTCGACCCCGCCGCCCTCGACCGGGCCCTGGCCGACACGCCCGGCCCGGCCGTGGTCGTCGCCAACGCCGGCACCGTCAACACCGTCGACTTCGACGACCTCCGGGCCGTCGCCGCCCTCAAGGACCGCCACGAGTTCTGGCTGCACACCGACGCCGCCTTCGGCGCCTTCGCCGCCCTCTCCCCGGACCACGCGCACCTCGCCGACGGCCTCGACGCCTCCGACTCCCTCTGCGTCGACCTCCACAAATGGCTCAACGTCCCCTATGACAGCGCCGTCCAGTTCACCCGCCGCCGCGACCTGCAGGCCCGCGTCTTCCAAAACTCCGCCGCCTACCTCGGCCCCCTCGGTGACCATCCCGACCTCGTCCACCTGACCCCGGAGAACTCCCACCGGCTGCGCGCCCTCGCCGCCTGGTTCACGCTCCGCGCGTACGGCCGCCAGGGCCACCGGGAGATCGTCGAGCGCGACATCGCCTGCGCCCGCGCCCTCGGCGAGCAGCTCTCCGAGGACCCCGCCTTCCGCCTGCTCGCCCCGGTCCGCCTCAACGTGGTGTGCTTCACCCTCGCCGAGGCCCCCACCCCGGCCCGCCTGACCGCCCTGCGCGAGGCCGCGGCCGCCGACGTCTTCGTCACGCCGACCGTCTACGAGGGAACCCCCGCCCTGCGCGCCGCCTTCTCCAACTGGCGTACCACGCAGGCGGATGTGCGCCGGGCCGCCCTGGCCCTCGGCAAGGCGGCGGGAGAGATCGCATGACGGGCCGTCCCCTGACACTCGAGGAGGTCGAGTCCCTGGCGCGCAGCGCGCACGAGGGCCAGACGGACAAGGCCGGCCGGCCGTACGCCGAGCACCTCGCGGCCGTGGCCGAGGGCGTCCGCGTGCGCGGCGGCAGCCCCGAACAGCAGGCGGCGGCCTGGCTCCACGACGCGATCGAGGACGAGGCCCTCAGCCTCGACTGGCTGGAATCGGCTGCCCTCCCGCAACCGGTGAAGGACATGGTCCTCGCGGTCACCAAACGCCCGGGCGAACCGGTCGAGCAGTACGCGGCCCGCATCCTCGCCACCCCGGGCGCCCTGCTGGTCAAGGAGGCCGACCTCGCGCACAACGCCGACCCCGTACGCCTCTCCGTACTGGACGGCCCCACCCGCGAGCGACTGTCCGCGAAGTACGCGTATGTCCGCTCCCTCCTCGGCCTCACCGCCCCGTGACTCACGCACCGCGCCCGAAATATGCGTGATGTGCGTGGGGTTGGCGGAAACGGAACCATGGCTATTCGTCACGAGACGGATAGCCGGGGCCCGTTGGTGGGAGGATGGTCCATGTGGGGGTGTGCCTGGCCGTGCGCCCCGGGCCGACCAGGGGACGACCGAAGGTGTGATCAGAAGTGGCCATTTCGCTGTCAGTGGTGGTTCTGTTGGCGGTCATCCTGGTGGTGCTGATCCGCGGCAACCACATCAAGACGGGCCCGGCCATCGTCGCGGCCCTCTTCGGCTTCTTCCTGGCGTCCAGCTCGATCGCGGGAGACGTGAACCGCTTCCTGAACTCCCTCGCGACGATGATCTCGAACATCAAGCTCTAACGGGAAGAGCCGGTGCCCACTTCCGTGGACACCGGCTCTGACCTGCATGTTCTTAACCAAGAGCGGGTGACGGGAATCGAACCCGCGTAGCTAGTTTGGAAGACTAGTGCTCTACCATTGAGCTACACCCGCAACACGCGCGCCGCAGGTCCGGGGACCGCGGCACGGACAGCATCCTAGCGGGTCGCGCCGGGGGAGCGCACACCACATTTCGCGCCCGCGCCGGGGAATCGTCCGAAAGACGTCGTGAAACCCCGCGCATCAGAGGGTCTCCGGGCATGTACCCTACGTGTCGCACCGACGGGGTGTGGCGCAGCTTGGTAGCGCGTCCGCTTTGGGAGCGGAAGGTCGTCGGTTCGAATCCGGCCACCCCGACCACCAGCACTGTCCCCCTCGAAGATTCTTCCGGGATTCCCGAGGGTCACCACAAGATCGCGTTGTGGGCTGATTGCCGCTTGCGGTTACTATGCAAGCTGCGTGCCCGTGTGTCTGATGTACCGGGCCGAAGTCCGCCGAACCGCTGAATCGCAGCGCGACGGCAGAATCCCCAGCAGTCAGCCACAAGGAGACCGAACCGTGAAGAGCGCCGTGGAGACCCTGAACCCGACTCGGGTTCGGCTCACTGTTGAGGTGCCCTTCGAGGAGCTCAAGGACAGCCTCGACGCGGCGTACAAGAAGATCAACCAGCAGGTCACGGTGAAGGGCTTCCGCAAGGGCAAGATCCCGGCCCGCGTCATCGACCAGCGCTTCGGCCGCGGTGCGGTGCTGGAGGAGGCCGTCAACGACGCCCTCCCGAAGTTCTACACCGAGGCGGTCAACGAGGCCGACCTGAACCCGCTGGGCCAGCCCGAGGTGGACATCACGGAGCTGAAGGACGGCGAACTGCTGGCCTTCACCGCCGAGGTTGACGTCCGTCCCGAGATCGAGATCCCGGACTACTCCGGCATCGAGGTCGAGGTCGACGCCATCGAGGTCTCCGACGAGGACGTCGAGAAGTCCGTCGAGCAGCTGCGCGGCCGCTTCGCGTCCACCAAGGACGTGGAGCGCGCGGCCGAGGACGGCGACGTCGTCACCATCGACCTGGAGGCCAAGGTCGACGGCGAGGTGCTGGAGGACGGCGTCGCTTCCGACGTGTCCTACACCATCGGCTCGGGTGAGCTCCTCGAAGGCATCGACGAGGCCGTCAAGGGCCTGGAGGCCGGTGGCGAGGCCACCTTCACCTCCCAGCTGAAGGGCGGCTCCGCCGAGGGCAAGGACGCCGAGGTCACCGTCAAGGTCACCAAGGTCTCCGCCCGCGAGCTGCCGGAGCTGGACGACGAGTTCGCGCAGATGGCGAGCGAGTTCGACACCCTTGAGGCCCTCAAGGACGACAGCCGCAAGCGCCTCGAGAACATGAAGCAGTACGACCAGGCCACGCAGGCCCAGGAGCGCGTCCTGGAGAAGCTGCTGGAGCTCGTCGAGGTCCCGATCCCCGAGAAGCTCCTCGCGGACGAGGTCCAGACCCGCAAGCACAACCTGGAGCACCACCAGCTCGGCCAGATGGGTCTGACCATCGAGAAGTACCTCGAGTTCCAGGGCAAGACGGTCGAGGAGTTCGACGCCGAGACCTCCGAGCAGGCGATCAAGGGCATCAAGACCCAGTTCGTCCTCGACGCGCTGGTCAACAAGGAGAAGCTGGGCGTCAACCAGGAGGAGCTCACCGAGCACCTCATGCGCCGTGCCGCTTCCTCCGGCATGTCCCCCGACCAGTTCGCCCAGGCCGTCGTCGAGGGTGGCCAGGTCCCGATGCTCGTCGGCGAGGTCGCCCGCGGCAAGGCCCTCGCGGTCGTCGTCGAGGCCGCCAAGGTCGTCGACACCAACGGTGAGGTCGTGGACCTGTCCGACGAGGACGAGGAGCAGGCCACCGAGACCGTCGAGGCCGCCGTTGACGGTGACACCGAGGTCGTGGCCGACGAGGCCAAGTAACACCCCGGGCGAAGCCCACTGAGCAGTGCCCCGAAGGGCCCGGACGCAGCCGCGTCCGGGCCCTTCGGCATGGCGCCCGAAAGGCTCTGGGACCTTGCGCTCCGAGCGAACAGTTCGGGAAGCGGGATGGCGTTGTCCTACCTGCGCGTTAGGGTCCATGAATACGAGGGCACGTGAGTACCCGGATGCCGGCGGACTCGTCCGCACCGGCCGGACCGCGCCCCAGAACGAGACGCTGAGACGGCACATGGCCGTCGGAGACGAGCAGGTGGATACGTGACGAATCTGAAGCCTTACGCCGCGGGTGAGCCGTCCATCGGTGGCGGCCTCGGCGACCATGTCTACAACCGGCTGCTCGGCGAGCGCATCATCTTCCTCGGCCAGCAGGTCGACGACGAGATCGCCAACAAGATCACCGCACAGCTCCTCCTCCTGGCCGCCGAGCCGGAGAAGGACATCTACCTGTACATCAACAGCCCGGGTGGCTCCGTTACGGCGGGCATGGCGGTCTACGACACCATGCAGTACATCCCGAACGACGTCGTCACCATCGGCATGGGCATGGCCGCCTCCATGGGCCAGTTCCTGCTGACCGGCGGCGCCAAGGGCAAGCGCTTCGCCCTGCCGAACACCGACATCCTGATGCACCAGGGCTCCGCCGGCATCGGTGGCACCGCGTCGGACATCAAGATCCAGGCCCAGTACCTGCTGCGCACCAAGCAGCGCATGGCCGAGATCACCGCGTTCCACTCGGGCCAGACCGTCGAGGCGATCATCCGCGACGGCGACCGCGACCGCTGGTTCACCGCCGAGGAGGCCAAGGACTACGGCCTCATCGACGAGATCATCTCGGCCGCGTCCAACGTGCCGGGCGGCGGCGGCACCGGGGCCTGATCCCGGCCCCACCGCCAGTACCGAGCAGCCGACAGCCCGCAGAACGCCACCAGGATGGTGAACACCCAGATGCAGAACAATTTCTCCGCGAGCGGCCTCTACACCGGCCCGCAGGTGGACAACCGCTACGTCATCCCGCGCTTCGTCGAGCGCACCTCGCAGGGCGTGCGCGAGTACGACCCGTACGCGAAGCTCTTCGAGGAGCGCGTGATCTTCCTCGGCGTGCAGATCGACGACGCCTCCGCCAACGACGTCATGGCGCAGCTGCTGTGCCTGGAGTCGATGGACCCGGACCGCGACATCTCGATCTACATCAACAGCCCCGGCGGCTCCTTCACCGCGCTGACGGCGATCTACGACACGATGCAGTTCGTGAAGCCGGACATCCAGACGGTCTGCATGGGCCAGGCGGCCTCCGCCGCCGCGGTCCTGCTCGCCGCCGGCACCCCCGGCAAGCGCATGGCCCTGCCGAACGCCCGCGTGCTGATCCACCAGCCCTCCGGTGGCACCGGCCGTGAGCAGCTCTCCGACCTGGAGATCGCGGCCAACGAGATCCTGCGCATGCGCGACCAGCTGGAGACCATGCTGGCCAAGCACTCGACGACGCCGATCGAGAAGATCCGCGACGACATCGAGCGCGACAAGATCCTCACTGCCGAGGACGCGCTCGCGTACGGCCTGATCGACCAGATCGTCTCGACCCGCAAGAACTCCCACTGATCCTTGCCGACAGTTGGCGTGATCACGCTGCCGGAACCGGCGATGTGAACCACGTCAAGGGGGCCCCGCACGGGGCCCCCGGCAAGGTACCGTCGGATATGAGGCACCAGGAGCGCTGAACCAGGCGTCTCCCAGGCGAAGGGGAAGCACCTCGTGGCACGCATCGGTGACGGCGGCGACCTGCTCAAGTGCTCGTTCTGCGGAAAGAGCCAGAAGCAGGTGAAGAAGCTCATCGCAGGACCCGGTGTGTACATCTGCGACGAGTGCATCGACCTCTGCAACGAGATCATCGAAGAGGAGCTCGCGGAGACCTCCGAGGTCCGGTGGGAGGAACTCCCCAAGCCCCGTGAGATCTACGAGTTCCTGGAGAGCTACGTCGTCGGCCAGGAGCCGGCGAAGAAGGCGCTCTCGGTAGCGGTCTACAACCACTACAAGCGGGTCCAGGCCGGCGAGAACGGCGGCGCCCAGGGCCGGGACGACGCCATCGAGCTGGCGAAGTCCAACATCCTGCTGCTGGGCCCCACGGGCTCGGGCAAGACCCTGCTCGCGCAGACCCTCGCGCGCATGCTGAACGTCCCGTTCGCCATCGCCGACGCGACGGCGCTGACGGAGGCCGGGTACGTCGGCGAGGACGTCGAGAACATCCTGCTGAAGCTGATCCAGGCGGCCGACTACGACGTCAAGAAGGCCGAGACCGGGATCATCTACATCGACGAGATCGACAAGGTGGCCCGCAAGAGCGAGAACCCGTCGATCACGCGCGACGTGAGCGGCGAGGGCGTTCAGCAGGCCCTCCTGAAGATCCTGGAAGGCACGACCGCCTCCGTCCCGCCGCAGGGCGGCCGGAAGCACCCGCACCAGGAGTTCATCCAGATCGACACGACGAACGTGCTCTTCATCGTGGGCGGCGCCTTCGCCGGCCTGGAGAAGATCATCGAGTCGCGTGCGGGTGCCAAGGGCATCGGCTTCGGGGCGACGATCCGCTCGAAGCGCGAGATCGAGGCCAGCGACCAGTTCCAGGAGGTCATGCCGGAGGACCTGGTGAAGTTCGGGATGATCCCCGAGTTCATCGGCCGCCTCCCCGTCCTGACCTCCGTGCACAACCTGGACCGCGAGGCCCTGCTCCAGATCCTCATCGAGCCGCGTAACGCGCTGGTGAAGCAGTACCAGCGGCTGTTCGAACTCGACGGTGTGGAACTGGACTTCGAGCGCGAGGCGCTGGAAGCGATCGCGGACCAGGCGATCCTCCGCCAGACGGGCGCGCGCGGCCTGCGCGCCATCATGGAAGAGGTCCTGATGTCGGTGATGTACGAGGTCCCGTCCCGCAAGGACGTGGCCCGCGTGGTCATCACCTCGGACGTGGTCCGCTCCAACGTCAACCCGACGCTGGTCCCCCGCATCGTCCCGAAGGACCAGGGCCCGCAGGAGAAGTCGGCGTAGCCGAACCGGCACCGCACGCACGCAGAAGGGGCGCCCCCGGCCGGGGGCGCCCCTTCTGCGTGTCCTACGGCGTCGTCACTTCTTGACGCGCGAGGTGTTGTAGAGCTTCGCGGTGAACTCCGCGGTCTGCTCCAGGGTGTAGCCCGACTTGCCGGCGAGGGCGGAGGCCATCTCCATGGCGGTGACCGTGCTCAGGGTGCTGTAGTCACCCCAGATGCAGATCGGGAGCGTGAACTCCTTGGGCCCCTTGGTCGTCGTGTCCTTGGAGGTGAACTTGGCCTCCTGGCACTTCATCACGGCGCCCTTGAAACCGGCCGGGCTCATCGTCTTGGGGCTCCCGACGAGGTCGACCGTCTGCTTGCTGTCATCCTTGGTGGCCTCCAGCTTGGCCAGGGCGAAGTACGCGTCCACGGCCTTCTCCGGGTCCGCGATCTCGCCGTAGACGCCCGAGAAGTTGAGGAGCTTGGCGGACAGCGGGTTCTTCGGGTCGCCGGACTGGTAGGTCATGCCCACCTGGGTGGGATTCTTGACGCCCACGCCCTCGGCTTCCTTCTTGTCCTTGTCGCTGAATTCCTTGTCCTTGTACTTCGGGTCCTTCTTGAAGTCGTCCACCGACTCCGGGGCGACCAGCTTGTAGCCCTTGGTGTCGGCGGCGATGTTGCCGCCCGCGCCGCCGCCCTTCGTGAAGTACCAGCCGCCGCCCGCGATGACCGCGATCGCGACGACCACGCCGATGACGACGCCGGCCTTCGACTTCTTCGGGGGCTGCGGGGGCACCCCGCCGTACGGGGGCTGCTGCTGGTAGCCGTACGCGGGCTGCTGCGGCTGCTGGGGGTAGCCCTGCGGCGGGACACCCGGCTGCTGCGGGTACCCGTAGCCGGGCTGCTGGGCGGGCTGCCCGTACGGCCCCGGCGGAGGCGGGGGCTGCTGCCCGTACGGTCCCGGCTGCTGCGGCTGCTGTCCGTAAGGCCCTGGCTGGTTGTAGCTCATCCCGCGTCCCCCCATGAGGTTGCTTATCCGTTCCACACATCCTGGCGGAAGCGGATGCCGCCCGGGGCGGCGGGCCCCCTCATTACCGGTTTCATAGCTGGACTGTTACGCCTCTAAACTGTGGTCCGTGACCGAGAACACGCAGACACCCAGCAGCCCCAACTCCGAACTGCCGACCCAGTACGCGCCGGCCGAGGTAGAGGGGAAGCTCTACGAGCGCTGGGTAGAGCGTGGGTATTTCGAGGCCGACGCGAAGAGCGACAAGCCGCCGTACACCATCGTCATTCCGCCGCCGAACGTCACGGGCTCGCTCCACCTGGGGCACGCCTTCGAGCACACGCTGATCGACGCACTCACCCGCCGCAAGCGCATGCAGGGCTTCGAGACGCTGTGGCAGCCCGGCATGGACCACGCCGGCATCGCCACCCAGAACGTCGTCGAGCGCGAGCTCGCCAAGGAGGGCAAGTCCCGCCACGACCTGGGCCGCGAGGCGTTCGTCGAGCGCGTCTGGCAGTGGAAGGGCGAGTCCGGTGGTCAGATCTCCGGGCAGATGCGCCGTCTCGGTGACGGTGTCGACTGGTCCCGTGAGCGCTTCACCATGGACGAGGGCCTCTCCCAGGCCGTCCAGACCATCTTCAAGAAGCTCTACGACGACGAGCTGATCTACCGCGCCGAGCGCATCATCAACTGGTGTCCGCGCTGCCTGACCGCGATCTCCGACATCGAGGTCGAGTACCAGGACGACGACGGCGAGCTGGTCTCCATCCGCTACGGCGAGGGGGAGAACTCCATCGTCGTCGCGACCACGCGCGCGGAGACGATGCTCGGCGACACCGCCGTCGCGGTCCACCCCGAGGACGAGCGCTACAAGCACATGGTCGGCACCGAGATCGAGCTGCCGCTGACCGGCCGCCGCATCCCGATCGTCGCCGACGAGCACGTCGACCCGGAGTTCGGCACGGGCGCCGTCAAGGTGACCCCGGCGCACGACCCGAACGACTTCGAGATCGGCCAGCGCCACGGCCTGCCCAACCTCGCCGTCATGGACGAGCACGCCATCATCACGGCGCACGGCCCCTTCCAGGGCCTGGACCGGCTGGAGGCCCGCTCGGCCATCGTCGCCGCGCTGCGCGCCGATGGCCGGATCGTCGCCGAGAAGCGCCCGTACACCCACTCGGTCGGCCACTGCTCGCGCTGCAAGACCACCATCGAGCCGCGCCTGTCCCTGCAGTGGTGGGTCAAGGTCGGTCCGCTCGCCAAGGCCGCCGGTGACGCGGTCCGCGACGGCCGGGTCAAGATCCACCCGCAGGAGATGGAGAAGCGCTACTTCGACTGGGTCGACAACCTCCACGACTGGTGCATCTCGCGCCAGCTGTGGTGGGGCCACCGCATTCCGGTCTGGTACGGCCCGAACGGCGAGATCGTCTGCGTCGGCCCGGACGAGCAGCCGCCGTCGGGCGAGGGCTGGACCCAGGACACCGACGTCCTCGACACCTGGTTCTCGTCGGGCCTGTGGCCCTTCTCCACCCTCGGCTGGCCGAACCAGACCGAGAGCCTGGCGAAGTTCTACCCGAACTCCGTCCTGGTCACCGGCTACGACATCCTCTTCTTCTGGGTCGCCCGGATGATGATGTTCGGCCTCTACGCGATGGACGGCACCCCGCCGTTCCACACCATCGCCCTGCACGGCATGGTCCGCGACGAGCGCGGCAAGAAGATGTCGAAGTCGTTCGGCAACGCGGTCAACCCGCTGGACTGGATGGACGCGTACGGTTCCGACGCGGTCCGCTTCACCCTGGCCCGCGGCGCCAATCCGGGTGTCGACGTTCCGATCGGCGAGGACTGGGTCCAGGCCTCCCGCAACTTCGCCAACAAGATCTGGAACGCCACGCGCTTCGCGCTGATGAACGGCGCGACGATCGAGGGCGAGCTGCCGGCCCCCGAGCAGATGTCGGCGACCGACCGCTGGATCCTGTCGCGGCTGAACAAGACCGTGGCCGAGGTCGACGCGTTCTACGAGGACTACCAGTTCTCGAAGCTGTCGGACTCCCTCTACCACTTCGCGTGGGACGAGGTCTTCAGCTGGTACGTCGAGCTCTCGAAGACGACCTTCTTCGCGGGCGGCGAGCAGGCCAAGGTCTCGGGCCGGGTCCTCGGTGAGGTCCTCGACGTCATGCTCCGCCTGCTGCACCCGGTGGTCCCCTTCGTCACCGAGACGCTGTGGACCACGCTGACCGGCGGCGAGTCCCTCGTGATCGCCGAGTGGCCGAAGGACAGCGGCTTCCGCGACGAGGCCGCCGAGGCCGAGATCGGATCCGTCCAGGCCGTGGTCACCGAGGTCCGCCGCTTCCGCAAGGAGCAGGGTCTGCAGGACGGCCAGAAGGTCCCGGCGCGTCTGGACCTGTCCGGCACCGCGCTGGCCGCGCACGAGGGCGCCATCCGCCAGCTGCTGCGTCTGCAGCCGGAGGGTGAGGACTTCAGCGCCACCGCGACCCTGCCGGTCGCCGGCGCCACGGTCGCGCTGGACCTGTCGGGCACGATCGACGTGGCCGCCGAGCGCAACCGCCTCTCCAAGGACCTCGGCGCCGCCGAGAAGGAGAAGCAGCAGGCCGAGGCGAAGCTCGGGAACGAGGCCTTCCTGGCCAAGGCTCCCGACAACGTCGTGGACAAGATCAAGGGCCGCCTCGCCAAGGCCGAGGCGGACATCGCGCGGATCCAGGCCCAGCTGGACGGGCTGCCGGCCGCGTAAGCGCCCGTACCCGCGCCCGTGAAGGTGCGAAGGCCCCCACACCGTCGGTCGATGTGGGGGTCTTCCCTTTATGCCTTCCCCACACGGGACCTCGGGCCTGTCCGAAGTGCCCTAAATCACTCGATTATCCGTCCGGGTGGAACGGATCCGATGCCCTGACCACGGATGATGGAGGGCATGCACGTCAAGCCCGTCGTCTCGGCGCTCCACCGGGTCGTTGCCTCCGGCCGCCGGCTCGCCGAGGGCTGGGCCGGCTCGCCGCGGGCCGTGGACGTGCTCACCGCGCTCGGCTGCCTCGGCCTGATGGCGCTCGACCTGCCCGGGCTGGCCGCCGCCGACAACTCGCTGACCGGCCCCACCGCCGCCCTCGTGCTCGCCGCCGGCTGCGCGACCCTGTTGGTGCGCCGCCGGATGCCGTGGATCTCGTACCTGGCCGCGCTGCTCTTCATCGGGTGGCTGCACGAGCTGACCCTGATCCAGTTCGCGCTGTACTCGGTGGGCCGCTACCGCGGGCGCCGCGCCGGGATCCTCGCCACGCTCGCGTACATCGGCTTCGCGCTGCTCCTGTTCTACGGCGTGCCGGGGTGGCCGGCGTCCAAGGCGGAGACGCTCAGTGGGTTCCTCGGCCTGTTCGTGCCGATCGGGGTGCTGGCCTCGGCGGTGGGCATCGCCGCCTACCGGCACGACCTGGTGGGGGAGCTCACCGCCCGGCGGGCCGAGTCGGCCGTGTTCCAGGCCGTCCAGCAGGAGCGCACCTCCGTGGCCCGCGACGTCCACGACTTCGTCGGGCGGGAGCTGACCCTGCTGACGGTGCGCTCCGAGGTGCTGTCGATGCGGGCGCGCGAGACGGCGTACGCATCGGACTTCGAGGAGCTGGCCGATACGGCGCGCCGCGCCCATCTGGTGCTCAACGAGATCATCGTGCAGCGCGGGGAGCGGGCCTCCACCCCGGGCGTGGACGGGTTGCCGGCGCTGGCCGAGGAGAGCGGGCGGGCGGGTTCGCCCGTGCGGCTCGCCATGGACCGGGACGCGCACGGGCTGTCGCCGCTGCGGCAGGCGGCGGTCTACCGGGTGGTGCAGGAGTGCCTGACCAATGCCGCCAAGCACGCGCGGGGGGAGACCATCGACGTGTCGATCGCGGCGGAGGGCCCGCAGCTGCGGATCGCCGTGCGCAACCCGCTGCCGGTGCGGACCCCGGGCCGGGCCCCGGTTTCGGCGGGCTCGGGCACGGCGAGCATGGCCGAGCGCGTACGCAGCCTGGGCGGGACCCTGACGGCGACGCGCACGGCGGACGCGTACGAGGTCGTGGCGACGCTCCCGCGCGGTTAGGGGGCCTTCGCCGGGGCCAGCAGGCCGCCCAGCGCGTCCAGGTCCTCCACGCACCGGCCGGAGCCGAGGACCACGCAGTCCAGCGGGTTGTCGGCCACGAACACCGGGATGCCCGTCGCGGAGGCCATCCGCAGGTCCAGGCCGGCGAGCAGTGCGCCGCCGCCGGTCAGGACGATGCCGTGCTCCATCACGTCGCCGGACAGCTCGGGCGGGCATTCCTCCAGGGTGGTGCGGACGGCGGCGATGATCGCCTCGATCGGCTCGTCGAGCGCCGCCCGCACGTCGGTGGCGCTCAGCTCCAGCGTCTTGGGCATGCCGCCGACCTTCTCGCGGCCGCGCACGGTGAAGGTGCGGGTCTCCAGCTCGGGCCGGTCCGGTACCGGCCAGGCCGATCCGATGGCCACCTTGACGTCCTCGGCGGTGCGCTCTCCGATGAGCAGCGCGTGTTCCTTGCGTACGTAGTCCATGATCGCGGCGTCCAGCCGGTCCCCGCCGACGCGCAGCGACCGGGAGGTGACGATGCCGCCCATGGAGATGACGGCGACCTCGGAGGTGCCGCCGCCGATGTCCACGACCATCGAGCCGCGCGGTTCGGCCACGGGCAGTCCGGCGCCGATCGCGGCGGCCATCGGCTCCTCGATCAGGTGCACGGTCTTGGCTCCGGCCCGGGTGGAGGCGTGGATGATGGCCCGCCGCTCGACCGGGGTGACGCCGGAGGGCACGCAGATCACCATCCGGGTGCGGGGGCGGCGGCCGGGGACCGCCTTGCGCACGAAGTGCCGGATCATCTCCTCGGCGGCCTCGTAGTCGCAGATCACGCCGTCCTTGAGGGGACGGATCGCGGTGATGGAACCGGGGGTGCGGCCGATGGTCTCCTTGGCGTCCTTGCCGACGGCCAGGGCGGTGGTGGTGCCGGCCCTGACGGCGACCACGGACGGCTCATTGAGGACGATGCCGTGCCCCCGGGCGTAGACGAGAGTGTTCGCGGTCCCCAGGTCTATGCCTATGTCGCGGCTGGAAGCCGTCTTGTTGGTGCTGGACTGCGGCATTTGTTCCCCAATCTGATGTCGCAAGGCTCGCATAACGATCAGGTCGCTCCCGGCGCCGAAGGTCCTGAAGCGGCCGGGCCGAAAGTCCCTGGGGTCCCCGTCCGTAGACTGGCCCTGTGAGTGAGCAGCAGCCCGAGAGCCACGACCGCGACGACAACGACCTCGCCGGCACCTTCGACGAGTTCGAGCAGATCGTGGCGGAAGAGTCCGACCGCGACCCCGACCTGGCGGTGATCGAGGCCGGCAGCCGTACCCTGCGGGCCCAGGCCGGTCCGCCCCAGGGTGACCCGGTACCCGCCCGGCCCGTCGACCCGGAGGTCGCGCAGGCGCTGCTGGAGGTGGAGCAGGAGCTTTCCACCCGCTGGGGCGAGACCAAGCTGGAGCCTTCGGTGTCGCGGATCGCGGCGCTGATGGACGTGCTGGGCGAGCCGCAGCGCGCGTACCCCTCCATCCACGTCACCGGCACCAACGGCAAGACGAGCACGGCCCGCATGATCGAGTGCCTGCTGAACGCCTTCGAGCTGCGCACCGGGCGCTACACCAGCCCGCACGTGCAGTCGATCACCGAGCGGATCAGCCTCGACGGGGCGCCGATCAGCGCCGAGCGGTTCGTCGAGACGTACCAGGACATCAAGCCGTACGTGGAGATGGTCGACGCCGCCGAGGAGTTCCGGCTCTCGTTCTTCGAGGTGCTCACCGGAATGGCCTACGCGGCCTTCGCGGACGCCCCGGTGGACGTGGCCGTGGTCGAGGTCGGCATGGGCGGCAGCTGGGACGCGACCAACGTCATCGACGCCTCGGTCGCGGTGGTCACCCCCATCAGCCTGGACCACACGGACCGGCTCGGCTCCACGCCCGGCGAGATCGCCGTGGAGAAGGGCGGCGTCATCAAGCAGGACGCGACCGTGATCCTGGCGCAGCAGCCGGTGGACGCGGCGCAGGTGCTGCTGAAGAAGGCCGTGGAGGTCGATGCCACGGTCGCCCGCGAGGGCATGGAGTTCGGGGTCGTCTCGCGCGAGGTCGCGGTCGGCGGCCAGCAGCTGACGCTGCGCGGCGTGGGCGGGGAGTACGACGACATCTTCCTGCCGCTGTACGGCGCGCACATGGCGCACAACGCGGCGGTGGCGCTGGCGGCCGTCGAGGCCTTCTTCGGGATCGGCCAGGAGCAGGCCCGGGTCCTGGACCTGGACACCGTGCGCAAGGCCTTCGCCTCGGTGACCTCGCCGGGCCGCATGGAGGTCGTGCGGCGCAGCCCGACGGTGGTCCTGGACGCGGCGCACAACCCGGCGGGCGCGGCGGCGACCGCGGAGGCGGTCACCGAGTCGTTCGGCTTCAGCCGGCTGATCGGGGTCGTGGCCGCGAGTGAGGGCAAGGACGTCCGCGGGGTGCTGGAGGCGTTCGAGCCGATCTTCGCCGAGGTGGTGGTGACGGAGAACTCCAGCCACCGCTCGATGAGCGCGGACGAGCTGGCGGCCGTCGCGGTCGAGGTCTTCGGCGTGGACCGGGTGCAGGTGGAGCCGCGGCTGGACGACGCCCTGGAGGCGGCGATCACCCTGTCGGAGGAAGAGGCCGAATACGGAGGGGCCGGGGTCCTGGTGACCGGTTCCGTGATCACGGTGGGCGAGGCCCGCCTGCTGCTGAAGAGGGGCTGAGGTATGCGCACGCTGTGTGCGAGCACGCTGATCGGCGAGTTCTTCGTGATCGGCTTCGCGGGCCTGGTGGCGATGAAGAACCCCGATCTGACCCAGGCCACGGTCTGGACGGTGTGCGGGGTCTCGATGGTCCTGTCGGTGCTGCTGTGCGGGATGCTGTCGCGTCCCGGGGCGGTCCAGCTGGGGTGGGCCCTGCAGATCGGCCTGGTCGTGAGCGGGTTCGTCGTTCCCACGATGTTCTTCCTCGGCGCGGTGTTCGCCGGTCTGTGGTGGTGCTCGGTGCACTACGGCCGCAAGATCGACGCCATCAAGGCGCGCTGGGCGGCCGCACAGGAGGCGTCCGGGGCACCCGGGGCGCCTGACGCTGCGTGACGGGTCCCGGCAGGGCACCCGCAATGGCCCTGTAGATTCGTCCTACCGCACCCGTTTGCCGCAAGGAGCCCCAACATGACCCAGCGCACCCTCGTCCTGCTCAAGCCCGACGCCGTCCGTCGTGGTCTGATCGGCGAGATCATCGGCCGCATCGAGCGGAAGGCCGGCTGGACCATCCCCGCGCTGGAGCTGCGCACGCTGGACCAGGAGACCCTGGAGGCGCACTACGGCGAGCACAAGGGCAAGCCGTTCTACGAGCCCCTCATGGGCTTCATGGCCAGCGGTCCCATCGTCGCCCTGGTCGTCGAAGGGGAACGCGTGATCGAGGGTGTCCGCCAGCTGGCCGGACCCACCGACCCGATCGCCGCGGCGCCCGGCTCCATCCGGGGGGATTTCGGCACCATCGTCCGGGAGAACCTGATCCACGCCTCGGACTCCGAGGAGTCCGCGGAGCGCGAGCTGAAGCTCTTCTTTCCCGCTCTCTGATTCGCTCGGGGCACTCTTTTCCTGACGCAACATCAGCCAAATAGCGCTCACGACCTGGGGCGACCGAAGTAATTTCGGTCGCCCTTTGGTATTACCGGGCGCTTTGGGGAACGCATCGACAGGACACGACGTCACCACTAAGGGGGCGGGTATCCATTCCGGCGCGATTACCGGAGTCCCGTCGCGCGGTGTCCGTACTCCCGGCACTACGATGGGGCCTCCACCCACACACCCACTCGCCGACCTGACAGCAGCCGCTATCAACTGGAAGGCCAGACGCTCCTCATGGGGAACAAGGGGAACAATATGTCGTTCATCGGCCGTGACATGGCGATCGACCTCGGGACCGCCAACACGCTGGTGTACGTGAGGGGCCGGGGGATCGTCCTGAACGAGCCGTCCGTGGTCGCCATCAACACGAACACCGGCGGCATTCTGGCGGTCGGCTCCGAGGCGAAGAAGATGATCGGGCGCACGCCCGGCAACATCGTCGCCGTACGGCCCCTCAAGGACGGCGTGATCGCCGACTTCGAGATCACCGAGCGTATGCTCCGGTACTTCATCCTCAAGATCCACAAGCGACGCTACCTGGCCCGCCCGCGCGTGGTGGTCTGCGTTCCCTCCGGCATCACCGGAGTCGAGCGCCGCGCCGTCATCGAGGCGTCCACGCAGGCCGGCGCCCGCCAGGTGCACATCATCGAGGAGCCCATGGCCGCCGCCATCGGCTCGGGCCTGCCCGTCCACGAGGCCACCGGCAACATGGTCGTGGACATCGGCGGCGGCACCACCGAGGTCGCCGTCATCTCCCTCGGCGGAATCGTCACGGCGCAGTCCATCCGGGTGGCCGGCGACGAGCTCGACAACGCGATCATCCAGCACATCAAGAAGGAGTACTCGCTCCTCCTCGGCGAGCGCACGGCCGAGCAGATCAAGATCACCATCGGGTCGGCGTACGACCTCGACAAGGACGAGCACACCGAGATCCGCGGTCGCGACCTGGTCTCCGGCCTGCCCAAGACGGTCGTCATCTCGGCCGCCGAGGTCCGCAAGGCCATCGAGGAGCCCGTCAACGCCATCGTGGACGCGGTCAAGACCACGCTCGACAAGTGCCCGCCGGAGCTCTCCGGCGACATCATGGACCGCGGCATCGTCCTGACCGGCGGCGGCGCCCTGCTGCGCGGCCTCGACGAGCGGCTGCGCCGTGAGACCGGCATGCCGATCCACATCGCCGAGGACCCGCTCGACTCCGTCGCGCTCGGCTCCGGCAAGTGTGTCGAGGAGTTCGAGGCACTCCAGCAGGTCCTGGACGCCCAGCCCCGTCGCTGACGGGGACAACCCCCCTGCCAGGGGGCCGTGTGGAACACAAGGATCCGCCGTACGGGTGCTACCGCGCCCGTGCGGCGGATCGTTGATATACAGGCAAAGAACCCCGGTGCGAGCCGGCTCCACCGGAGCCGGCCGTGCCGGAACAGATATCACGAGGAAGGCACGGCCGCCGCACGTGAGGGACACACGAGAAAGCCGGCTGCTCCTGGTTCTTCTGATCGCCATCGCGTTCGCATTGATCACGGTGGACATCAGGGCGGGCGAGGAGTCTCCGGTCGACGGTGCCCGACAGGCCGCCGCAGCGGTCTTCGGCCCGGTCGAGAAGGGTGTGGCGACCGCGGTCGATCCGGTTGCCAACGCCATAGGGGCGGTACGGGACTCCGGCGAGCGGCACAACCGCATCGCCACGCTGGAGCGCGAGAACGCGGCGCTGAAGGCCAAGCTCGGCAGCGACGAACAGACGCGCAGCCGCATCCACGAGCTCGACGAGATGCTCAAGCGGGCGGGCGCCGGACAGTACGGCATCAAGGGCGCCGAGGTCATCGCCATAGGAGCGGCCCAGGGCTTCTCCTGGACCGTCACCATCGACGCCGGCAGCAAGGACGGCATCGAACGCGACATGACCGTCCTCAACGGGGACGGGCTCGTCGGCCGGGTCAGCACCGTCGGCCCCGACACCGCCACCGTCGTCCTCGCCAACGACCCCGACTTCACCGTCGGCACCCGTCTGGAGAAGACCGGCGAACTCGGCTTCGCCACCGGCCAGGGCGACCGCGCCCTGTCCGTCCAGATGCTCAACGGCAAGGCCAAGATCGCCCCCGGCGACCGGCTCGTCACCTTCGGCTCGCGCGGCAACAAGCCCTTCGTGCCCGGCGTGCCGATCGGCGAGGTGGTCAAGGTCGACCCCTCGCGCGGCGACCTGACCCGCACCGTCTGGGTGCGCCCCTTCGTCGGCTTCTCCCGCCTGGACATCGTCGGCGTCGTGGTGATGCCGCCGCGCGAGGACCCGCGCGACGCCGTCCTGCCGCCCAAGCCCGAGGCCCCCAAGCCCACCCCGACGGTCACCGTCACGGTCACCCCGTCCGGGTCCGCCAGCGCGCCCGCCCAGCCGGCCGACGAGTAGGAGCAGACCGCCCATGCGCTTCAACCGGATCCTGCTCTCGGGCACGCTCGTCGCGGTCGCCCTCGTCGTCCAGGTCTCCATCCTGGGCCGGCTCCAACTGCCCGGCGCCGTACCCGACCTGCTGCTCCTCACCGTCGTCGCCCTCGCACTCGTGTACGGGCACGTCAGCGGGGCCCTCATCGGCTTCGCCGCGGGCATGCTCGCCGACCTGGCGCCGCCCGCCGACCACGCGGCCGGGCGGTACGCGCTCGTCCTGTGCGTCATCGGCTACGTCGCCGGCCTGGTCCGCCCCGACGGCGGGCGGTTCCGCTCCGCCTGGGGTCCCATGCTCACCGTCGTGGGCGCCGCGATCGGCTCCACCCTGCTCTACGCGGGCGTGGGCGCCCTCGTCGGAGACACCGCGGCCCGTCACGTGGGCCTGACCGGGCTGCTGTTCACCGCGACCCTCTACGACCTGCTGCTCGCGCCCTTCACCGTGCCGTTCATCATGGCCCTGGCCCGGCGCGCCGAGAACGACCCGATGGCCGTCGAGGCCGGCGGCGGCCCCGCCAACAAGGCCGCCGACGTCTCCGCCGGCTGGCTGTCCGGCGGCACCGGCCTGCGCATCGGCAGCCAGCGCGGCGGCCTGCGCCTGAAGACCGCGCGCTCGCGCGCCAACAAGGCGGGGCGCATAAAGGGCGTCAAGGCCGTCAAGGGTGTGAAGAGCATCAAGAAGCTGTGAGGGAGGAGCAGGCGTGAGCAACGTTCCGGAGACCGGCCGCACCTCCCGGGTGCAGATCAGGCTCATCATGATTCAGGTCCTCGTCTTCTCGATGTTCCTCACCCTCGGCGGGCGGCTCTGGTACCTCCAGATCCGCAACGGCGCGGAGTATTACCACGAGGCGAAGAGCAACCACGTCCAGCGGGTCGTCCAGCCCGCCGTGCGCGGCTCCATCCTCGACGCCCGCGGGGTCCCGCTCGCCGACAACGAGACCCGTCTGGTCGTATCGGCCAGCCGCACCGCGCTGATGAAGATGAAGGACCGGGGCAAGGGCGTCATGACCCGCCTGGCCGACGTCCTGGACATGAGCCCCAAGGACGTCATGGACAAGGTCCGGCTCTGCGACTCCCAAACCCCCAAGCCCTGCTGGAACGGCTCCCCGTACCAGCCGATTCCGGTCACCCTCGAAGCCACCACGCAGCAGGCGCTGCAGCTGCGCGAACGCCCCGAGGACTTCCCCGGCATCACCGCGGAGCCCACCGCCGTCCGCCGCTACCCGGCCCCCGGCGGGGGCCGCACCGCGCAGGTGCTCGGCTACCTCTCGCCGGTCACCGACGAGGAGATCCAGAAGGCCAAGGACACCGACTCGCCGCATCTGCGCTCCGACCAGGTCGGCCGCTCCGGACTCGAACGCACCTTTGACAAGCAGTTGCGCGGCAAGGCGGAGGTCACCTCGTACGAGGTCGACAACCTCGGCCGGGTCATGGGTCAGACCAAGTCCGACCCGGGCGTGGCCGGGTCCACCCTCGTCACCAGCATCGACGCCCGGGTCCAGGCCGTGGCGGAGTACGAGCTCCAGCAGGCGATGAAGACCGTCCGGCAGGAGACCGACAACATCACCGGTCGCAAGTACGAGGCCGACTCGGGCGCCGTCGTCGTCATGGAGGCCAAGACCGGCCGCGTCGTCGCGATGGCCTCCCAGCCCGACTACGACCCCAACGCCTGGGTCGGCGGCATCTCCGGCAGGGACTACGCCAACCTCACCAGCAAGAACTCCAACTACCCGCTGCTCAACCGGGCCATCCAGGGCCAGGCTCCCGCGGGCTCCATCTTCAAGGTGGTGTCCGCGAGCGCGGCCGTGCGGGCCGGCTACGACTTCGACGGCAAGTACAACTGCAGCGCCTCCTACAACATGGGCGGCCGGAGCTTCGCGAACTTCGAGTCCAAGGGGCACGGCCCCATCACCCTCGCCGAGGCCCTGAAGTTCTCCTGCAACACCGTCTTCTACGCCCTCGGGCACAAGGAGTGGCAGCGCGACGGAGGCCTCAAGCCCAAGAAGGACGCCCACGACTGGTTCTACCGGACCGCCCGAGAGTTCGGCCTCGGCTCCGAGACCGGGATCGACCTGCCGAACGAGGTCACCGGCCGCATCCCGGACCGCGGCTGGAAGAAGAGCTTCTGGGCCGCCAACAAGGACTCCTGGTGCAAGCAGGGCAAGAAGGGCGGCACCTACGTCGAGCAGATCGCCTACGAGAGCTGCCTCGAAGGCAACCAGCTGAAGGCCTTCGACAGCATCAACTTCGCCATCGGCCAGGGCGACGTCCTGGTCACCCCGATCCAGATGGCCACCGCCTACTCAGCCATCAGCAACGGGGGCACCCTCTACGACCCCACGGTCGGCAAGGCCGTGATCAGCCCCGACGGCAAGCACGTCGAGATGATCAAGCCCAAGCCCCACGGCAGGCTGCCGATCGACGCCGAGACCATCAGCAACCTCGACAGGGGCCTGCGCATGGTCGTCGAACCCGGCGGCACCGCCGCCTGGCGGTTCATCGGCTGGCCGCTCGACAAGATCCCGATGCGGGCCAAGACCGGCACCGCCCAGGTCTACGGCAAGCAGACCACGTCCTGGCTGGCGACCTACACCGACGACTTCACGATCGTCATGACGATCTCCCAGGGCGGCACCGGCTCCGGGGCCTCCGGCCCCGCGGTCCGCAACATCTACAACGCCATCTACGGCCTGACCATGGCCGGCGTACAGGACCCGAAGAAGGCCCTGCTGCTGCGGCCCGAGGCCAAACTGCCCAAGATCTACCCCGACGGATCCATCGACTCCCCGGAGATCAGGCCGTACGTGCCGCCGTCCCCGGAGGAGCTGGCGCCGCCTGTACTCGCCGGGCCGCCCGCCCCGCCCCCCTTGCGGCACGACTGAGGACCGAAACCCACCATGCAGACCGCCAACAAGTTCTCCGTCTCCCGGTACGCGCCCGAGCGCGGGGCGATGGCCAAGCTCACCGCCCGTGACTCGGTGGTGCGCCGGCTCGACTGGCCGATACTCCTGTCATCGCTCGCCCTCTCCTTCATCGGCTCCCTGCTGGTGTGGTCGGCGACGCGCAACCGGACCCAGCTGAACCAGGGAGACCCGTACTACTTCCTGGCCCGGCACGCCCTGAACACCGGCATCGGCCTCGTGCTCATGATCGGCACCATCTGGCTCGGCCACCGCACCCTGCGCGGTGCGGTCCCGGTCCTGTACGGGCTCTCGCTCGTGCTGATCCTCGCCGTGCTCACCCCGCTCGGCGCCACCATCAACGGCGCCCACGCGTGGATCGTGATCGGCGGCGGATTCTCCCTCCAGCCCTCCGAGTTCGTGAAGATCACGATCATCCTGGTCATGGCGATGCTGCTGGCCACCCGGGTGGACGCCGGCGACCTCACCCACCCGGACCACCGCACGGTCGTCAAGGCGCTGTGCCTGGCCGCGGCCCCGATGGGCATCGTCATGCTGATGCCCGACCTCGGCTCGGTCATGGTCATGGTCGTCATCGTCCTCGGCGTGCTGCTGGCCTCCGGCGCCTCCAACCGCTGGGTGCTGGGCCTGATCGGCTCGGGCGCGGCCGGAGCCATCCTGATCTGGCAGCTCGGTGTCCTCGACGAGTACCAGATCAACCGCTTCGCGGCCTTCGCCAACCCCGAGCTCGACCCCTCGGGCGTCGGCTACAACACCAACCAGGCGCGCATCGCGATCGGCTCCGGCGGACTGAGCGGCTCGGGACTCTTCAAGGGCTCCCAGACCACCGGCCAGTTCGTGCCCGAGCAGCAGACCGACTTCGTCTTCACGGTGGCGGGGGAGGAGCTGGGCTTCGTCGGGGCCGGGCTGATCCTGCTGCTGCTCGGCATCGTGCTGTGGCGGGCCTGCATGATCGCCCGTGAGACCACCGAGCTGTACGGGACGATCGTGTGCGCCGGGATCATCGCCTGGTTCGCCTTCCAGTCCTTCGAGAACATCGGGATGACCCTCGGGATCATGCCGGTGGCCGGGCTTCCCCTGCCGTTCGTCTCGTACGGCGGATCGTCGATGTTCGCGGTGTGGGTGGCGATCGGCCTGCTCCAGTCGATCAAGGTCCAGCGGCCATTGTCGGCCTGATGTCCCGTTCACCCTGCCGACGTGTTCCGTTCAGGACTAAGTTCGGTCTATGGCGGACACGAAGCGCGAGATCGAGCGGAAATTCGAGTTCTCTAAAGCCAAGAGCGCCCGGCGCGGGGTGCCGGACCTGACGGGCACGGCCGGCATCGCGGCCGTCTCCGACCAGGGCACCGTCGACCTCGACGCCGTCTACTACGACACCCACGACCAGCGGCTCGCCGCCGACGGCCTCACCCTGCGGCGCAGGACCGGCGGCGCGGACGCGGGCTGGCACCTCAAACTCCCCGTCTCCCCGGGCGTGCGCGACGAGATCGCCGCCCCGCTCAGTGACACCGTCCCGCGCCCGCTGGCCGCCCTGCTCCGGTCCCGGGTCCGGGACGCCGGGCTGGAACCCCAGGTCCGGCTGCTCTCCTCACGCCGCGTCAGCCACCTCCTCGACGCGGACGGGGCCCTGCTCGCGGAACTGAGCACCGACTCGGTCCGGGCCGAGCGCGGCGAGGCCTCCGCCGCCTGGACCGAGGTCGAGGTCGAGCTCGCCGACGGGGTGGACCCCGAACTGCTCGACGCCGTCGAGCAGGCCTTCCGCAAGGCCGGGCTCCGGGTCTCCGACGCCCCCTCGAAGCTGGCCCGCGCGCTGGCCGAGACCGACGCCCTGCCCCCGGCCCGGCCCGGTGCGGATCCCGGCGACGGCACGGCGGGCGCGCACGTGCTGGCGTACCTGCGCGAACAGCGTGACGCACTCGTCGCCCAGGACCCGGCGGTGCGCAGGGGCCTGCCGGACTCCGTCCACCAGATGCGGGTCGCCGGCCGACGGCTCCGCAGCGCCTTCAAGACGTACCGCAAGGTGCTCGACCGCGCCGCCACCGACCCGATCGGCGAGGAGCTGCGCTGGCTGTCCGCCGAACTCGGCGTCGACCGCGACCAGGAGGTCCTGCTGGAGCGGATCCAGACCCGGCTCGGCGAGCTGCCGCGCACGCTGCTGATCGGCCCGGTCCGCAGCCGGCTGCGGGTGTGGAACACCACCCGGCGCTCCGGATCACGGCGCCGGGCGCTGGCCGCCCTCGACAGTGCGCGCTACCTCTCCCTCCTGGGCGCCCTCGACGCCCTGCTGGACGAGCCGCCGCTGCTGAAGGGCGCCGCCGGACCCCCGCGAGCGGTCCTGCCGAAGGCGGTGCTCGGCGACTACGCGCGCCTCGCGCTCCGGGTCGAGGGCGCGCTCTCCCTGACGGAGGGCGAGCAGCGCGACCTGGCCCTGCACGACGCCCGCAAGGCGGCCAAGCGGGTCCGGTACGCGGCGGAGTCGGCGGTGCCCGCGCTCGGCAAGCCGGCGAAGCACCTGGCCAAGGCGGCGAAGTCGGTCCAGACCCTGCTCGGAGACCACCAGGACAGCGTGGTGGCCCGCGGCGCCCTGCACGGTCTCGCCGTCCAGGCGGCGGGCGCGGGGGAGTCGGCCTTCACCTGGGGCGTGCTCTACGCCCGCGAGGAGGCCATGGCCGAGCGGCGCGAACGGGAGCTTCCGGACATCTGGGCGAAGGCCTCGGACCCGGCGCTGCGGGCGGCGCTTGGATGATCATGTGGGTGGGGCCGTCCGGGGCTCGGGGTACGCTTGAGAGCTGCCCCCTGCCCGCTTCACGAAAGTCGCGTGATGACCGAGTCGGTCTTCCCTCAGCTTGAGGCCCTGCTTCCGCATGTGCAGAAGCCCATCCAGTACGTCGGCGGTGAGCTCAACTCCACGGTCAAGGAGTGGGAGAGCTGCGACGTCCGCTGGGCGCTCATGTACCCGGACGCGTACGAAGTCGGGCTGCCCAACCAGGGCGTCATGATCCTTTACGAGGTGCTCAACGAGCGCGAGGGCGTCCTCGCCGAGCGCACCTACAGCGTGTGGCCGGACCTCGAAGAGCTGATGCGCGAGCACAAGGTGCCGCAGTTCACCGTGGACAGTCACCGCCCCGTGTCGGCCTTCGACGTGTTCGGCCTGTCCTTCTCCACGGAGCTGGGCTACACCAACATGCTCACGGCCCTGGACCTCGCGGGCATCCCGCTGGAGGCCCGCAACCGTACGGTCGACCACCCGATCGTCCTCGCGGGCGGGCACGCGGCCTTCAACCCGGAGCCGATCGCGGAGTTCATCGACTGCGCGGTCATCGGCGACGGCGAGCAGGCCGTCCTCGACATGACCGAGATCATCCGGACGTGGAAGGCCGAGGGCAGGCCCGGCGGGCGCGAGGAGGTCCTGCTGCGCCTGGCGAAGACCGGCAACGTCTACGTGCCGGGCTTCTACGACGTCGAGTACCTGCCGGACGGCCGCATCGGCCGTGTCGTGCCGAACCGCTCCGGCGTGCCGTGGCGCGTGTCCAAGCACACGGTCATGGACCTCGACGAGTGGCCGTACCCCAAGCAGCCGCTCGTCCCGCTCGCCGAGACCGTCCACGAGCGGATGTCCGTCGAGATCTTCCGCGGCTGCACCCGCGGCTGCCGTTTCTGCCAGGCCGGCATGATCACGCGCCCCGTGCGGGAGCGAAGCATCACCGGCATCGGCGAGATGGTGGAGCGCGGCCTGAAGGCCACGGGCTTCGAGGAGGTCGGCCTCCTGTCGCTGTCCTCCGCGGACCACACCGAGATCGCGGACATCGCCAAGGGCCTCGCGGACCGTTACACGGACGACAAGGTGGGTCTCTCCCTGCCGTCGACCCGTGTGGACGCCTTCAACGTGGACCTGGCCAACGAGCTGACCCGCAACGGGCGCCGCTCCGGTCTGACCTTCGCCCCCGAGGGCGGCTCCGAGCGCATGCGCAAGGTCATCAACAAGATGGTCTCGGAAGAGGACCTGATCCGGACGGTCTCCACCGCGTACGGCAACGGCTGGCGCCAGGTGAAGCTGTACTTCATGTGCGGCCTGCCGACCGAGACCGACGAGGACGTGCTCCAGATCGGCGACATGGCGGTCAACGTCATCGCCAAGGGGCGCGAGGTCTCCGGCCAGAACGACATCCGCTGCACGGTGTCGATCGGCGGGTTCGTGCCGAAGCCGCACACCCCGTTCCAGTGGGCGCCGCAGCTGTCGGCCGAGGAGACGGACGCCCGCCTGGGCAAGCTCCGCGACAAGATCCGCGGCGACAAGAAGTACGGCCGCTCCATCGGCTTCCGCTACCACGACGGCAAGCCGGGCATCGTCGAGGGACTCCTCTCGCGCGGTGACCGCCGCATCGGCGACGTCATCCGTGCCGTGTACGAGTCGGGCGGCCGCTTCGACGGCTGGCGCGAGCACTTCTCGTACGACCGCTGGATGGAGGCGGCGGAGAAGACGCTGCCCGCCTACGGCGTGGACGTGGCCTGGTACACGACGCGTGAGCGCACGTACGAGGAGGTCCTGCCCTGGGACCACCTGGACTCCGGTCTCGACAAGGACTGGCTCTGGGAGGACTGGCAGGACGCCCTCGACGAGACCGAGGTCGACGACTGCCGCTGGACCCCGTGCTTCGACTGCGGCGTGTGCCCGCAGATGCAGACCGAGATTCAGATCGGCCCGACGGGCAAGAAGCTGCTGCCGCTGTCGGTCGTGAAGTGACCCCAGGCTGAAGCTGCCGTCGGATATGCCCCTCACCGGGAACGGTGGGGGGCATATTCATTCGATGGGCGGTCAAAGGTTTCTGCATTGGCGGTGCGGGGATATCCTGGTTTCCCGGTGGGGCAATACTCTGCCCTCGTTGCCAGGAGGTGGCCGGCATGGCCAAGACCGTGATCGACATCGACGATGAAGCGCTCGCGCTCGCCGCGGAAGCCCTCGGGACCACGACGAAGAAGGACACGGTCAACGCCGCGCTTCAGGAAATAGGAGCGCGGTTGCGCCGAGAGCGCGCGTTGGAAGAGCTCATCGCGCTGGCTGACGAGGGTGCGTTCGACGCGCTCACGGAGCCGGGCTTCGAGGACGAGGCGTGGCGCTGAATGGCCGGACAGAAGCAGTTCCTGATCGACAAGTCGGCCGCCGCCCGGATCCTTCGGCCTGGCGTCCGTGATGCCTGGGTCGACATCCTCAAGGCCGGACGTATCTCGCTGTGCGAACCGACCGAGTTCGAGATGCTCTACTCGGCCCGCTCGGCGCAGGACTACAAGCGCATCAAGGCACAGCTGAGGGACCTGTTCGGCTGGCGACCTGTGCCCGAGGACGGCTGGCAGCAGATCCTTGATCTGCAGGAGGCGTTGTCGGAGCGAGGCAGCCATCGCTCGGCCAGCGGAACCGACCTCCTGGTTGCCGTCACCGCGCGGGCGTTCGGGCTTACCGTCCTTCACTACGACCGAGACTTTGACACTATCGCCGGTGTCACCGAGCTCCGCGCACAATGGCTGGCGGAGCCCGGTTCCATCGACTGACACGAAGACGAGGGCCCCCGGCTGCAACGGCCGGGGGCCCTTTGTGTGTCCTTGGGGGCATGGAGAACGAAAAGCCGCAGCTCGCGCAAGGTGGCGACGGCTGCCTGGTGGGGGTCCTGCGGATACCCGTGAAGATCATCGCGGTGCTGGTCGTGCTGCCCGTACGGGTGGTCTGGGACCTGCTCACGGCCCTCGGGCGGCTGCTGCACCGCCACCTGCTCGCGCCGCTGTGGACCTACGTCCTCGGCCCCGTGCTGCGCGCTTTCGGCCGGGTGGTGTCCATCCTGCTCAAACTCCTCTTCGTCTGGCCGTGGGTCGGGCTGTGGCGCTACCTCCTCCGGCCGGTCGGCTCGTGGGTGTACGCGTACCTGCTCACCCCGGCCGGGCGCGTGCTCTACGCGTACCTGCTGCGTCCGCTGGGGCTGGCCCTCGCCTGGCTCGCGACGCTGACCTGGCGCTATGTGCTGGTACCGGTCGGGCAGGGGATCGCCTGGGCGGCCATGACGGTGTACCGGTACCTGCTGGTGCCGCTCTACCGGTACGTGCTCACGCCCCTCGGCCAGGCCATCGCCTGGGCCTGGCACGTGGCCGGGGTGATCACCGGCGCGCTGTGGCGGGGGTTCAAGTGGGTCGGCTGGGTGCTCGTCGGGTGGCCCGTCTCGAAGCTGTACCGGTACGTGCTGACGCCGGCCGGGCATCTCGTGCGCGCGCTCTGGCGGACGGTCCGCACCACCGTCCGGGAGGTCCGGGCCGAGGTGCGGCGGGCGCTGTTCGGTACTCCTCCCGTGGAACCGGCGAGGTCACGGGCGCGTACTCTGGGTAGTACGACAGCCGCAGGCAATGCGCCCGCTCCCGAGATCTCCCTCCACGAACGGCAGGGGTGAGCCGGAGGCAGGGCGGAGCCGGCCGGCCCCCCCAGACACTCAGGGCGACGCGCGAGCCGCGGAGCCCCGCACAAGGAGAAGAACCACTGGGCAAGCGACAGCCCGAAGGCCCGCCTCCCGCACCGGTGGTGCAGCGCATTCGACTGCGCTACACCAAGCGCGGCCGCCTCCGGTTCACCAGCCACCGTGACTTCCAGCGCGCGTTCGAGCGCGCGCTGCGCCGCGCCGAGGTGCCGATGGCGTACTCGGCCGGCTTCACCCCGCACCCGCGCGTCTCGTACGCGAACGCCGCCCCGACCGGGACCGGCAGCGAGGCGGAGTACCTGGAGATCGCCCTCGCCGCGCCCCGCGACCCCGAGAAGCTGCGCGAGCTGCTCGACGAGTCGATGCCGACCGGGCTCGACATCATCGACGCCGTCGAGGCCCGCACCTCCGGCCTCGCGGACCGGCTGACCGCCTCCGTGTGGGAGCTGCGCCTGGACGGCGTGGAGCCCGCCGAGGCCGAGCGGGCCGTGACGGCCTTCCTCGCCGCCGAAACCGTGGAGGTGCAGCGCCGCACCAAGAACGGCATGCGGACCTTCGACACGCGCGGCGCGGTCGTCAGCCTGGAAGCGCTTCCCGCCCCGGCTGATAGGCCCCTGGACAATGCCTGTGCGATACTGCGGCTGGTTGTTCGGCATCTGACACCTGCCGTGCGACCCGACGACGTCCTGTCCGGTCTCCGAGCTGTGGCCGACCTGGCGCCGCCGGTCCCCTCAGCGGTGACCAGGCTGGCGCAGGGGCTCTTCGACGAGGAGTCCGGCACGGTGACCGACCCGCTCGCGCCCGACCGCGAGGCTGACACGGCCGCCCCACCCACGGCCGCCGTAGCCGCCGACGCGAAGGCGCCGGAAGGTCCCGCCGCGTAAGGAACGTCGTCGTCGCGCAGCCCTGGCACTCGGGAGCCACCTGGGTCGGGCCGCGCACTGACCTGAAGACTTCCGCCAGGCCGTACGGACAACACGTACGGAACCGGCGGCCATGGACTACAGCTCCCGTGTGGCGAACGCGCCCCGGAGGCCGGTTCCGCGCTCATTACGCGGAGCCGTGCCGGACCGGAAGTCAGCCGCGGCGCCCGGGAGCGTGACGGGAGAACCGCCCGCAATGCTCAACAACGAAAACGACACCACCGAAAACAGCAGCCCCAGTGACAACCTGCCCCCGCGCAGGCGTCGCCGCGCCGCTTCCCGGCCCGCCGGTCCGCCCGGCGCCACCGCCGCGGAGACGACCCCGGTGACGGAGGCCGCCCCGGCCGCCGCCCCGGTCGCCGAGGAGCCCGCCGCTCCCGCTCCGCGTGCCCGTCGCCGTGCCACCCGCGCCGTCGCCGCCCCCGAAGCGCCCGCCGCCGAGGTCGTCGTCGAGGCTCCGGCCGCCGCCCCGGTCGCCGAGGAGCCCGCCGCTCCGGCGCCGCGTGCCCGTCGCCGTGCCACCCGCGCCGTGACCGCCCCGGAGGCTCCGGCCGCTCCGGTCGCCGAGCCCGCGCCCGTGGTCGAGGAGGAGGCTCCGGCCGCTCCCGCTCCGCGTGCCCGCCGTCGCGCCACCCGCGCCGTGACCGCCCCCGAGGCTCCCGCCGCCGTGGAGGCCGTGGTCGTAGAGGCTCCCGCCGCGGAGGAGGCTCCGGCTGCTCCGGCTCCGCGTGCCCGTCGCCGTGCCACCCGCGCCGTGACCGCCCCCGAGGCTCCCGCCGCCGAGGCCGCCCCGGCCGCCCCGGCTCCCGTGGCTGAGGCTCCGGCCGCCGCCCCGGTCGCCGAGGAGCCCGCCGCTCCGGCGCCGCGTGCCCGTCGCCGTGCCACCCGCGCCGTCACCGCTCCGGCCGCCCCGGCCGCCACGGCCTCCGTGGAGGACGAGGCCGCCGAGGCCGAAGCCGTCGTGGAGGAGGCCCCCAAGGCCGCCGCCCGCGCCTTCACCGTCGCCGACGCCCTGGACTCCCCGAAGCGCGGCGGCCGCCGCCGCGCCACCCGCTCCGCGGCCCCGGCCGCCGCCCCGCAGCCCGCCGCCGAGCCCGAGGCGCCCGCCGCCCCGGCCCGTGGCCGCCGCGCCGCGCGTCCCGCCGTGGCCGTCTTCCAGGCCCCGGTCTTCGCCGAGCCGATGTTCCAGACCCCCGAGACCGCCGCCATGGCAGCCGCAGCCGCTGCCGCCGCCGCCCCGGCCGAGGTCGAGGAGGAAGAGGAGCTCACCGAGGTCACCGCCGAGGTCGAGGCCGCTCCGGCCCCGCAGCCGGCCGGCCGTCGCCGCCGCCGTGGCCGTGGCGCCGCCGAGTCCGCGCCGGTCTCCCTGCCCGAGGTGCTCGCCGAGGAGGAGCCGGAGGCCGAGGCCGCCGAGCTCGACGAGGCCGCGACGTTCGAAGAGGGCGCCGAGTTCGAAGAGGGCGACGAGTCGGGCGAGCGCCCGTCGCGCCGCCGTCGCCGTGGTGGCCGTCGCCGCCGCCGCGGTGAGGCCGCCGACCTCGACGAGTCCGCCGAGGAAGAGGCCGAGGCCGAGGCCGAGCAGGAGGCCGAAGAGGAAGAGGACGAGGAGGCCGAAGAGGCCCTCGGTTCCAGCTCCAGCCGCCGTCGCCGCCGCCGTCGTCGCCGCACCGGTGACACCGCCGCCGAGTCCGCCGAAGCCGGCGACGAGGACGGCGTGCGTACGGTCGTCAAGGTCCGCGAGCCGCGCCCGGCCCGCGAGAAGGCCGAGCCGTCCGACGAGGTCCAGTCCATCAAGGGCTCGACCCGCCTGGAGGCGAAGAAGCAGCGCCGTCGCGAGGGCCGCGAGCAGGGCCGCCGCCGCGTCCCGATCATCACCGAGGCCGAGTTCCTGGCCCGCCGCGAGGCCGTCGAGCGCGTGATGGTCGTCCGCCAGAGCGGCGAGCGCACCCAGATCGGCGTCCTCGAGGACAACGTGCTCGTCGAGCACTACGTCAACAAGGAAGAAGCCACCTCGTACGTCGGCAACGTCTACCTGGGCAAGGTCCAGAACGTGCTGCCGTCGATGGAGGCCGCCTTCATCGACATCGGCAAGGGCCGCAACGCCGTCCTGTACGCCGGTGAGGTCAACTTCGAGGCGCTCGGCATGGCCAACGGGCCGCGCCGCATCGAGTCCGCCCTCAAGTCCGGCCAGTCGGTCCTCGTACAGGTCACCAAGGACCCGATCGGCCACAAGGGCGCCCGCCTGACCAGCCAGGTCTCGCTGCCCGGCCGCTACCTGGTCTACGTGCCCGAGGGCTCGATGACCGGCATCAGCCGCAAGCTGCCCGACACCGAGCGCGCGCGCCTGAAGACCATCCTCAAGAAGATCGTCCCCGAGGACGCGGGCGTCATCGTGCGCACCGCCGCCGAGGGCGCGAGCGAGGACGAGCTGCGCCGCGACGTCGAGCGTCTGCAGGCCCAGTGGGAGGACATCCAGAAGAAGTCGAAGCAGATCTCGACCTCTTCGCCGAGCCTCCTGTACGGCGAGCCGGACATGACCGTCCGCGTCGTGCGCGACATCTTCAACGAGGACTTCTCGAAGGTCATCGTCAGCGGTGACGGCGCCTGGGAGACCATCCACGGCTACGTGAACCACGTCGCCCCGGACCTGGCCGACCGGCTGTCCCGCTGGACCTCCGAGGTCGATGTCTTCGCGACGTACCGGATCGACGAGCAGCTCGCCAAGGCGCTCGACCGCAAGGTGTGGCTGCCCTCGGGCGGCTCGCTTGTGATCGACAAGACCGAGGCGATGATCGTCATCGACGTCAACACCGGCAAGTTCACCGGTCAGGGCGGCAACCTCGAAGAGACCGTCACCAGGAACAACCTGGAGGCGGCCGAGGAGATCGTGCGCCAGCTGCGGCTGCGCGACCTGGGCGGCATCGTCGTCATCGACTTCATCGACATGGTCCTGGAGTCCAACCGCGACCTGGTCCTGCGGCGCATGCTGGAGTGCCTGGGCCGAGACCGTACGAAGCACCAGGTGGCCGAGGTCACCTCGCTGGGCCTGGTCCAGATGACCCGCAAGCGGGTCGGCCAGGGTCTGCTGGAGTCCTTCTCCGAGACCTGTGTCCACTGCAACGGCCGCGGTGTGATCGTGCACATGGAGCAGCCGACGGTCATCGGTGGCGGCGGCAACGGCAAGCGCGCCAAGCGCCGCGGTGGCCGCGGCGAGTTCGACCAGCACGACCACGAGGTCGAGACGGTCGACACGGAGGGCTTTGAAACCGAGGCCGAGGTGGCCGCCGAGGCCGCCGCGCCGCAGGCACTGCCCGAGCCGGAGTTCGTCGCGGACGAGGAGCTCTACAGCAGCCCGGCCGAGGCCGAGGCCGCAGCGGGCCTGAGCGGTCGCCGCAACCGGCGCCGTGCCACCCGTAAGGCCACCGCTCCGGCGGGCGCCCTGCGCGGTGCGGTCACCCCGGCGCAGGCACCGGCCCCGGTGGCCGAGGTCATCGCCGAGCCGGTGACCGAGCCGGCCGACACCGTCCTGGAGCCGGTCACCGAGGTCGTCACCGAGGCCGTCGAGGCCGCGGAAACGGTCGAGGTCGCCCCGGTCGAGGAGGCCGCGCCGAAGGGCCGCACCCGTCGCCGTGCGACCCGTAAGGCCACCGCCCCGGCGGGCGCCCCGGCCCCCGCGGCCGAGGTGGCCCCGGAGCCGGTCGTCGTACCGGAGCCGGAGCCGGTCGTGGAGCCCGAGCCCGCGCCCGTCGCCGTGGCCGAGCCCGTCGCCGTGGTCGAGGAGGCCCCCGTCGCGGAGGCCGCACCGGCCCGTCCGCGCCGCCGTGCCACCCGTAAGGCCACCGCACCCGCCGGTTCCCCGGCCGGCGCGGCAGAGGCCGCCGTGGTGGTCGTCGAGACCCCGGTGACCGAGTCCGCGACCCCCGTCGAGGAAGCGGCCCCGGCCAAGAAGGCCGCCAAGAAGGCTCCGGCCAAGAAGGCGACCGCGGCGAAGAAGGCCCCGGCCAAGAAGGCGGTGGCCGCCAAGAAGACCGTGGCCAAGAAGGCGGCCACGACCAAGAAGACCGTGGCGAAGCGGGCGACGAAGAAGACCGCGGCGGCGGAGCAGCAGACGCTGCCCTCCGTCTCGGCTCCGACCGAAGCCTGATCCGCTTCATGGCCGTGGGGGGGGGAGGGGGGGGGGGGGGGAGGGAGGGGGGGGGGGGGGGGGGTGGTCCCGCCCCACCCCCCCCCCCCCCGC
>NZ_JBVIFS010000002.1:309147-569873 GCF_055571215.1 Streptomyces sp. NPDC030995
AGAAAGAGAAGAAGGAGGAGGAAAAAACAACACCTCTCCCCTCCCCCTCCCCCCCCCCCCCCCTCCCCTCCCCCCCCCTCCTCCCCCCCCCCCCCCCCCCCCCCCCCCACGGCCGTGCGGGACCCGGTTTGACCCCCCGGAACCGGCCCCGTAACCTAGACCGTCGGCGTGTCTTAGCGCGCGCCGCGCTCCTGAGCACCTTCCTCCAGGCTCTGCCCGGAGAGGCCGCTCGTCCAATCCGGATCAGTGCGGTCCCTGTCTAAAGCGGGGCCTGCCTGAGCGGCTGGCTTCAGGAGCATCCGTCCCGAGTGAGAGAGAGATCCGCGTGTACGCCATCGTGCGCAGCGGTGGTCGCCAGCACAAGGTTGCTGTTGGTGACATCGTTGAGGTTGACAAGATTCCCACTGCCAAGGTTGGCGACACGGTCGAGCTCTCGACCCTGCTCGTTGTCGACGGCGACGCCGTGACCAGCGACCCGTGGGTCCTGGCCGGCATCAAGGTCCAGGCCGAGATCGTGGACCACCACAAGGGTGCCAAGATCGACATCCTTCGGTACAAGAACAAGACCGGCTACCGCCGTCGCCAGGGTCACCGCCAGCAGTACACGGCGATCAAGGTCACCGGTATCCCCGCGGCTGCGAAGTAAGAGGGACTGAGACATGGCACACAAGAAGGGCGCATCGTCCACCCGGAACGGGCGCGATTCCAATGCTCAGCGGCTCGGCGTGAAGCGCTTCGGCGGTCAGGTCGTTTCCGCTGGTGAGATCCTCGTCCGCCAGCGCGGCACCCACTTCCACCCGGGCTCGGGTGTCGGTCGTGGTGGCGACGACACGCTGTTCGCGCTGCAGGCCGGTGCCGTGCAGTTCGGCACGCACCGTGGCCGCAAGGTCGTCAACATCGTTCCGGCCGCCTGATCCAGCTCCGGCTGATCAAGCGTACGTAACTTCCCGAGGGCGGATCTCAGCTCTTTCCGGCGCGAGCCGGGAAGAGAGGTCCGCCCTCGGCGCGTTGTCTCATAGACACGTTTAATGGGCAGCAAGGCCTGCCACCGGATTTTCCGGACTATTCCCGCTGTATCTGGAGGAACACCCATGACCACCTTCGTGGACCGCGTCGAGCTGCACGTCGCCGCGGGTAACGGGGGCCACGGCTGCGCCTCCGTTCACCGGGAGAAGTTCAAGCCGCTCGGCGGCCCCGATGGCGGCAACGGCGGCCGTGGCGGCGACGTCATCCTCGTGGTGGAGCAGGCGATCACCACCCTGCTGGACTACCACCACAGCCCCCACCGCAAGGCCACCAACGGCAAGCCCGGCGAGGGCGGCAACCGCTCCGGCAAGGACGGCCAGGACCTGATCCTGCCCGTTCCGGACGGCACCGTCGTCCTCGACAAGGAGGGCAACGTCCTCGCCGACCTCGTCGGCCAGGGCACCACCTTCGTCGCCGCCGAGGGCGGCCGCGGCGGCCTCGGCAACGCCGCGCTGTCCTCCGCCCGCCGCAAGGCGCCCGGCTTCGCGCTCCTCGGCGTCCCCGGCACCACCGGCGACATCGTCCTGGAGCTCAAGACCGTCGCCGACGTGGCGCTGGTCGGCTTCCCGAGTGCGGGCAAGTCCTCGCTGATCTCGGTGCTGTCCTCGGCCAAGCCGAAGATCGCGGACTACCCCTTCACCACCCTGGTCCCGAACCTGGGCGTCGTCACCGCCGGCTCGACCGTCTACACGATCGCCGACGTCCCGGGCCTGATCCCGGGCGCCAGCCAGGGCAAGGGCCTCGGCCTGGAGTTCCTGCGCCACGTCGAGCGCTGCTCGATCCTCGTGCACGTCCTGGACACCGCCACCCTGGAGTCCGACCGCGACCCGATCGCCGACCTCGACCTCATCGAGGAGGAGCTCAAGCTCTACGGCGGCGGCCTGGAGAAGCGCCCGCGCCTCGTCGTCCTGAACAAGGTCGACATCCCGGACGGCCAGGAGCTCGCCGACATGGTCCGCCCGGACCTGGAGGCCCGCGGCTACAAGGTCTTCGAGGTCTCCGCGGTCGCCCGTACGGGCCTCAAGGAGCTCTCCTACTTCCTCGCCGAGGTCATCGCCAAGGCCCGCGCCCGCAAGCCGAAGGAGGAGGCGACCCGTATCGTCATCCGCCCGAAGGCCGTGGACGACTCCGGCTTCACCGTCACCTACGACGAGGTCGAGGACGTCTACAACGTGCGCGGCGAGAAGCCGGAGCGCTGGGTCCGCCAGACCGACTTCAACAACGACGAGGCCGTCGGTTACCTCGCCGACCGCCTCAACCGCCTCGGTGTCGAGGAGGCCCTCAAGAAGGCCGGCGCCCGCGCCGGTGACGGCGTCGCCATCGGCTCCGACGAGAACGCGGTCGTCTTCGACTGGGAGCCGACCATGATGGCCGGCGCCGAGATGCTGGGCCGCCGCGGCGAGGACCACCGCCTGGAGGCTCCGCGCCCGGCCACCACGCGCCGCAAGGAGAAGGACGCCAAGCGCGGGGACTCGGCGCAGCAGGAGTACGACGAATTCCGGCCGTTCTAGTCCCCTCCCGAGGGAATCGCCCCCGGAGGGTTTGAAGGCGCCTTTATGTGAGTCGCCTAGGATCCTCCGGGTGAACAGCAGCAACCTCCCCACTGTTTCCGTCGTGGTCATCGCGTACAACGACGCCGGGCTCGTGGGCGAGGCCGTCTCCTCGGCCCTCGCCCAGGGCCCGGTGGTCGCCGAGGTCATCACGGTGAACGACGCCTCCTCCGACGGCACCGCGCAGGTGCTGGACGAGCTGGCCGCCGCCCACCCCCGGGTCCGGGTCGTGCACCGCACGGAGAACAGCGGCGGGTGCGGCACTCCGCGCAACGACGGGATCGCGGCCGCGACCGCCCCGTACGTGCTCTTCCTCGACAGCGACGACATCCTGCCACCGGGCGCGGCCGACGCCCTGGTGCGCACCGCCGAGGAACACCGCGCCCCGGTCACGGTCGGCGCGGCCGTGCGGCGCGAGCTGCCCCAGCACCACGACGTGCCGTGGATGCCCGGCCTCTACACCCCGGGCGACGTGATCGAGCGGCCGGCGGACCGGCCCGAGCTCGTCCGCGACACCCTGTGCGTCAACAAGCTCTACGACCGCGCCTTCCTGGAGGAGCACGGCCTGCGCTTCCCCGACGGCCGGTTCATCTACGAGGACTTCGTCTTCACCTCCCGCGTGCTCGCCGCGGCCCCCCGCATCGCCGTGACCGGCGAGCTCGTCTACGTCTGGCACGTGCGCCGCGGCGCCGCCCAGGTGTCGATCTCCCTGGACCGCAAGGACGTCGGGAACTGGCGCGCCCGCATCGAGGCGCACCGCACGGCCGCCCGGAACCTCGCCGCGGCCTCCCCGGCGCTGGGCAGCGCCTGCCAGGTGAAGTTCCTGGAGTACGACCTGCCGATGTACCTGCGCGAGCTCGGCAAGGACCCCGAGTACCAGGCCGCCTGGTGGACCCTCACCCGCGAGTACCTCGAAACCTTCGCGGAGGCCGACGTCGAGGCCGCCGCCGCCCACGCCCGCTGGATCGTACGGGTGCTGCGCGCCACCGCGACCCCGCCCGCCGACGTGGAGCGGCTCACCCGGCTGGCGGCCGACCCGCCGCGCCTGCTGCCCCCGTACGCCGTCGGCGCCACGGGCGGGCCGGTGTGGAGCGAGGAACTCCCCGTGGAGCTGGACGGTCTGCCCGGGCTGCCGGTCACCGGGCTGCCCGTCACCGTCGACGCCGAACCGGCCGGCCGCGGCGCCGTCCGGATCCGCGTGCACGACCTGTACGGGCGCCTCGCCGAGGCCGGGCCCCGCACCGCCCAGCTGAGCTTCCTGCCCCGCGCGGGAAGCGAGACGGTGCTCGCCCAGCCCGTCGAGCTGCACCCCGACCCCAGTGGCGGCTGGAGCGCCCTGCTGCCCTTCCGCCTCGCCGACCTGGCCGTCACGGGCCGCCGCCAGGGGCTGCGCAGGATGCAGGCGTGGAACGTGCGGGTGAGCGTGCAGTGCTCCGACGGGAGCGCGGTGCTCACCTCCCTGCGACCCCGGGGCCGGCTGCTGCGCCGCCGGGCCCTGCCCAGCAGCCGGTACGGTGTTCTGCTGGCGCAGCCCTACCGGACGGGGGCCGGCGCCCTCGCGCTGCGCCTCGCGCCGGGCGCCGAGGGAGCGCTGTACCTCGTACGCAACCGCCTCCACCGGGCCCGGGCAGGCCGCGGGACGGGCTGAAGGCCTTCACTTTTCCCACTGAAGTCGGACAGGACCAAGGAGATACACATGACGTTTCTGATCACCGGCGGCGCCGGCTACATCGGCGCACACGTCGTCCGGGCGATGCTGCTCGCGGGCCAGAAGGTCGTCGTCTTCGACGACCTCTCCACGGGCGACGAGAACCGCGTGCCGGAAGGCGTCCCGCTGGTGGTCGGCTCGGTCCTGGACCGGCTGATCCTGGACGAGACCATCGCCGAGCACAAGATCACCGGCGTGGTGCACCTCGCGGGCAAGAAGCAGGTCGGCGAGTCCGTCGAGAAGCCGCTGTACTACTACCACGAGAACGTGCAGGGCCTCACGGTCCTGCTCCAGGCCGTGGCCGCCGCCGGCATCCGCAACTTCCTCTTCTCCTCCTCCGCCTCCGTCTACGGCATGCCCGACGTGGACCTGGTCACCGAGGACACCCCCTGCGCGCCGCTGAGCCCCTACGGCGAGACCAAGCTGGCCGGCGAGTGGCTGGTGCGCGCCGCGGGCAAGGCGCACGGCATCTCCACCGCCTGCCTGCGCTACTTCAACGTGGCGGGCGCCGCGACCCCCGAGCTCGCCGACACCGGCGTCTTCAACCTGGTCCCGATGGTCTTCGAGCGCTACGACGCAGGCCAGGGCGCCAAGATCTTCGGTGACGACTACCCGACGCCGGACGGCACCTGCATCCGCGACTACATCCACGTCGAGGACCTCGCGGAGGCCCACGTGGCGGCGGCCCGCAAGCTCGCCGAGTGGGGCGCGGCCGGGGAGTACAAGGACCTCACCGTCAACATCGGGCGTGGCGAGGGAGTCTCGGTCGCCGAGATGGTCGAGCTCCTGAACAAGAACACCGGGCACGATTACCCGCCGGTGATCAGCCCGCGCCGTGCCGGCGACCCGGCGAAGGTCGTGGCCTCGGCCGACAAGATCACCAGCGAGCTGGGCTGGAAGGCCCGGCACGACGTCCGCGAGATGGTCACCTCCGCCTGGGCGGGCTGGGAGGCCAACAAGGCCGCCCGCACGGACCGCCACAAGGACGTCCACAAGGCCTGATCGCCCCCGTGCACCACTGAAGCCGCCCGCCCCGGACGCGTCCGGGGCGGGCGGCTTCGTGTGTCACGCGGTGGGGCGGCCGACGCTCCAGGGCCGGCGCTCCAGGGCCGGCCCTGGGTCAGCGCTCCAGGAAGGAGAACAGCTCTTCCCACCGGTCGGTGATCTCGCTGCTGGAGTAGCGCTGCACCGAACGGAAGGCCCGGTCCCCGAGCCGGTCGCGCAGCTCACGGTCGGACATCAGCGCGTGCAGGTGCCCGGCCAGCTCCATCGTGTTGCCCAGCCGGGCCAGCAGTCCGTCCTCGCCGTGCTCGACGATCTCCCGTACGCCCGGCGCGCAGTCGAAGGCGGCCACCGGCACGCCCGCGGCCATCGCCTCCAGCAGCGTGATCGGGAACCCCTCGGCCCGCGAGGCCTGTGCGAAGACCGAGGCGCCGCGCAGCGCGCCCAGCACGTCGTCGGTGCTGCCCATCCACTCCACGGAGTCGTCCAGCCCGAGCGAGGTGCAGTGCGCCCGCAGCGTCGGCTCCTCCACGCCCGCCCCGTAGATCCGCAGGGTCCAGTCGGGGTGGTGCGGCGCGGCGTCCGCCCACGCGTCGAGCAGCAGGTCGACGCCCTTCTCGAAGGCGAGGCGGCCGACGCACGCCACGACCTTCTCCGTGCGCGGGGCGGGGGAGTCCGGCATGAAGGGCAGCGGGTTCGGCATGCTGCCCACGTTCTCCATGCCGGCCCGGATCCACAGGTCCGCGTCCTCGGGGGTCAGCACCAGCAGCCGGTCGACCTCGGGGTAGTAGCGGCGGACCCGCTCGCCGCGGGTGGACTTCTGGCTGGCCTCGAACGACTCGTGGCTCATCCCGATGACGCTGAACCCCTTGGTGTCGGCGAGCGCCACCCACTCCATCGCCCAGACCTGGGTGACGATGACGACACCGCCCGGACGGGCCGCCCGCAGCAGCCCGCTCAGCTGCTCCGCCTTGGCCCGCATCTTCGCCCGCCGGGCCGCCTGGCGGCGCCGCTCGGGCGCGTTCAGCCGGCCCTTGATCCCGCGCAGCCGGCGCGCCGACGGCGGGTGTGCGTCGTAGAGCGTGGTCATCTCGTACGGCAGGTCCTGCGGCAGCTTCTGCCGGATCTCCTCGGCGACCGGGGCGATGCCGACGATGTGCACCCGGTGGCCGCGGTCGGTGAACTGCCGGGCCATCTGGTGGGACCAGGTGGTCACGCCGCCGAGCTCGTCGACGTTGTTGGAGACGATGAAGATGTCACGGCCGCCCGGGGTGGCGGTCTGCTGGCTCACTTGCCGCTCCTGATGAAGAACTTCTCGACGATCTGGCGGGCCGCGTCCCCGCGGTCGTACTCACCGAACTCGGCGAGGAAACGCTGCCGCGCCTGGGCGTACTTGGCGTCCGCCTCCTCGAAGGCGGCGAGCGCCTGCAGGAGTTCGTCCGCGGTGGCCACCACCGGGCCCGGGGCCTTCTCCTTCAGGTCGAAGTACGTGCCGCGGATGTCCGTGGCGTACTTCTCGTAGTCGTACGCGAAGAACAGCATCGGCCGGTCCAGGACCGCGTAGTCGAACATCACGGACGAGTAGTCGGTGATCAGTCCGTCGGCGAGGGCCAGCAGCGGGGTGATGTCGTGGTGCCCGGACACGTCGACGACCCGGCCCGCGACCGACGGCGGCAGCGAGACGCTGTTGAGGTAGTGGGTCCGCACCAGCAGCGTGAAGCGGTCGCCGAGCCGGTCGGCGAACTCCTCCACGTCGAAGGGGAAGGTGAAGCCCTCCACCGTGCCGTCCGCGGCCGCCCGGAAGGTCGGCGCGTACAGCAGCACCTTCTTGTCCGGGTCGATGCCGAGCTCGGCCGCCAGGGGTCCGCGCACCCGCTCACCGCTGTCCGCCTCGGTCCGGTACGCCTCGACGAGGGCGTCGTTGCGCGGGTAGCCCGTGCGCAGCAGCACCTCGTCGCGCAGCCGGAAGCCCTTGGCGAGGGTGCGGGTGTCGTGCTCGGAGCGGATCAGGAAGTGGTCGAAGCGGTCGACGGCCGCCTGGAAGCGGGCCTGGCCGGCGCGGCCCTGCGCCTTGGTGCGGGGCTCGTGGAAGCCCATCCGCTTGAGCGCGGAGCCGTGCCAGGTCTGGATGTACGTGGTCCCCGGGCGCTTGGTCAGCGCCAGCGGGAAGCCCTGGTTGTCGACCCAGAACTCGGCCTGGGCCAGCGCCCGCAGGTAGGCCCAGCTCCAGCGCCGCACCAGGGTGGCCTCCTTGGGGAAGCCGGTGGGCTTGGCGCCCGCGTACGACCAGATCGCCTCGAACGGCGCGCCCCGGCGCACCAGCTCCTCGTAGATGGCCTTCGGGCTGTCGCTGTACTGCTTGCCCATGTGGCTCTCGAAGACGACCGTGCCCTTCTTGATCGGCAGCTTCGAGAAGACCTCGTGGTAGACCTTCACCTTCTGCTCGCCGGAGCCCATGTTCCGGCGGGCCCGCAGGGCCTTGCGCAGGCCCCGCTTGACCACGCCGGCCGCCTTGCCCTGTATGGCGCCGTTGATCAGCGTCTGGGTGCGGACGGCGGCGGCGCCCTCGGCGGTCAGGACGTAGCTGAGGTTGCCCTTCTTGGTCATCTCCGGCTCGAAGCGGTCGGAGACCAGCCGGGTCAGCCGCGGCCGCACGCGCAGGCGGGCCGCCGACTCCAGGTCGACCCCGCCGACCGAGACGCGGGTGGTGATCTTGTCGCCGCCGGCGGTCAGCTTGAGCCGGACGTCCCAGACGGCGTCGATGATGCCGAGGGGACGGACGGTGCTGCCGACGTCGGCCGTACCGGTCCACTCGATCGTGTCACCGGCGTGGCGCACGGTTGCCACCGGGAAGCTGAACGAGCGCACGCCGATCTGCCGGCGGGCCCGGAATTCGAGCGAGGCCTTCAGCTCCGCGTCGGCCGGGATCCGGCCCAGCGGGTTCACGACGGCGCCCGCGAGCGTCACCGTGCCGCGCCCGTCGTCCGCGTAGGAGGTGAGGCGGTTGCCCAGCTGGAGGGAGGCGAGCGGGGTGGTGTGGAAACCCTGCTCGGTGACGTCCAGTATCCGCCGGGCCTCGGCGCCGTCGGCGCCGTCGAGGTGCTCGGCGCACCAGTAGACGCGGCCGTCGCGCTCGGCGAGGGAGGAGGAGAGCCGGCCCTTGTTGGTCATGGCGTCGGCGGCCGGGAGCAGGTTGTCCCAGTCCTCCTTGCCCAGCAGGTAGGCGCAGATGGCCTGGAGGTAGGTGACGTTCTCGTACGCGGCCGGGTCGATGCCCGCGAGGTAGCCGTTGGCGAGGCGGGCGAACTCCTGGCGGTACTCGTCGCTCAGCAGCGGCAGGTCACGCAGGTGCAGCACCAGGTCGTGCTTGAGGAACTTGGCGTCCTTCGCGGACTTGATGTCCGTGTGGCCCTTGACCGCGAGCAGCTCGTCGACGCGGCGGTGGATCTCCATCCGGTGGACGAAGTTCGCGATCTCGTGGCGCCGGTTGCTGATCGACTTGGCCGCGGCCTTCTCGACCACGTTCCAGAAGTAGACGTGGTTGGGAATCAGGGTGATGCGGCGGGCGGCCACGTACGCCTGGGCGGAGAACAGCAGGTCCTCGTAGTGGATGCCGACCGGGAACTCCAGGCCCTGCTCCAGCAGGAACTCGCGCCGGTAGCACTTGTTCGTGGAGAGGGTGTCGTAGACCAGCAGGTCGGGGAACTCGGTGATCGACTCCAGCGTGCGCGTGCGCGAGTAGATCCAGGGGTACCACTCGGTGGTCTTCCCCCACCGGTTGTCGAGGTGCACGCGTACGCACATGCCCGAGACCAGGTCGGAGCCGGTCCGCTCGGCGGCCTCCAGCATGTTCCGGCAGGCGTTGCGCTCCAGGACGTCGTCGCTGTCCAGGAACATGACGTACGTGCCGGTGGCCTGCTTGATGCCGTGGTTGCGCGGTGCGCCGCAGCCACCGCTGTTCTCCGGCAGCTGGAAGGCGCGCACTCTTCCCGGATGCGCTGACTCCAGTTCCTGGGCGACCGCGTAGGAGCGGTCCTTGCTGCAGTCGTCGACGATCACGACTTCCACACCGTGCAGGGTCTGGTCCAAAACCGACTGGACTGCTGTCGACAGACGCTCTGCGTCGTTGTAGACGATGACGACCACGGAGACGTCGGGCACGTGCACCTCGATCCCTTCGTTTCGTTTCGTTTCGTTCAGCTCATTCCGCTTATCTCGTCCACGCTACCGTGTGCCGCCCTCGGCTCAGGGCAGGCCGACCCTCGGCCCACCCCCGCCGTGCATACTTCTAAGGAAGAGGTGAATGGCGGGTCCGGTCGCCCACAATCACCCGTTCGGAGCCAGCAGGAAGTGTTCATGACGAAGCTGTCCGTAGTTGTCCCTTGCTACAACGAAGAAGCCGTCATCGACAGCTTCGACGTCGAGATCCGCAGGGTCCTGGACGCCCTCCCCGTCGAGTACGAGGTCTGTTACGTCGACGACGGCAGCCGGGACGGCACCCTCGACAAGCTCCGGAAGATCGCCGCGGAGTACGGCGAGCAGACCCGGTACGTCTCCTTCAGCCGCAACTTCGGCAAGGAGGCCGGCATGCTCGCGGGCCTGCGCGAGGCCACCGGCGACGCCGTAGTGATCATGGACGCGGACCTCCAGCACCCGCCGGAGCTCATCGCGACCATGCTGGAGCACTACCGGCAGGGCCACGACCAGATCATCGCCCGCCGCACCCGCGAGGGCGACAAGAAGCTCCGCTCCGCGCTCAGCCGCCTGTACTACCGGGGCGTCAACCGCTGGATCGACGTCGAACTCACCGACGGCGTAGGCGACTTCCGCATGCTGTCGCGCCCGGCCGTCGACGCCCTGCTGTCGCTGCCGGAGTACAACCGCTTCTCCAAGGGCCTGTTCTCCTGGATCGGCTTCGACACCGTCCACTTCGACTACCAGAACGCGCAGCGCGAGGCCGGCGAGACGAAGTGGAAGTTCGGCTCCCTGCTGAACTACGGCATGGACGGCCTGATCTCCTTCAACAACCGGCCGCTGCGCATCGGGATCTGGTTCGGCGTGTCGCTGGTCGCGCTGACCGGCCTGTACGCACTGTGGATCACGATCACGGCGATCACCAACGGCGTCGAGTCCCCGGGATACGTCACCCTCGTGGCGATCATCACCGGCCTGGGCGGCGTCCAGCTGATCATGCTCGGGCTCATCGGCGAGTACATCGGCCGCATCTACTACGAGACCAAGCGCCGGCCGCACTTCCTGGTGCAGGAATCGCACGGCGCGCCGCCGGCCGCGCACAACCCGCAGGGCTCCCGGACCGGAGGGACCGCACGGACCGCGCAGACCGCACGGGCAGCGGAGCCGACGATCGCGGAGCGCAGCGCGTGATGGGCAGGAAGGACCAGCTCGGCCAGATCTTCCGCTTCGCCCTCGTGGGCGGGGTCAACACCGGCACCTTCTTCGGCATCTACCTCCTCCTGCACCCGTGGATGCCGTACTTCGCCGCGTACTCCCTCGCCTTCGTGCTGGCGATGGTCGGCTCGTTCTTCATGAACACCTACTTCACCTACCGGACCCGGCCGACCTGGAAGAAGTTCCTCCTCTTCCCGCTGACGAACGTCACCAACTACGTCATCCAGTCGGCCGGCCTCTACGCCCTGGTGACCTGGGCCGGGATGGACACCCGGATCGCCCCGCTGGTCGCGGCGATCGTGGCCATCCCGTTCACCTTCCTGCTCTCCCGCAAGATCCTCGTCCCGGGCGCCGCCCGGGATCGGGAGCCGGAACCGGAGCCGGCCGGGAGCTCGTCCACGGTCTGAAACCCCCGAGCGGCCCCTCCGGGCCACCCCGTAGATTGAGGTGGCAGATTCCGGCAAGGGGCAAGGGGACAGACGTGTCAGCGGCTAGGCAAGGTGTCGTGGACGCCCGCAGGATCGTGGTCAAGGTCGGCTCCTCCTCCCTGACCACCGCGGCCGGGGGACTCGACGCCGACCGGGTGGACGCGCTGGTCGACGTCCTGGCCAAGGCGCGCAGCGGCGGCGAGAAGGAGATCGTCCTCGTCTCCAGCGGAGCCATCGCCGCCGGACTCTCCCCCCTCGGCCTGCGCCGCCGCCCCAAGGACCTGGCCCGCCAGCAGGCCGCCGCCAGCGTCGGGCAGGGACTGCTCGTCGCCCGCTACACCGCCTCCTTCGCCCGGTACGGCGTCCGCGTCGGCCAGGTGCTGCTCACCACCGACGACACCAGCCGGCGCGCGCACTACCGCAACGCCTACCGGACCCTGGACCAGCTCCTCGCCATGGGAGCCCTCCCGGTCGTCAACGAGAACGACACCGTCGCCACGGACGAGATCCGCTTCGGCGACAACGACCGCCTGGCGGCCCTCGTCGCCCACCTGGTCCGCGCGGACCTCCTCGTCCTCCTCTCCGACGTGGACGGCCTCTACGACGGCGACCCGTCCCAGCCCGGCACCACCCGCATCGACGAGGTCCACGGGCCCGAGGACATCGCACACGTCTCCATCGGCAGCGTCGGCAAGGCGGGCGTGGGCACCGGAGGCATGGTCACCAAGGTCGAGGCGGCACGGATCGCCGCCGCGGCGGGCATCCCCGTCGTCCTCACCTCCGCGAGCCAGGCCGCCGACGCCCTGGCGGGGCGGGGGACCGGCACGCTGTTCCACTCCACCGGGCGCCGCTCGGCGGACCGGCTGCTCTGGCTCCAGCACGCGTCGACCCCGCAGGGCCACCTCGTCCTGGACGACGGCGCCGTCCGCGCGGTGACCCAGCGCGGCAGCTCCCTGCTGCCCGCCGGCATCGCGGCGGTCGAGGGCGACTTCGTCGCCGGGGACCCGGTGGAACTGCGCTCCGCGGACGGCCGGGCCATCGCCCGGGGCCTGGTCAACTTCGACGCCAAGGAGCTCCCGCAGCTCCTCGGCCGCTCCACTCGCGAGCTCGCACGGGAACTCGGACCCGCGTACGAGCGCGAGGTCGTCCACCGGGACGATCTGGTCCTGCTGCAGGGCTGAGGTTCGGTAAAACCGCAGCGCGGCGGCCCTGGGACTGGTCAACTGTGAAGGCGGACAGACGCACGCGGCGGAGACAGGAGGCGGCTGGTGAGACGAGCGCTGACCAGCGTCGGCACAGGGGACGGTGACGGCGGCGGGGGCGGGGACGAGCAGGATCACTCCTCACGCCTCTGGCACGTGACCCTGAGCGTCTCCGGCAAGCCGGCCCCGCTGTCCGACGTCCGGCGCGGGCTGGAACAACTGGCCCACGACCACCCCTTCCTGCTGACGAGCCGGTACGCCGACGACCACGCCGAGATCCGCTACTGGGAAGAGGCCCGCGACCTCCACGACGCGGCGGCCGTCGCCCTGCGCCTGTGGGGCGAACACCGCTCCTCGGCGAAGCTCCCGCCCTGGGAGATCGTCGGCCTGGAGGTCATCGACCGCGCCACCTACCACCAACGGGTCGCAGAAGGCTACGGCCCACCCCCGGCCCACCCGGTGGGCGTCCACCCGTACTGACGGCTCCTTCAACCCGGCCGGGCGCACATCCAGCCCCACCGGCGTTTGAGGCGCGGGGTCTGGGGCGGAGCCCCAGGCCCTTCCAGCCCGTCCGGCCCCGCGCAGCGGTAGTGGCGCCGTCTCGCGGGGTGAAACCCCATCGGCGGGGTATCGGCAGGGGATTACCCTGGCGGCATGACCTCGCTCGATGCCGCCATCGCCACCTCACCCGTCCTGGCCACCGCGCAGCGGTCCCGCACGGCCGCCGCCACGCTCGCCCCACTCCCGCGGTCCGCCAAGGACACCGCCCTGCTGGCGATCGCGGACGCGCTGGAGGCCCGTACGGCCGAGATCATCGCGGCCAACGCCGTGGACACGGACAAGGCCCGCGCCGCCGGTACCAGCGAGACCGTCATCGACCGCCTGACCCTCACCGCGGACCGTGTCGCCGCCATCGCCTCCGACGTGCGCGACGTCGCAGCCCTGCCCGACCCCGTCGGCGAGGTCGTCCGCGGCAACACCCTGCCCAACGGCATCGACATCCGGCAGATCCGCGTCCCGCTCGGCGTCGTCGGCATCATCTACGAGGCCCGCCCCAACGTCACCGTGGACGCCGCCGCCCTCTGCCTCAAGTCGGGCAACGCGGTCCTCCTGCGCGGCAGCTCCTCCGCGTACTCCTCGAACACCGCGCTCGTCGCCATCCTGCGCGACGCCGTCGAGAGCGCCGGCCTGCCCGCCGACGCGATCCAGCTCGTCCCCGGCGAGTCCCGCGACTCCGTCCGCGAGCTGATGCGCGCCCGCGGCCTGGTCGACGTGCTCATCCCGCGCGGCGGCGCCTCCCTCATCAAGACCGTGGTCGAGGAGTCCACCGTTCCGGTCATCGAGACCGGTACCGGCAACTGCCACGTCTACGTCGACGCCCAGGCCGATCTGGACATGGCCGTGGACATCCTCATCAACTCCAAGGCCCAGCGGCCCTCCGTCTGCAACTCCGCCGAGACCCTCCTCGTCCACCGCGACATCGCCGACGCCTTCCTGCCGCGCGCCCTCGACGCGCTCGCCGACGCCGGCGTCACCGTGCACGGCGACGCCCGGGTCCTCGCCGCCGCCGAAGGCACCAAGGTCACCGCGCTGCCCGCCACCGACGAGGACTGGGCCGCCGAGTACCTCTCCTACGACATCGCGGCCGGCGTCGTGGACTCCCTCGACGACGCCGTCACCCACATCCGCCGCTGGACCTCCGGTCACACCGAGGCGATCGTGACCACCTCGCAGGCCGCCGCGCGCCGCTTCACCCAGCTGGTCGACTCGACCACGGTTGCCGTGAATGCATCCACTCGGTTCACCGACGGTGGCCAGTTCGGCTTCGGCGCCGAGATCGGCATCTCCACCCAGAAGCTGCACGCCCGGGGCCCCATGGGCCTTCCCGAGCTCACCTCCACCAAGTACATCGTCACCGGCGACGGTCACATCCGGTAGCCACTCCTTGAACACGGTGTGGCCGGAATTCGGCGCACACCCTGCCCAAAGGCGCCCCCCAGGTCTAGGCTGGTCCTGTGCCGGACGACGTGGGGGGCAAGCCGTTCCCGGACGACGGGGAGCCCGACGACGACCGCGGAGGCGCGGATCAGGACTTCGCCTCCGTGGTGTTCGACGAGGCCTTCGTCCGGAACGCCGAGATTCATGAACCGAGCGCCGCCGAGCGCCAGCGGGCGGCCGACCGGGCCCGTGCGGAGGCCGAAGCGGCCCGCGCCGTCGCCGGCGGCTGGACGGGCGACGACGACTACGACAACTACGGCTACGGCCACCCCGACGGGTACGACGCCGACGACCACGGCTGGGACCACGACCGCAGCTACGGCTACCCCGACGGCCCGTACGGGGCCTACGGCGGCAGCCTGCGCCCCTACCGCGGCCGCTCGCCCTGGCTGCGCCCGGTCGCCTGGGTGCTCGCCTTCGTGATGGGCCTCGGCATGGTCGCGCTCGCCTTCAGCGCCGTCTACCGCAGCGCCTCGGGCGAGGCGGAACCCGCCCCGGCGCCCGCCAGCACCCCGCTGCGCGAAGTCACCGGCGTCGGCGCGTTTACGTACCCCTCCGACCGCCAACCCTGAAGGTACGACCCCACTCGCATACGTACGCCCGAGCTGGGGGCTTCTCTGAAGCGGGGACAGCGGGGAGAAGCGATGGCCGTTCCAGGAGACCCACCCAACGGCACCCCCGAGGGCATCGGCGGGGGCGACGACGAATTCAGGTCGGACGAGTACCGATCGGTCGTGTTCGACGAGGACTTCGTCCGGGCTGCCCGGCTCCAGGAGTTCTCGGCACAAGAACGCATGGGCGAGCACGCCCGGGCCGTACGCAGCCGCTCCATGTGGTCGAGCGGCGGCTCCCTGTCCGGAACCGGCACGCCCGGCCGGGGCGCCCGCCAGGGCATGCTGCTCGTGCTGCTCATCGCCACGGCCTTCGCCGCCGCCGTCTACCTCGGGCTGCGCAACCCCTACGTGCCCCCGCCCGGGGGACCCGCCGAGGCACTCAGCAGCACGGTGGTCCCGCTCGCGCCGGCCACCGCCGTGCCCGGCGGGCGACCGGCCGAGCTGTACGCGAAGAGCCCCGCCGCCGACTACCGCGTCGGGGCGGCCGGGATCACCCTGCCCGCGGTGCGCCGCACGCACCACTTCACCGACGTCCAGGTCGTCACCGCGCTGTCCATCGCCAAGGACTACCTGGTGCAGTCCTCGCTGGACCCCGACATCCTGTCGGGCGCCGGCTCCCGGCCGGTGCGGGTCCTGCTCGACCCCGACCAGCTGGCGCAGTTCGACCGCAGCATGACCTCGCCCTCCGGCGACGGCCGGCACGCGGCCACCGGCTGGCTGGTCCGCTTCGACCCGGCCACCGCCGTCGTGGCCGACTCCCGGGTGCGGGTGAGCGGAACCCTCGCTTTCGAGGAGGTGGCCCCGGAGGTGCTGGAGGTGACCACCGACCACACCTTCGTCTACGCCGTACGCCCGGCCACCGGAGTCCCGGCCGCGGCCGACGGCGCCTCGCTCTTCACCGTCCGGCGCGAGCTGCGGATCCGCTTCGACCGGGAGGACCTGGGAGCCCGGCGCCTGGAGCTGGCCTCGGCCTATGTGATGGCCGGACCGCAGGACTGCTCCGCCGACCCTGCCGCGGGCTTCCGCCCGCTCCTGGCCGGTGCGGCCCCGACCACGGTGGGTCCGGCCGCGAGCGACCCGTACGTCAGCGGCCACCCGCGGCGCACGGCCGGGCTGTGCGGCGTACTGGCGCAGCCCGCGACCCCCGCGGCCACTCCCGTCAGCCCTGGTCCGTAGCCCCGCCCTTGCCCTCGGACCCGGCACCCGCGCCGGAGCCGGATCCCGTGCCGGTGAACTTGTCGCGGAGCTTTCCGCCCAGGTCGCCCGCGCCACCGGCGATGTCGCCGACCAGCTTCATCAGCGGATCCTTGCTGGTGCGCACCGAGTCGGCGTAGTGCGCGGCGGACTGCCGGAAGGAGTCGGTCACCGAGGTGTCCTTGTCCTCGTCCCGCCGCGGGTAGTGGCCGTCCATGATCCGCTGGAAGTCGCGGTTCTCCGACCACTTCTTCAGCTCGGCCGCGCGCACCGTGGTGAAGGGGTGCGTCCGGGGCAGCACATTCATGATCTTCAGCACGGAGTCGCGCAGATCGCCGCTCGCGTCGTACTCCTCGGCCTGGGCCAGGAAGGCGTCCACATTCATCTCGTGGAGGTGGTTGCCGCCCGCGATCTTCATCAGCCCCCGCATCGAGGCCTGCACGTCCTGCCCCACCAGGAGCCCGGCCCGGTCGGCCGAAAGCTCCGACTTGCGGAACCACTCCCGCAGGGCGGTCACGATCGCCATGATCGCCACATTGCCCAGCGGGATCCACGCGACCTTCAGCGCCAGATTCGTCAGGAACAGCAGGATCGTGCGGTACACGGAGTGCCCCGACAGGGCGTGGCCCACCTCGTGGCCCACCACCGCCCGCATCTCCTCCTCGTCGAGCAGCTCGACCAGGCCCGTGGTCACCACGATGATCGGCTCGTCCAGCCCGATGCACAGGGCATTGGGCTTCGGGTCCTGCTGCACGTACATCTGCGGGACCTTCTCCAGGTCCAGGATGTAACAGGCGTCGCGGAGCATCGCGTGGAGGTGCGGGAACTGCGTCTCGCCCACCCGCACCGAGTCCGACAGGAACAGCAGGCGCAGGCTCCGCTCCGGCAGCAGCCCGCTCAGGGCCTTGAACACCGTGTCGAAGCCGCTCAGCTTGCGCAGGGCCACGAGGGCGGAGCGGTCCGCCGGATGCTCGTAGGCCCGAGAGGAGATACCGGGGAACCTCCTGCGGTCCCGTGCCGGTGCCTTCTCGAATCCCGTCGCCGTCATTGCGCCCTCCCCTGGATAGACCTGACCGACCTTGCGTCTATCCTCTCCAACGCCTGAGTCGGCGCGAGCGTGCCCCAGGCCCCCGCATACGATGTGAGCGAAGTCTCCGCCCGCTCCCCGACTCGATAGGTACCTGCCTGATGAGCCTCTCCTCCACCGCCCACAACCTGGTCGTCCTCGCCTCGGAGGGGGCCGAGCAGCACGGCGGCAACCACGACAGCCTCAACCCCTACCTGACCGGCGGCGGGGCCTTCGTCATCCTCCTGCTGCTGCTCTGGGTGACCACGCGCCTGAACCGCGACCGCTGAGCCCGACGAGACCGCAGCGTTCGCCGGGCCAGTAGGCTCTGCGCTCATGGGAGAGCAGGAGATGCCTACCGGTCCGGTCAAGCGCCGGCTCGGCGTGATGGGCGGGACATTCGACCCGATCCACCACGGACACCTGGTGGCCGCCAGCGAGGTGGCCGCTCTTTTCCACCTCGACGAGGTGGTGTTCGTGCCGACCGGCGAGCCGTGGCAGAAGTCGCAGCGGGCGGTCTCGCCCGCCGAGGACCGCTACCTGATGACGGTCATCGCCACGGCCTCGAACCCTCAGTTCTCGGTGAGCCGCATCGACATCGACCGCGGCGGGCCGACGTACACGATCGACACCCTGCGGGACCTGAAGGCGCTGAACGATGACGCCGATCTGTTCTTCATCACGGGTGCCGACGCGCTCGCACAGATCCTGACCTGGCGAAACGCCGACGAGCTCTTCTCGCTCGCCCATTTCATCGGTGTCACGCGGCCGGGCCACGTGCTCACCGACGACGGGCTGCCCAAGGGCGGCGTCTCCCTGGTCGAGGTGCCCGCGCTGGCGATTTCGTCCACGGACTGCCGTGCGAGGGTCGCCCAGGGGGATCCTGTCTGGTACTTGGTGCCCGACGGCGTGGTGCGCTACATCGACAAGCGTGAGCTGTACCGGGGAGCCTGAGCTTCCGGAGAGAGGGGCCCCGCGGTGAACGACCGACAGGATCCGTACGACCCGTATGCCGCCCAGGAGCAGCAGCTCATCGGCTACGACGCGTACGGGCGGCCGGTGTACGGCCAGGCGCCCGCCCAGCCCGCCCAGCCCGCTGCGCACTACGAGCAGCAGCAGTACGGCTACGACTACCAGGGCTATGCCCAGCAGCCGCAGCAGCAGCCGTACTACCCGCCGCAGCCGGCCGCCCAGGAGTACGGGCAGCAGCAGTACCCGCAGGCACCGGCCTACGGGTACGACACGCAGCAGACCCAGCAGTGGATCCCGCAGCAGACCGCCCCGGAGCCCGCGGCACCCGAGGCACCCCCGGCGCCCCCGGCCCGGCCCGCGCCCGCCGAGCGGCCGGCCGCCCACGTCCCCGAGCCGCGCCGCCCCGAGGGCGAGCCCGAGGCGGGGCGGGACTACCGCACCGAGATGTTCGCCTTCATCGACCAGCCGGACGAGGAGTCCGAGGACGTCATCGACTGGCTCAAGTTCACCGAGAGCCGGACCGAGCGCCGCGAGGAGGCCCGCCGCCGCGGCCGCAACCGGGTGGTGGCGCTGATCGTCGTCCTCGCTCTGTTCGTCGTCGGCGGCCTCGGCTACCTCTGGTACGCGGGCAAGCTGCCGTTCCTCGACGGCCCCGGCGAGAAGAAGAACGCCGCGAGCGCCGACCCGGCGGCGCAGAAGCGGGACATGATCGTCGTCCACGTGCACAACACCAAGAAGGGCGGCACCTCCTCGGCGCTGCTCGTCGACAACGTCACCACCAAGCAGGGCGCGACCGTCCTGCTGCCCAACGCCCTCGGCGTCACCAACCAGGACGGGACCGCCACGGCACTGGGCAAGGCCGTCGAGGAGGGCGGCCTCGGCACCCGCGAAGCCCTCGACTCGGTCCTCGGCACCCACATCGGCGGCACCTGGCGCCTGGACACCCCCTTCCTGGAGAACCTGGTCGAGCTGGTCGGCGGCATCGAGGTCGACACCGACGCCGCGGTGCCGGCGGACGACGCGGCCAAGGCCCCGGCCGTGGCGCAGGGCCCGAAGCAGAGCCTGAGCGGCCCGATGGCCGTCGCGTACGCCACGTACCGCGGCCAGGGCGAACCGGAGGCCAAGCAGCTGGAGCGCACGGGCAAGGTGCTCCAGGCGGTCCTGCGCAAGGTTCCGGGCGATGCGAAGGCGGCGGCCGTGATGGTCGAGAGCATCGGCCAGATCCTCGACCCGGCCCTGAACGCGCAGACCCTCGGGGCCCTGCTGTCCCGGCTCGGCGAGCACGCCAAGGTGGGCGCGTACCGCACCGACCTCCTCACGGTGAAGCCGGACGGCACGCTCACGGACGAGGCCAACAAGAGCGTCGTCAAGGAGGTGCTGGGCGGTTCGGGCGCGCAGGCGCAGCCCGGCGCCGCCCCGCGCGTCGGACTCAAGGACGCCACCGGCGACGACAAGACGCAGGTCGCGGCGAAGGCGGCGCTGATGAACGGCGGCTACACCTTCGTGGACGGCGGCAAGGCCGACAAGACCGCGGCCGCCTCGCAGATCACCTACCAGGACGACGCGCAGCGCGACCGCGCGATCGAGGTCGCCAAGACGCTGGGGCTGCCCGAGACGGTCGTGAAGAAGGCCGAGAACGCCGTGAACGCGGAGGTCGTGGTGATCCTGGGCAAGGACTACAAGGCGTCCTGACGGGCTCCGAGAGGTGCATTCGCCCGCGCGGGCCGTTCCGCGCGGGCGGTGTCGGCGGTACATGAGACCCTTGTATGGATCTGCCCGCCAACCCGAAAGCATGGCCAGTGACCGCCACGGACCGCTCCATCGAGCTCATCACCGCCGCCGCCCAGGCTGCGGCCGACCGGCTCGCGCACGACATCATCGCGTACGACGTCAGCGACGTGCTGTCGATCACCGACGCCTTCCTGCTCGCCTCCGCGCCCAACGACCGCCAGGTCAAGTCGATCGTCGACGAGATCGAGGAGCGCCTGCTCAAGGAGCTCGGCGCCAAGCCGGTGCGCCGCGAGGGCGACCGCGACGCCCGCTGGATCCTGCTCGACTACATCGACATCGTCGTCCACGTCCAGCACAGCGAGGAGCGTGTCTTCTACGCGCTGGAGCGCCTGTGGAAGGACTGCCCCGAGATCGAGCTCCCCGAGGACGCCAAGCTCACCATCGGCAAGGCCGAGGAGCACGCCAAGCTGCGCGAGGCGGCGGGCGACGACGATCTGGACGGTGATCTGTTCTGAGCGCCACCACCACGGGCAAGTCCGGTAGGAAGATCGTCCTCTGGCGGCACGGCCAGACCTCGTGGAACCTGGAGCGACGCTTCCAGGGCTCCACGGACATCGAGCTGACCGAGGCGGGTGTGGTGCAGGCGCGCCGCTCCGCGCGGTTGCTCGCCTCGCTGAAGCCGGACGCCATCGTGGCCTCCGACCTCCGGCGCGCCTCCGCCACGGCAGCCGAGCTGGCCGCCGTCACGGGGCTGCCCGTGGCGCACGACGCGGCGCTGCGCGAGACGTACGCCGGCGAGTGGCAGGGCCTCACGCACGACGAGATCCTCGCGAAGTACGGCGAGCAGTACGCCGCGTGGAAGCGCGGCGAGCCGGTCCGCCGTGGCGGCGGTGAACTGGAGACCGAGGTCGCCGACCGCGCCGCGCCGGTGGTGCTGGAACACCTCGCCCGGCTGCCGAAGAGCGGCACCCTCGTCGTGGTCAGCCACGGCGGCACCATCCGTACGACGATCGGGCGCCTGCTGGGCCTGGACTCGTCGGACTGGGAGAGCCTGGGCGGCCTCTCCAACTGCTGCTGGTCCGTCCTCGGTGAGGGCGCGCGCGGCTGGCGTCTGATGGAGCACAACGCCGGCACGCTGCCGGAACCGGTGCTCGGCGACGACGACTGAGCAGCTCCCTGCCGCTCCCCGGCGCTCCCTGCCGGGGCCGCCACCCGGATTTCACTTTCCGGCTGGTCACAGGCTAGAGTTCTTCTTGTTCGCAGCGCAGAACACCGGAGACGGGGGGAGCGCGGCGGAGAGCGGGGCTATAGCTCAGTTGGTAGAGCGCCTGCATGGCATGCAGGAGGTCAGGAGTTCAATTCTCCTTAGCTCCACAATCAGGATCCCGTCCCCAACAGGGGGCGGGGTCCTTGTTTTTGTGCCCTTTGCGTTTGCTGACCCCGCCCGCACCGGCATGGCAGAATCGGACCGCCGGAGGGGGAGATCACGGCCCCGACGCGGGAGGGAGTCGCTGACGGATGGGTGCACACCGGCGCCGGTGCGACTGGTGCAACAACGGCACGCCGATCGTGCGGGACATGGACCCCGTCAACCCCGACTACCAGTACTGGTGCGAGGAATGCGCGCGGGCGCTGATCATAAAAGGCGACCCGATCGAGACGTACCGAGAGCTGGAAGGGGAGCCGATCTACGGGCGGCTGCTCGACGAGCACTGCACGCTGAAGCGGTTCTATCAGTTCGCCAGAGCGTGACAAGACGGATCAAAGCGGACATGGCCCGTGGTGGGTGGAAACCGATTTTTGGACCAGGGCCATGACCGTGTAATGTTTGGGACGTCGCCAAGGGGAACCGGCAAGGGAAACCGAAGCGGCAAGCAGAACAAGGGGCTATAGCTCAGTTGGTAGAGCGCCTGCATGGCATGCAGGAGGTCAGGAGTTCAATTCTCCTTAGCTCCACAGTGAAGAAGCGGGCCACCCGGATCGGGTGGCCCGCTTCTCGTTGTGCGGTCGTCCGAGCGGGCGCCGCGGGTGCTGCGGTACCCTGACGCCATGCGTGCCGTACGCCTTCTGCTTACCGAGCCGCGCTGATCAGTACCGACCCCACGAGACGGTCGGCCTCGGCGCGGCGCCCCCTCCTGTGCGAGGGGTTTTTTCGTTTGGGCAGGCAGAGACGGCAGAGACGATCGATGGAGCTTCAGAAATCATGAGCGAGACGAACACCCCGGCCCCCGAGGCGGCCGAGGCGCACCGCTACACGGCTGCCATGGCCGCCGACATCGAGGCACGCTGGCAGGACGTATGGGACGCGCAGGGCACGTACGAGGCCCCGAACCCGACCGGTGACCTGGCCGGGGACCCGGCGGTGGTCGCACGGCCCAAGAAGTTCATCATGGACATGTTCCCGTACCCGTCCGGTGCGGGCCTGCACGTCGGCCACCCGCTCGGGTACATCGCCACCGACGTCTTCGCCCGCCACCAGCGGATGACCGGCCACAACGTCCTGCACACCCTGGGCTTCGACGCCTTCGGCCTGCCGGCCGAGCAGTACGCCGTGCAGACCGGCACGCACCCGCGCGTGTCGACCGAGGCGAACATCGAGAACATGAAGGTCCAGCTGCGCCGGCTGGGCCTGGGCCACGACAAGCGCCGGTCCTTCGCGACGATCGACCCGGACTACTACAAGTGGACGCAGTGGATCTTCCTGCAGATCTACAACTCCTGGTACGACGCGGACGCGGGCAAGGCCCGGCCGGTCACCGAGCTGGTCGCCGCCTTCGAGGACGGCTCCCGCGAGGTTCCCGGAGGCCGTGACTGGGCCGCGCTGACCGCGGGCGAGCGGGCCGACGTACTGAACGAGTACCGGCTGGCGTACTCCTCGGACGCGCCCGTGAACTGGTGCCCCGGGCTGGGCACCGTACTGGCCAACGAGGAGGTCACCGCGGACGGCCGTTCCGAGCGCGGCAACTTCCCGGTCTTCAAGTCCCGGCTGAGCCAGTGGAACATGCGGATCACCGCGTACGCCGACCGGCTGCTGGACGACCTGGACGCGCTGGACTGGCCCGAGGCCATCAAGCTGCAGCAGCGCAACTGGATCGGCCGCAGCGAGGGCGCGCGCGTCGACTTCGCGCTGGGCGACGAGGCCATCACCGTCTTCACCACCCGTCCGGACACCCTGTTCGGCGCCACCTACATGGTGCTGGCGCCCGAGCACCCGCTGGTCGAGAAGTTCATCCCGGCCGCCTGGCCCGAGGGCACCCACGACGTGTGGACCGGCGGGCACGCCACGCCGGCGGAGGCCGTCGCGGCGTACCGCAAGCAGGCCGCCTCGAAGTCGGACGTCGAGCGGCAGGCCGAGGCCAAGGACAAGACCGGTGTCTTCACCGGCGAGTACGCGGTCAACCCGGTCAGCGGCGCCAAGGTCCCGGTCTTCATCGCCGACTACGTGCTGATGGGCTACGGCACCGGCGCGATCATGGCCGTTCCGGCCCACGACAGCCGCGACTTCGAGTTCGCGCGCGCCTTCGAGCTGCCGATGCGGTGCGTCGTGCAGCCCTCGGACGGGCGCGGGACCGACCCGGCCGAATGGGACGACGCCTTCGTCTCCTACGACGCGAAGCTGGTCAACTCGACGGGCGAGGGCATCGCGCTGGACGGCCTGGGCGTCGTCGAGGCGAAGGCCACGATCACCGCCTGGCTGGCCGAGCGCGGCATCGGCGAGGGCACGGTCAACTTCCGGCTGCGCGACTGGCTGTTCAGCCGTCAGCGCTACTGGGGCGAGCCCTTCCCGATCGTCTACGACGAGGACGGCGTCGCGCACTCGCTGCCCGAGTCGATGCTGCCGCTGGAACTGCCGGAGGTCGAGGACTACTCGCCGCGCACCTTCGAGCCGGACGACGCCACCTCCAAGCCGGAGACCCCGCTGTCCCGCAACGAGTCGTGGGTCAACGTCGAGCTGGACCTGGGCGACGGCCGCGGCACCCGCTCCTTCCGGCGCGAGACCAACACCATGCCGAACTGGGCCGGTTCCTGCTGGTACGAGCTGCGCTACCTGGACCCGAACAACGCGTCGGCGCTGGTCGACCCGGAGATCGAGCAGTACTGGATGGGCCCGCGCGAGGGCGCTCCGCACGGCGGTGTCGACCTGTACGTGGGTGGCGCCGAGCACGCGGTGCTGCACCTGCTGTACGCGCGCTTCTGGTCCAAGGTGCTGTTCGACCTGGGGCACGTCTCCTCGGCGGAGCCGTTCCACAAGCTGTTCAACCAGGGCATGATCCAGGCGTACGCCTACACCGACGCACGCGGCGTCTACGTGCCCGCGGCCGAGGTCGAGGAGCGCGACGGCGGCTACTTCCACCAGGGCCAGCCGGTCAAGCGCGAGCACGGCAAGATGGGCAAGTCCCTGAAGAACGCCGTCACGCCGGACGAGATCTGCGAGGAGTACGGCGCCGACACGCTGCGTCTGTACGAGATGGCGATGGGTCCGCTGGACGTCTCGCGTCCGTGGGACACCCGGGCCGTGGTCGGCCAGTACCGGCTGCTGCAGCGCCTGTGGCGCAACATCGTCGACGAGGAGACGGGCGCCGTCACCGTCGTGGACGGCGAGCCGGGCGAGGACACCCTGCGCGCGCTGCACAAGGCGATCGACGGGGCCGGCGCGGACCTGGCGGGGCTGCGCTTCAACACCGCCATCGCGAAGATCACCGAGCTGAACAACGCGCTGACGAAGGCCGGTCGCCCGCTGGAGCGCTCCGTCGCGGAGTCCCTGGTGCTGCTGGTCGCCCCGCTGGCCCCGCACATCGCGGAGGAGCTGTGGCACCGGCTGGGCCACAGCGAATCGGTGGTCCACCAGGACTTCCCGGTCGCGGACCCGGCGTACGTCGTGGACGAGAGCGTGACCTGCGTGGTGCAGGTCAAGGGCAAGGTCAAGGCGCGGCTGGAGGTGTCGCCGACGATCTCGGAGGCGGAGCTGGAGCAGCTGGCCGTGACCGACGAGGGTGTCGTCGCGGCGCTGGGCGGCGCGGAGATCCGCAAGGTGATCGTGCGCGCGCCGAAGCTGGTCAACATCGTCATCTGACGTCACCCGGCCTCCCATGGGGGACATCCCGTACGGGCAGGTTGGGGGTTCGAATGGAACCCCCGACCTGCCCGTGGCGTTTACGGTGGAGGGGACGGACAAACGTGCGGGGACTGGGGAAGGGACACTCATGGAGGCCGCGTTGATCATCTTCGCGCTGGTGATGTTTTTCGCCTTCCTGGGCCTGGGCGTGTATGCGACCGTCAAGGTGGTGGGGGCGGCCAAGCGCGGCGTGGACCGCACCCTCACGCAGGCCCGCCGGACGGTGGAGGACACCACCTTGAAGGCGAAGAGCTTCGGCCAGGTCGGGGTCACGGGGGCGCTGGCGCAGCTGCGGCTCGACCTGAGGACCTCGATGCGGGCCACGCAGCAGGCGCTGCACGACGGGGTCAAGGCGGACGCCTCGCTGAGGGAGTCCATCGGGCTGTTCGAGCGGCTGAGCGCACACGGGTACGAGCTGGACGACGAGCTGAAGCGGCTGGAGCAGGATCCGGACCGCAAGCGGATCGCCGACAGCCTGCCGGACCTGCGCGAACGGACGACCAAGATCATGCAGGCCGCGGACTCGCTGCGGTGGGCGGCGCGTGACCGCGCCCGCCGTTTCGCGGAGGACGACCTGTCCACGCTGTCGGCCCAGATCGAGGTCGAGTCCGGTGCGCTACGGGACTGGTCGCGCGGGTCGGTGGACGACCTGACGGCGGCGGCCGCGGCGTGGGACGCGGCGCAGGCGAGCGGGTCTGCGGCGGGGCCGGCTCAGGGGCACGGGCCCGCGGCGGGTCAGGCGCAGGCGCCGTCGCAGGCATCGGCATCGGCGTCGGCGTCGGGCGGTTGGGGCGCGGAGCCGCGGCCGGCCGCCTTGAACCCGGCCGCTCCGGCGACCCCGTACCCCTGGCAGAAGGCGCGGCGGCCGGAGAGCACGACGTAGTTTCAGCCCCGCAGGGCGGCGGGAAGGCCCCGACGAGGGGCCCAGGCTGCCGTCCTGCCCCCACTGGCGGTAACCTCCGGCTCATGTCCCGCCATGTCGCCATCGTCACCGATTCCACGGCCTACCTGCCCCGACCGGCCATGGCGCGGCACGGAATCACCGCCGTCCCGCTCACCGTGGTGCTCGGCGGCGAGGCACTCGAGGAGGGCACCGAGATCTCGGCGCGCAGCCTGGCCCTGGCCCTGCAGAAGCGCCGCTCGGTCACCACCTCGCGCCCCAGCCCGGAGGAGTTCGTCCGGGCCTACCGGGACGCGGCGGACGCCGGGGCCACCGGCATCGTCAGCCTGCACCTGTCCGCCGAGTTCTCCGGCACCTACGACGCCGCCGTGGTCGCCGCCAGGACCGCGCCCGTGCCCGTACGCGTCGTGGACACCGGCATGGTCGCGATGGCCCTCGGCTTCTGTGCGCTCGCCGCCGCCGAGGTGGCCGAGGCGGGCGGTTCCGTGGACGAGGCCGTGGCCGCCGCCGAGAAGCGGGCGGCGGACATGTCCGCGTACTTCTACGTCGACACCCTCGACTACCTCCGCCGCGGCGGCCGGATCGGGGCCGCGCAGGCCCTCCTCGGCTCGGCCCTCGCGGTGAAGCCCCTGCTGACGCTGGACGGGGGGCGGATCGAGATGCTGGAGAAGGTGCGGACGGCGTCCAAGGCCATCGCCCGCCTGGAGGAGCTGGCCGTCGAGCGCGCCGGGTCCGCGAGCGTCGACGTGGCGGTGCACCACCTGGCGGCTCCGGAGCGGGCCGAGAAGCTGGCCGAGCGGCTGCGCGAGCGCATCCCCGGACTGGTCGAGCTGCACGTCAGCGAGGTCGGTGCGGTGATCGGCGCGCACACCGGGCCGGGGCTGCTCGCGGCGGTCGTCTCACCCCGCTGATCACCGGAACGAGTGGTCGGGTTATCCACAACGGGCCCGCTGTCCACCGGAATTGAAGGCTCCGAACGGCGGTCGGGATGGGCCCCTACGGTCGTGGCATGACTCTTCGAACGCGTATGTCGCATCCGTCGGGCGCCACCAGTGGCCCGGGCCGCTCCTCTCTCTCCGACAGCCGTCTCCGGCACCGCCGTGGCCGCCGCGGCCCACGCCCTGCCGGCCGCCGGGCTCCTGATCCGGAGCCGGGCGCGGTACGGCTGAGGGCCGAAGCCCTGCTGGGCGGCAGCAGCCCGCCACCGGCCGCCGTGGAGGCCCGGGCAGAGCCGGAGGATCCGCCCCAGGAGGCGGCCGGGCTGTCCTGCGGGACCGCGCGGTGGCTGGCCGTGCGGGAGCGGCTGCCGCTGTGGGTGCAGGCCCGCTGCGGGGTGGAGCCGCGCACGGTGGCCGCCGTCGCGGTGGTGCTGGTCGCCGCGCTCGGATTCGCCGCGCAGCAGTTCTGGTCGGGCCGGCCGGCGCCGGTGACGGCCCCCGCGGTGGTCGCCCCGGGGACGGTGGCGGCAGCGGCCACGGCACAGGCCGCGGCGCCGGCCGCTCCGGCGGGTGCGGGCGCAGGTGGGGGCGTCGCGCGGATCGTCGTCGACGTCAGCGGCAAGGTCCGGGAGCCCGGTGTGCTGCGACTGCCCGCTGGTTCGCGGGTGGCGGACGCGCTGGCCGCCGCCGGAGGAGTGCGGCCGGGCACGGACACCACCGGGCTGAACCGGGCCCGGGTGCTGGTGGACGGCGAGCAGGTGCTGGTGGGCGGCCCGGCGCAGCCGCCACCGGCCGCCGGGGCCACCGGCGGACCAAGCCCCGGCCCCCTCAGTCTGGGCACGGCCACGGTCGCGCAGCTGGACGGTCTGCCGGGGGTCGGGCCGGTGCTGGCGCAGCACATCGTCGACTTCCGCACCGCACGCGGTGGCTTCCGTTCCGTGGAGGAGCTCCGCCAGGTCAACGGCATCGGTGAGCGGCGCTTCGCCGACCTGCGCACGCTGGTGCGGCCGTGAACGGCTCCGAGGGCGCGGGCCCGGTGGACCTGCGGCTCGCGGTGCCTGCCGTGGCCGCCTGGGCTGCGGCCGCCCTCGCGCTGGACGCGCCCGCCGGCCGGACCGCCGTCGGGGTGGGGCTGGGGGTGGCCTGCGCGGGGCTGCTGATGCTGGCCGCGGGCCGGCGCCCGGGGCCGCGCTGGAGGATCGCCCCGGCGGTGGCGGCCGCCCTGCTGTGCGCGGCCGCCGGGGCCGGGGTGGCGGGGCTCCAGCGGGCCGAGGCCAGGGCCGGGCCGGTCGCGGGGCTGGCGCGGGAGCATGCCCGCGTGCTCGCCGAGCTCACCGTCGGCTCCGATCCGAGGGCCGCCCGGAGCGGGAGCGGGCCGCCGGTGAGGGTGCTGGACGCGGTGGTGACCCGGGTGACCGGACCCGACGGGGCGAGCACCCGTGTGGAAACCCCGGTGCGGGTACTGGCCGGGCATCCGGGATGGGCCGGACTGCTGCCCTCCACGCGGGTGGTGGTGGTCGCTCGGCTGGCCCCGGCGCGGGGCGGGGAGCGGGCCGTGGCGCTGCTCCGCCCGGCCGTGGACACCCCGCCCCGGGTGATGGGCGGCCCGGACACCGCGCAGCGGCTCGCGGGGCGGTTGCGGGCCGGGCTGCGCGAGGCCACCGAGGGGCTCGCGCCGGATGCCAGGGCCCTGCTGCCGGGGCTGGTCGTCGGGGACACGTCCAGGGTTCCGCCCGATCTGCACGAGGCGTTCCGGGCCACCGACCTGCTGCACCTGCTGGCCGTCTCCGGGTCCAACCTGACCGTGGTGCTGTTCCTGCTCATCGGGCCCCCGGCCCGCGCGCAGCAGGCCGAGCGGAGCGGGCTGGCGCCTCGGCTCGGGCTCTCGCTGCGGGCGACCGCCCTGTGCGGGGCGGCCCTGACGCTGGGGTTCGTGGTGGTGTGCCGGCCGGAGCCGAGCGTGCTGCGGGCCGCGGCGTGCGGGGCGGTGACCCTGCTGGCCATCGCCACCGGGCGGCGCAGGTCGCTGATTCCGGCGCTGGGCGGCGCCGTGCTGCTGCTGGTGCTCTACGACCCGTGGCTGGCCCGCAGTTACGGCTTCCTGCTCTCCGTCCTGGCCACCGGGGCCCTGCTCACCCTCGCCCCCCGGTGGAGCGAAGCACTGCGGCGGCGGGGGACGGGCCCCCGGCTCGCCGAGGCGCTGGGGGCCGCCGCGGCCGCCCAGGCGGTGTGCGCGCCCGTGGTCGCCGTGCTCGCGGCCCGGGTCAGCCTGGTGGCGGTGCCGTGCAATCTGCTGGCCGAGCTGGCGGCAGGTCCGGCGACGGTGCTCGGCTTCGCGGCGCTCGCGGTGGCTCCGCTGTGGATGCCCGCCGCGCAGGTGCTCGCCTGGTGCGCCGGGGTGCCGGCCGGGTGGATCGCGGCCGTGGCCCGGGCCGGGGCGCGGTTTCCGGGGGCCGAGCTGCCCTGGCCGGGCGGGCTCACCGGGGGCGTGCTGCTGGCCGCCGTGACCGTGGCCGTCGTGGGCATCGGGGGCAGGCGGTTCAGGCGGCGGCGGTGGCTCTGCTCCGCGCTGGCGGTGCTGCTGCTCCTGGCCGTGCTGAGGCCGCCGCAGCTCACCCGTACGCTCACCGGCTGGCCCCCGCCCGACTGGAGCTATGTCCAGTGCGCGGTGGGCCAGGGGGACGCCGCCGTACTCGCCGTGGGCCCGGGCGAGGCCCTGGTGGTGGACGCCGGACCGGATCCGGGCGCGGTGGACGGCTGCCTGCGCACCCTGGGCGTGCACCGGGTGCCGATGCTCGTGCTGACGCACTTTCACGCCGACCATGTGGCAGGGCTGTCCGGGGTGCTGCGGGGCCGGTCCGTGGGGGTGATTCAGGTCACCGGACTGGAAGAGCCGCCGGGGCAGGCCGAGTTCGTCCGCCGGACTGCGGCCGCCGCCGGTGTGCCGGTGGTGCGGGCGGCGCAGGGGGAGCGGCGCCGGGCCGGCCCGCTGGAATGGCAGGTGCTGTGGCCGCCGCCGGCCGGACCGCCGCCCGAGGGTCCCAACGATGCGAGCGTCACCCTGCTGGTACGGGCCGCGGGCCTGACCCTGCTGCTGCTCGGCGACCTCGAACCACCCGCACAGCAGGCGCTCTTGAGGGAGCATCCGCATTTGGGCCCGGTGGACGTCCTGAAGGTCGCACACCACGGCTCAGCGCACCAGGACCCCGGGCTGCACGCCCGGATCCGGCCACGGTTCGCGATCGTCCCCGTCGGCGTGGCCAACCGCTACGGGCACCCCGCGCCGGGTACGCTCTCCCGGCTGCGGGCCCTGGGGGCGACCGTACTGCGCACCGACACCGACGGCTCCATCGCCGTCAGCGGAACCGGCGTGCGGCTGCGGGCATTTCCGGCCAGGAGGCGGCGGAGGCGGCTCGCCCCAACCGGGCGCGGCCATTCTGTTTGCCCCCAACCCGACAGCATGATCGAATTTGTTTTCGCCAGAACGGTCCAGGTCCACACAGCACGGGGGTGCAACAGCCATGTTCGGTCGCCGACGGGGGATAGAGACGGCCGGAGGTTCCAGCCAGCAGTCATCCGCGACACTGACGCTTCCGCCGACGGCGCGTCTGCTCAGCTGCCGGGTTCTCGACACGGTCCACCAGCCGGTACGGCAGGCCACGTTCGAGGTGACCGACCCGATCGGCCGCCGGATCGTCCGTGGCGAGACCGACCCGTACGGCGGCTTCACGGCAGCCGTCCCGGAGGGGGAGTACCGGCTCTCCGTCACCGCCGAGGGGTACGCGCCGTTCCACGGGGCGACGCTCGTGGGGGACCCGGCGCAGCCCGGTACCGCGGAGATCATCCTCGACGCGGTGGAACCGCCGCTGCTGCCGCAGCCCGGTCACTGGGAGCTCGACCCGACGCACTCGTCCATCGGCTTCACGGCGAGGCACATCGGCCTGGCCCGGATCCGCGGCCGCTTCAACACGTTCGCCGGCGCGGTGCGGATAGCCGAGCGCATGGAGGACTCCTCCATGCACGTGATCATCGATGCGGCGAGCATCGACACCGGGGTGCGGCTGCGCGACGACCACCTGAGGTCGGGAGACTTCCTGGACGCGGCCCGGCACCCCACGGTGGAGTTCTACAGCGAACGGTTCATCCACCGCAGCGGCAGCCGCTGGGCGGTGGCGGGCGCCCTCACCCTGCACGGGGTCAGCCGCTCCGTCACCCTGGACACCGAGTACCTGGGGCTGGGTACGGGCCTGGAGGGCGAGGTGCGGGCCGCCTGCCGGGCATCCGCCGAACTGCACCGCGAGGACTTCACCCTGAACTGGCAGTCGATGCTGGCGCACGGGATCGCGGCGATCGGCTCCAGCGTGGAAGTGACCCTGGACGTCCAGATCGTGCACAAGGCCTGACGGACCGCGAGGCGCCCCGGCTCCTACGGGGTCTCCAGCCAGCCTTCGTACTCGGCGGCGAGGTCGTCCAGCGAGGTGGCGTCGAGCCGTTCCTGCGGATCCTCGACGACCACCAGCCACTGGGCGTCCTCGGCGTCGTCCTCGCCGGCCAGCGCGTCGCGGACCAACTGCGGTTCCTCCGGGAGGCCGAAGCGGTCGGCGGCCTCCCGGGCCACCTCCTCGGCGGCGTCGCGGTCGGGCAGGACGAGTACATGTCGCACGTTCACCCGACCATTCTCAAGGATCGCGTGAGGGGGGTCGCGGGGCGGGGGACTGTCAGTGCGGCGTGGGATGCTGGAGGCGATGGCCACCAGGAAGAATTCCACCGACGATCCGCTTGCCCCGCTCACCCTCGCGGTGGGGCAGGAGGAGCTGCTGCTCGACCGTGCCGTACGGGAGGTGGTGGCGGCCGCCCGTGCCGCCGACGCCGACACGGACGTCCGCGACCTCTCCTCCGAGCAGCTCCAGCCCGGCACACTGGCCGAGCTGACGAGCCCCTCGCTCTTCTCCGAGCGCAAGGTCCTGGTCGTGCGCAATGCGCAGGACCTGTCCGCGGACTCGGTCAAGGAGGTCAAGGCCTACCTCGACGCGCCCTACGAGGAGATCATCCTCGTCCTCCTCCACGCGGGCGGGGTCAAGGGCAAGGGCCTGCTGGACGCGGCGCGGAAGGCGGGCGCGCGGGAGATCGCCTGCCCGAAGATGACGAAGGCCGCGGACCGGCTGTCGTTCGTGCGGGGCGAATTCCGCACGCTGGGCCGGTCGGCGACCCCCGAGGCGTGCCAGAGCCTGGTGGACGCGATCGGCAGCGACCTGCGGGAGCTGGCGAGTGCGGCGGCGCAGCTGTGCGCGGACGTCGAGGGAACCATCGACGAGGCCGTCGTCGGCCGCTACTACACGGGCCGGGCCGAGGCCTCCAGCTTCACCGTCGCCGACCGGGCGGTCGAGGGGCGTGCGGCGGAGGCCCTGGAAGCCCTGCGCTGGTCCCTGTCCACCGGGGTGGCGCCGGTCCTGATCACCAGCGCCCTGGCCCAGGCGGTCCGCGCGATCGGCAAGCTGGCCTCCGCCCCGCGCGGAGCCCGACCGGGCGACCTCGCCCGGGACCTGGGCATGCCGCCGTGGAAGATCGACCGGGTCCGCCAGCAGATGCGGGGCTGGTCGGCCGACGGGGTCTCGGAGGCGCTGCGCGCTGTGGCCGCCGCCGATGCAGGAGTCAAGGGTGGGGGCGACGACCCCGAGTACGCCCTGGAGAAGGCGGTCGTGGCGGTGGCCCGCGCGGCCCGCCCCCAGCGCCACTGACACGCGCGAAGGCCCCGGCCACCACCCTGGGGAAGGGTGGAGGCCGGGGCCTTCGGTTACTTCTGGTTGCGCCGCACCCGCGTGGCGAACGCTTCGTGTGCGGAGCGGGGTGCCGGTCAGGAGCGGGAGAGAGGGCCCACTGGGTCCCTTCCGGCGATCACATCGAGAGCTCAGCCCTGGAGGGAGGCAACCTTGGTGGCCAGCGCCGACTTCTTGTTGGCGGCGGCGTTCTTGTGGATGACACCCTTCGAGACAGCCTTGTCGAGCGCACGCGCGGCGGCACGAGAAGCCACGGTGGCCTTCTCGACGTCACCGGCGACGACGGCCTCGCGGGCCTTGCGGATCGCGGTCTTGAGCGAGGACTTGACGGCCTTGTTGCGCAGGCGCGCCTTCTCGTTCGTCTTGTTCCGCTTGATCTGGGACTTGATGTTCGCCACGAAAGAGCCTTTTCAGGTTCAGAGTTTGATCTTCGGATTGTGCCTCGACAGCTGAGAGGGCATACGAGACACAGCTGCCCAGGCTACCAGGCACGCTTCTGGCGGCCCAAACCGAGCGCACTGCCCCGTCCATGGGACCATGGGAGGACTCAGACTCCGTTCCGAGTTCCGACTGCGACCGAGAATCAGGACACTGCGTGCCCGCGATCCCCAGCCACGTGCCCGAGCCGAGCCGTACCGACCCGGCGCTGATCCGCAATTTCTGCATCATCGCGCACATCGACCACGGCAAGTCGACCCTTGCCGACCGGATGCTCCAGCTCACCGGTGTCGTCGACCAGCGGCAGATGCGCGCCCAGTACCTCGACCGCATGGACATCGAGCGTGAGCGCGGCATCACGATCAAGTCCCAGGCGGTCCGGCTGCCCTGGGCGCCCACCACGGGCGAGGGTCAGGGCTCCACCCACATCCTCAACATGATCGACACCCCCGGGCACGTCGACTTCACCTACGAGGTCTCGCGCTCCCTCGCCGCGTGCGAGGGCACGGTCCTCCTGGTGGACGCCGCTCAGGGCATCGAGGCGCAGACCCTCGCCAACCTGTACCTGGCGATGGAGAAAGACCTCGCGATCGTCCCGGTCCTGAACAAGATCGACCTGCCGGCCGCCCAGCCGGAGAAGTTCGCCGAGGAGCTCGCGAACCTGGTCGGCTGCCAGCCCGAGGACGTCCTGCGCGTCTCGGCGAAGACCGGTCTCGGCGTGGACGCGCTGCTCGACAAGATCGTCGCCACGGTCCCGGCCCCGGTCGGCCCCAAGGACGCCCCGGCCCGCGCGATGATCTTCGACTCGGTCTACGACTCGTACCGCGGCGTCGTCACGTACGTCCGTGTGGTCGACGGCCAGCTCAACAAGCGCGAGCGCATCCGGATGATGTCCACCGGCGCCACCCACGAGCTGCTGGAGATCGGCGTCTCCTCCCCGGAGATGACCCCTGCCGACGGCATCGGCGTCGGCGAGGTGGGCTACATCATCACCGGCGTGAAGGACGTCCGTCAGTCCAAGGTCGGTGACACGATCACCAGCCTGCACAACGGCGCGACCGAGGCCCTCGGCGGCTACAAGGACCCGCGGCCCATGGTCTTCTCGGGCCTGTACCCGCTCGACGGCTCGGACTACCCGGACCTGCGCGAGGCCCTGGACAAGCTGCAGCTCAACGACGCCGCGCTCGTCTACGAGCCGGAGACCTCGGCGGCGCTCGGCTTCGGCTTCCGCGTCGGCTTCCTCGGCCTGCTCCACCTGGACGTGGTCCGCGAGCGCCTGGAGCGCGAGTTCGGCCTCGACCTGATCGCCACCGCGCCCAACGTGGTCTACCGGGTCGTCCTGGAGGACGGCAAGGAAGTCACCGTCACCAACCCGAGCGAGTTCCCCGAGGGCAAGATCTCGGACGTCTTCGAGCCGGTCGTACGGGCCACCGTGCTCGCGCCCACCGAGTTCATCGGCGCGATCATGGAGCTCTGCCAGACCCGCCGCGGCACCCTCCTCGGCATGGACTACCTCTCCGAGGACCGGGTCGAGATCCGCTACACCCTCCCGCTCGCGGAGATCGTCTTCGACTTCTTCGACCAGCTGAAGTCCAAGACGCGCGGTTACGCCTCCCTCGACTACGAGCCCACCGGCGAGCAGTCCGGCAGCCTGGTCAAGGTCGACATCCTGCTGCACGGCGACAAGGTCGACGCCTTCTCCGCCGTCACGCACAAGGACGCCGCCTACGCCTACGGTGTGCGCCTCGTCGCCAAGCTGCGCGAGCTCATCCCGCGGCAGGCCTTCGAGGTGCCGATCCAGGCCGCGATCGGCTCCCGCGTCATCGCCCGCGAGACCATCCGCGCCATCCGCAAGGACGTCCTCGCCAAGTGCTACGGCGGTGACATCTCCCGTAAGCGCAAGCTCCTGGAGAAGCAGAAGGAAGGCAAGAAGCGCATGAAGATGGTCGGCTCCGTGGAGGTCCCGCAGGAGGCCTTCATCGCCGTCCTCTCCAGCGACGAGTCCGGCGGCAAGAAGAAGTAGCCGCCCCCCGGCCGTCCGATACGAGCAGGCCTCCGCGCACCGGCGCGGGGGCCTGTTTCGTTATGAACCGGCCGCTTGCGGGCCCTTACGCACGCGCCGGGCGCGCTCTAGTCTGATCACTGCTCGACGGTTACTCGCCAGTCACTAACCGGCACGTCTCAAACCCGCCAGTCCCAAGCGCCCCGCAAGCGCCCTACGCCCACGCACTGCCGCGTGGGCCGGTCCGGAGGATGTCGTGAGCGACACACAGACCTATCTCGAGAACCGCCCGTCCAGCGTGGCGGTGCTCTTCCTTGAGCGCGTCGCAGCGACGCCCGACGACGAGGCCTACCGGTACCCGGTGCCCGCGGCGGGCGGCCAGGGCGCCACAGACGACTGGAAGTCGCTCAGCTGGGGCCAGGCGGCCGAGCGCGTCTTCGCCATCGCCGCCGGGCTGATCGCCCTCGGCCTGGAGTCGGAGCAGCGCGTCGCGCTCTCCTCCAACACCCGGGTCGACTGGATCCTCTCCGACCTCGGCGTGATGTGCGCCGGCGGCGCGGTCACCACCATCTACCCCAGCACCAATGCGGACGAGTCGGCCTTCATCCTCTCGGACTCCGAGAGCCGGGTGCTCATCGCCGAGGACGCGAAGCAGCTGGCGAAGGCGCGCGAGCGCCGCGCCGACCTGCCGCACCTCGCCCACGTCGTGGTCCTGGAGGCCGCCGACGCCGTCCCCGCCGAGGGCGACCCCGAGGGCTGGGTGCTCTCGCTGGCCGATCTGGAGGCGAGCGGCAAGGAGTACCTCGCCAAGCACCCCGAGGCGGTCAAGGAGCGGATCGCGGCGATCACCTCCGACCAGCTCGCCACCCTCATCTACACCTCCGGCACGACCGGCCGCCCCAAGGGTGTCCGGCTGCTGCACGACAACTGGTCGTACCTGGCCAAGGCCATGGTCGCCACCGGCCTGATCCACAAGGACGACGTCCAGTACCTGTGGCTGCCGCTGGCCCACGTCTTCGGCAAGGTGCTCACCTCCGGGCAGATCGAGGCCGGCCACGTGACCGCCGTCGACGGCCGGATCGACAAGATCATCGAGAACCTGCCGGTCGTGCAGCCGACCTACATGGCGGCCGTTCCGCGCATCTTCGAGAAGGTCTACAACGGCGTGGCCGCCAAGGCCCGGGCCGCCGGCGGCGCCAAGTACAAGATCTTCCAGTGGTCGGTCGGCGTCGCCCGCGAGTACGCCAAGGTCACGCAGGACAACTACCGCCGCACCGGCCGGGCGAGCGCCCCCTTCGGCCTCACCACCAAGCACAAGATCGCCGACGCGCTCGTCTACTCCAAGCTCCGCGACGCCTTCGGCGGGAAGCTGCGCGCCGCCGTCTCCGGCGCCGCCCCGCTGGCGCCCGAGATCGGCTTCTTCTTCTCCGGCGCGGGCATCCACATCCTGGAGGGCTACGGCCTGACGGAGTCCAGCGCGGCCTCCTTCGTCAACCCGGGCGAGGCCTACCGCACCGGCACGGTCGGCAAGCCGCTCCCCGGCACCGAGGTCCGCATCGCCGACGACGGCGAGATCCTGCTGCGCGGCCCCGGCATCATGGAGGGCTACCACCAGCAGCCCGACAAGACCGCCGAGGTCCTGGAGTCCGACGGCTGGCTGCACACCGGAGACATCGGCGAGCTCTCGGCCGACGGCTACCTGCGCATCACCGACCGCAAGAAGGACCTGATCAAGACCTCGGGCGGCAAGTACGTCGCCCCGGCGGAGATCGAGGGCCAGTTCAAGGCGATCTGCCCGTACGTGTCGACCATCGTCGTGCACGGCGCCGACCGGAACTTCTGCTCGGCCCTGATCGCGCTCGACCAGCCGTCGATCCTGGTCTGGGCGGCCGAGAACGGGCTGGAGGGCAAGACGTACGGGCAGGTGCTGGCCGCGCCGGAGACCGTGCGGCTCATCGAGACGTACGTGCAGACCCTCAACGAGGGCCTGCAGAGGTGGCAGACGATCAAGAAGTTTCGGCTGCTGCCGCGCGACCTCGACGTGGAGCACGGCGACCTCACGCCGAGCCTGAAGCTGAAGCGTCCGGTGGTCGAGCGTGAGTTCAAGCACCTGATCGAGGAGATGTACGAGGGCAGCCGCGAGGCCTGACGCCTGCCGCGGGCTCGGCGGGGCGGGGCGGGGCGGCTGGGGCCGCGCCCCGCGGACCCCGCCCCTGCCGGGCTGTGCCTCGCTGCGGCGCCGCTGCCGGGGGCGCTGCCCCCGGACCCCCGCGCCTCAAACGCCGGCGGGGCTGAAAGATCGGGGCTCCGCCCCGGACCCCGCGCCTCAAGCGCCGGCGGGGCTGGATGTGCGGGGCGGGGTTGGATGTGCGGGCGGGGCCGCCGGCGGGGCTGGATTCGTGCGGGACAATGGGGGCATGCCTTCCGCACTGCCCGACGGTGAACCCATGCCCCAAGACGGCTCGCTGCCGTCGCACGCCCTGGTGGGTGCCGGGGAGCGGCCGCTCGGGTTCTACCTGCACGTCCCGTACTGCGCCACGCGCTGCGGGTACTGCGACTTCAACACGTACACGGCCACCGAGCTGCGGGGCACCGGCGGCGTGCTCGCCTCCCGGGAGAACTACGCCGACACCCTGATCGACGAGGTCCGCCTCGCCCGGAAGGTGCTCGGCGACGACCCCAGGGCCGTCCGTACCGTCTTCGTGGGCGGCGGCACGCCGACGCTGCTGCCCGCCGGGGACCTCGTACGGATGCTCGCGGCGATCCGGGACGAGTTCGGCCTGGCCGAGGACGCCGAGATCACCACCGAGGCCAACCCGGAGTCCGTCGATCCGACGTACCTGGCCGAACTGCGCGCCGGCGGCTTCAACCGGATCTCCTTCGGCATGCAGAGCGCGAAGCAGCACGTCCTGAAGGTGCTCGACCGCACGCACACGCCGGGACGGCCGGAGGCGTGCGTCGCCGAGGCGCGCGAGGCCGGCTTCGAGCACGTCAACCTGGACCTGATCTACGGGACCCCGGGGGAGTCGGACGAGGACTGGCGGGCGTCGCTCTCGGCGGCGCTGGGCGCCGGGCCGGACCACATCAGCGCCTACGCGCTGATCGTGGAGGAGGGGACGCAGCTGGCGCGGCGGATCCGCCGGGGCGAGGTCCCGATGACGGACGACGACGTCCACGCCGACCGGTACCTGATCGCGGACTCGGTGATGGCCGAGGCCGGGTACTCCTGGTACGAGGTCTCGAACTGGGCCACCTCGGAGGCCGGGCGCTGCCTGCACAACGAGCTGTACTGGCGCGGCGCCGACTGGTGGGGCGCCGGGCCGGGAGCGCACTCGCACGTGGGCGGGGTCAGGTGGTGGAACGTCAAGCACCCGGGCGCCTATGCGGCGGCCCTGGCCGAGGGCCGCTCCCCGGGCGCGGGGCGCGAGCTCCTGTCCGAGGAGGACCGGCGGGTCGAGCGGATCCTGCTGGAGCTGCGCCTCGTGGACGGGGTCCCGCTGTCGCTGCTCGCCCCCGCGGGGCTCGCCGCGTCCCGCAAGGCCCTCACGGACGGCCTGCTGGAGGCCGGGCCGTACGAGGCCGGGCGGGCCGTGCTGACCCTGAAGGGGCGGCTGCTGGCCGACGCGGTGGTCCGGGACCTGGTGGACTGACCACTCGGCGGGGTGAATCCGTCCTGGACATCAAGCCGGACACCGGCGGATCGGCACCCTCCCGAAGTTCAGGCGGCGCCGCCGACCGTGACGAAGTCGATGAGCTCCTCGACGCGGCCCAGCAGGGTCGGCTCCAGGTCCTTGTACGAGGTCACCCGAGACAGGATGTGCTGCCAGGCGGCCCCGGTGTTCTCCGGCCAGCCCAGGGCCCGGCAGACGCCCGTCTTCCAGTCCTGGCCGCGCGGGACCACCGGCCACGCGGCGATGCCCAGCGCGGACGGTTTCACCGCCTGCCAGACGTCCACGTACGGGTGGCCCGCGATCAGGACGTCCGGCGAGGTCACCGACGCCGCGATACGGGACTCCTTCGAGCCCGGCACCAGGTGGTCCACCAGGATCCCCAGGCGGGCGTCCGGCGCGGGGGCGAACTCCGCCACGATGGCCGGGAGGTCGTCGATGCCCTCCAGGTACTCCACCACCACGCCCTCGATGCGCAGGTCGTCACCCCAGACCCGCTCCACCAGCTCGGCGTCGTGCCGGCCCTCGACGTAGATCCGGCCCTTCCGGGCGACCCGGGCCCGGGCGCCCGGGACGGCGATCGACCCGGACGCCGTACGGGAGGGCGCGGCCGGGCCCCGGGACGGGCGGACCAGGGTGACGACGGCGCCCTCCAGCAGGAAGCCCCGCGGTTCCATCGGGAACACCCGCCGCTTGCCGAAGCGGTCCTCCAGGGTCACCGTGCCCGCCTCGCAGGCCACCACCGCGCCGCAGAAGTCCGTACCCGCGACCTCGACCACCAGGTCCGGTTCGGCCGGCACCTCCGGCACGGCCTTGGGTCGCTTCCACTGCGGGGTCAGGTCGGGGGAGTACTCGCGCATCCGGCCGACAGTAGGAGAGCCGCGGGCGTCATGCTCCCGACACGCCGAAACGGGCCGCCAGTGTGGCGCGTTGCGCACGGACGAAGTCCGCGGAGACCACCGCTCCGTGACCCGGCACGTACAGCGCGTCGTCCCCGCCCAGCGACAGCAGCCGGTCCAGGGCGGCGGGCCACTGCCGGGGCGCCGCGTCCGGGCCCGCCAAGGGCTCGCCGGACTCCTCCACCAGGTCCCCGCAGAACACCACCTCGCGCTCGCCCGGCACGAAGACGGCCAGATCGTGACCGGTGTGCCCGGGCCCCACGTTGGCCAGCAGCACCTGCACCCCGCCGAGCTCCAGCGTCCACTCGCCCGACACCGCATGTCCCGGCAGCACCAGCAGGTCCACCGCCTCGGCGGCCTCGTGCTCCGCCAGCCCGTGCCGCACCGCGTCCCCGCGCAGCTCCTCGCGGCCCGTCGACAGCAGCGCGGCCAGCCCGACCGCCCCGAACACCTCGGCACCGGAGAAGGCGGCCCCGCCCAGGACGTGATCGAAATGGCCGTGCGTGAATGCGATATGGGTCACGCGCCGGCCCGTCAGCCGCTCCGCCTCGGCCCGCACCTGCGCGCCCTCCCGGACGCACGAACCGGGATCGACGAGGAGCACCGACTCGTCCCCCACCACCAGTCCCACCGTGCAGTCCCACACCGGGAGCCGTCTGCGTCCGACCCGTCCGGCCAGCCGTTCCCAGCCCGCCTCTTCCCAATGCACGTCCATACGGCGACGCTACCCTGGCGGGCCTCCCTTGCCAGGGGCTCACCACCCGCCCGTACACTGAGCGGGGGATCTCTGGCACTCGAACGTCCAGAGTGCCAACGAACACGGCAGTACACGGCAGAACACGGCAACGGACCACAGCTGGAGGTGTGCGCGATGCTCAGCGAACGCAGACTCGAAGTGCTGCGCGCCATCGTCCAGGACTACGTCGGGACGGAGGAGCCCGTCGGCTCCAAGGCGCTCACCGAACGCCACCGGCTCGGCGTCTCGCCCGCCACCGTGCGCAACGACATGGCCGTGCTGGAGGAGGAGGGCTACATCGCCCAGCCCCACACCAGCGCCGGCCGGATCCCCACCGACAAGGGCTACCGCCTCTTCGTCGACAAGCTGGCGGGGGTCAAACCGCTGTCGACGCCCGAGCGCCGGGCCATCCAGAACTTCCTCGACGGCGCCGTCGACCTCGACGACGTCGTCGGCCGTACGGTGCGGCTGCTCGCGCAGCTCACCCGGCAGGTCGCCGTCGTCCAGTACCCGAGCCTGACCCGGTCGACCGTCCGGCACGTGGAGCTGCTCTCGCTCGCTCCCGCGCGCCTGATGCTCGTACTGATCACGGACACCGGTCGCGTCGAACAGCGGCTGATCGACTGCCCGAGCCCCTTCAGCGAGACCTCGCTGGCCGACCTGCGGGCCCGGCTCAACAGCCGGGTCGTCGGCCGGCGCTTCACCGATGTGCCCCCGCTCGTCCAGGACCTCCCCGAATCCTTCGAGGCCGAGGACCGCGGCACCGTCTCCACGGTGCTGACGACCCTCCTCGAAACCCTGGTCGAGGAAGCAGAGGAGCGGCTGATGATCGGCGGTACCGCCAATCTCACCCGCTTCGGACACGATTTTCCCCTGACGATCAGGCCGGTGCTCGAAGCGCTGGAGGAGCAGGTCGTGCTTCTCAAGCTGCTGGGCGAGGCCAACGAGTCGGGAATGGCCGTACGGATCGGGCATGAGAATGCCTACGAGGGACTGAACTCCACGTCCGTCGTCTCCGTCGGTTACGGTTCGGGCGGCGAAACAGTCGCCAAACTCGGCGTGGTCGGACCGACCCGCATGGACTACCCCGGAACGATGGGAGCGGTACGCGCAGTGGCACGTTACGTCGGACAGATCCTGGCGGAGTCGTAAGTGGCCACGGACTACTACGCCGTTCTCGGCGTGCGCCGCGACGCATCGCAGGACGAGATCAAGAAGGCCTTCCGGCGCCTCGCGCGTGAACTCCACCCGGATGTGAATCCGGACCCGAAGACGCAGGAGCGCTTCAAGGAGATCAACGCGGCCTACGAGGTGCTCTCGGACGCCCAGAAGAAGCAGGTCTACGACCTCGGCGGCGACCCGCTGTCCGCCTCCGGCGGTGGCGGCGGTGCGGGCGGCTTCGGAGCCGGCGGCTTCGGCAACTTCTCCGACATCATGGACGCCTTCTTCGGCCAGTCCTCGCAGCGCGGCCCGCGCTCGCGGACCCGCCGCGGCCAGGACGCCATGATCCGCCTCGACCTGGAGCTGGACGAGGCGGCCTTCGGGACCACCAAGGACATCCAGGTCGACACGGCCATCGTCTGCACCACCTGCTCCGGCGAGGGCGCTGCCCCCGGTACCTCGGCGCAGACGTGTGACATGTGCCGCGGCCGCGGTGAGGTCTCGCAGGTCACCCGGTCCTTCCTGGGCCAGGTCATGACCTCGCGCCCCTGCCCGCAGTGCCAGGGCTTCGGCACCGTCGTCCCGACCCCGTGCCCCGAGTGCGCGGGCGACGGCCGGGTCCGTTCCCGCCGCAGCCTCACGGTCAAGATCCCGGCCGGTGTCGAGAACGGCACCCGCATCCAGCTCGCGGGCGAGGGCGAGGTCGGCCCCGGCGGCGGCCCCGCCGGCGACCTGTACGTGGAGATCCACGAGCTGCCGCACCCGACGTTCCAGCGGCGCGGGGACGACCTGCACTGCACGGTGACCATCCCGATGACGGCGGCCGCGCTGGGCACCAAGTGCCCGCTGGAGACGCTGGACGGGCTGGAGGAGATCGACATCCGGCCAGGCACCCAGTCCGGCCAGGCGATCCCGCTGCACGGGCGCGGCGTGACCCACCTGCGCGGTGGCGGGCGCGGCGACCTCATCGTCCACGTCGAGGTCACCACCCCGAGCAAGCTGGACGCCCAGCAGGAGGACCTGCTGCGCCAGCTGGCGAAGCTGCGCGGCGAGGAGCGGCCCACCGGCCAGTTCGCGCCGGGTCAGCAGGGGCTGTTCAGCCGCCTGAAGGACGCGTTCAACGGCCGCTGACCGGCCTGCGACCACAGCCACGAGCCCGGCCGGGGGATTCCCCGGCCGGGCTCGCTGCGTCGGCCCCGACGTCGGCCCCGACGTCGGCCCCGACGTCGGCCCGGTGCCGGCCCGGTGCCGGCCCGATGCCGTTCCGATGGCGGCCGGACACGGGCCGACTGCCGTGTCGGTAAGCGGACTATGCCAGGCGAATGCCATGATTCGGTCCCCTGAGCGGGACATGGCACGATGCAGTCCATGTCCACGGCACCGAACGGTCTCTCCCCCCACCCGATCGTGCAGGCTCCCATGGCGGGCGGCGGCTCCGGCCCGCAGCTCGCCGCTGCCGTGTGCGAGGCGGGCGGACTGGGCTTCCTGGCCGGCGGCTACAAGACCGCCGACGGGATGTACCAGGAGATCAAGCAGGTGCGGGCGCTCACCCGGCGCCGTTTCGGCGTCAACCTCTTCATGCCGCAGACCGGTTACGTGGACCCGGCCGCCGTCGAGGCGTACCGCGGGCAGCTGGCCGGGGAGGCGAGCTGGTACGGGATCTCCCTCGCCGAGGAGGAGATCATCGGCACCAGCGACGACGGCTACGACGCCAAGCTGGCCATCCTCCTCGAAGACCCGGTCCCGGTCGTCTCGTTCACCTTCGGCTGTCCCGCGTCCGCGACCCTCGCCGCCCTGCGCAAGGCCGGTACGTACACCGTCGTCACGGTGACCTCCGACGACGAGGCCCGTACCGTCCAGCAGGCGGGCGCCGACGCCGTCTGCGTCCAGGGGGTCGAGGCCGGCGGCCACCAGGGCACCCACCGCGACGACCCCCAGGCCGACGGCACGGCCGCCGTGGGGCTCCTCGCGCTGGTGGCCCAGGTACGGGAAGCCGTGGCCCTCCCGATCATCGCCGCGGGCGGCCTCATGCGGGGCTCGCAGATCGCGGCGCTGCTGGCGGCGGGCGCGGAGGCGGCGCAGCTCGGGACGGCCTTCCTGGCCTGCCCGGAGTCGGGCGCCGCCCCCGAGCACAAGCAGGCGCTGACGGACCCGCTGTTCGTCCGCACCGAGCTGACCCGGGCCTTCTCCGGGCGGCCGGCGCGGGGGCTGGTGAACCGCTTCATGCGCGAGCACGGGCCGTACGCCCCGGCCGCGTACCCGCAGGTCCACCACCTGACCTCGGGGCTGCGCAAGGCGGCCGCCGCGGCCGGCGACCCGCAGGGCATGGCCCTGTGGGCGGGCCAGGGGCACCGGCTGGCGCGGACGCTGCCGGCGGGGGAGCTGGTGGAGGTGCTGGCGGCCGAACTGGCCGAGGCGCAGAGCACGTTGAAGGCAAGACAGATGAGGAGTGCGTCATGACCGCCCCGGTGTTCGTGGTCGAAGAGGTCCCGGCGGGACCGGAGTTCGTCCTGGACGGTCCGGAGGGCCGGCACGCGGTGTCCGTGAAACGGCTGAACCCGGGCGAGGCGGTGGTCCTCACGGACGGCCGCGGCGGCTGGGCCGAGGCCGTCGTGAAGGCCGCGGAGGGCAAGGACCGGCTCGTCGTGGCCGTCTCCTCGGCCGGGCAGGAACCGCAGCCGCCGGTCCGCATCACGGTGGTCCAGGCCCTTCCCAAGGGGGACCGCGGCGAGCTGGCCGTCGAGACGATGACCGAGACGGGCGTGGACGCGATCGTGCCCTGGCAGGCCTCGCGCTGCATCACGCAGTGGCGCGGCGACCGGGGGGCCAAGTCCCTGGCCAAGTGGCGGGCCACGGCCCGGGAGGCGGGCAAGCAGTCCCGCCGGGTGCGTTTCCCGGAGGTGGCCGAGGCCATGTCCACCAAGCAGGTGGCGGCGCTGCTGGCCGGCGCCGACCTGGCGATGGTGCTCCACGAGGACCGCGACACCCCCTCCGGGGCGCTGGCCACGGCGGACCTCCCCGCCTCGGGTTCCGTGGTCCTGGTGGTCGGCCCGGAGGGGGGCGTCTCACCGGAGGAGCTGGCGGCCTTCGCCGAAGTGGGGGCCCACCCCTACCGCCTGGGCCGCTCCGTCCTGCGGACCTCCACGGCCGGCACCGCGGCCACGGCGGTCCTGCTGGCCCGCACCGGGCGCTGGTCCTGACCGGGCGGCCGGCCCGGGCGGCAGGCCCCGAACGATCCGCACCGAGTGCTCGGCCCTGAGCGGACGCGGCCCCCGAGCGGCGCCGGGCTGGATACGATGCCCGGACCGATCACCGTCACGGAAGGCGAAGCAATGGCCGGGGAACCGCAGGCCGACTGCCTGTTCTGCAAGATCGTCGAGGGCCAGATCCCCGCGACCGTGGTCCGGGAGACCGAGACCACGGTCGCCTTCCGGGACATCAACCCGCAGGCGCCCACGCACGTGCTCGTCATCCCCAAGGTGCACTACCCCGACGCCGCCTCCCTGGCCGCCGCCGAGCCCGGCGTCGTCGCCGACATACTGACCGAGGCCGGGCGGATCGCCGCCGACGAGAAGATCGACGACCACGGCTACCGGGTCATCTTCAACACCGGCGCCGGCGCCGGCCAGACCGTCTTCCACGCCCACCTGCACGTCCTCGGCGGCCGCGGCCTCCAGTGGCCCCCCGGTTAGACCGTGTCCGTACGCGAGTTCGTGGTGCTGGGCACCGCCAGCCAGGTGCCCACCCGCCACCGCAATCACAACGGCTACCTGCTGCGCTGGGACGGCGAGGGCATCCTCTTCGACCCGGGCGAGGGCACCCAGCGCCAGATGCTGCGCGCCGGGGTGGCCGCGCACGACATCAACCGGATCTGCGTCACCCACTTCCACGGTGACCACAGCCTCGGCCTCGCCGGAGTGATCCAGCGGATCAACCTCGACCAGGTCCCGCACCCCGTCACCGCGCACTACCCGGCCTCCGGGCAGAAGTTCTTCGACCGGCTGCGGTACGCCACGGCCTACCGGGAGACCGTGCCGCTGCGCGAGGAACCGGTGGCCGGGGACGGGCCGCTGGCGCGCGGGGCCTCGTACGTCCTGGAGGCCCGGCGGCTCTCGCACCCGGTGGAGTCCTTCGGCTACCGGATCACCGAGCCCGACGGGCGCCGCATGGTGCCCGAGCTGCTCGCGCAGTACGGGATCAAGGGGCCGGACGTGGGCCGGATCCAGCGCGAGGGCCAGCTCGACGGGGTCACGCTGGACGAGGTCAGCGAGCCCAGGCCCGGGCAGCGGTTCGCGTTCGTCATGGACACCCGGCTCTGCGCCGGCGTGGACGAGCTCGCCGAGGGCTGCGACATGCTGGTGATCGAGTCGACCTTCCTCGACGAGGACGAGCGGCTCGCCACCGACCACGGGCACCTCACCGCGGGCCAGGCGGCGCGCGTGGCGCGGGACGCGGGTGTGCGGCACCTCGTGCTGACGCACTTCTCGCAGCGCTACACCGACCCGGCCGAGTTCGAGCGCCAGGCCCGCGCGGCGGGCTACGAGGGCGAGCTCACGGTGGCCGCGGACCTGGTGCGCGTACCGCTGCCGAAGCGGGGCTGAAGCCGGACGGCGGCGCCGCGGCCGGGGGCGCGGCCCCCGGCCCCCGCGCCTCGCGCGCCGTCGAAGCTGAACGGGTGGGTGATCTGCGCCACACTGGGTTTTGGTTCTGTCCCGGGCGGGCAGGGCTGGCAGCTTTCCGCCGGAAAACTCATCGGGGAGTACACCGTGACCAGTAGGGACGACGACAGTCGCGCAGCCGCAGTGGACCCGCTCGGTCCGCTGCGCGATCCCCAGGAACCGGGCTGCGACGTCTTCCTCACCGGCACGGTCTTCCTCGACATCATCTTCACGGGCCTGGACTCCGCGCCGGTACGCGGTACGGAGTCCTGGGCGCGGGGCATGGGCTCCAGCCCCGGCGGCGTCGCCAACATGGCCACCGCTCTGGCCCGGCTCGGCCTGCGCACCTCGCTGGCCGCGGCCTTCGGGGACGACCACTACGGCGAGTACTGCTGGGACGCCCTCGAACAGGGCGAGGGAATCGACCTGTCCATGTCGCGGACCATCCCCGGCTGGCACAGCCCCGTCACCGTCTCGATGGCCTACGAGGGCGAGCGCACGATGGTCTCGCACGGCCACGAGGCCCCGCCCCCCGCGGGCCCCGGGCCCTTCCCGCAGTGCCCGCCCAGAGCCCGTGCGGCCGTGGCCTCGCTGGGGCCCGGCCGCGGCGAGGAGTGGATCGGCGAGGCCGCCCGGCGCGGCTCGCGCGTCTTCGCGGACGTGGGCTGGGACGAGAGCGGGCGGTGGGACCTGGGGGCCCTGGCCGACCTGGAGCACTGCGAGGCCTTCCTGCCGAACGCGGGCGAGGCCATGCGGTACACGCGGACCGACTGCCCGCGGGCGGCGGCCCGGGCGCTGGCGGAGAAGGTGCCGATCGCGGTGGTGACGATGGGCGCGGAGGGCTCGTACGCCGTCGACGGGCGCACGGGGGAGACGGCGCAGGTCCCGGGGATCACCGTGGACGAGCTGGACCCGACGGGCGCGGGGGACGTGTACGTGGCGGGCTTCGTCACCGGCACCCTGGCGGGCTGGCCGCTGGCGGACCGGCTGGCCTTCGCCGGGCTGACGGCGGCCCTGTCGGTCCAGGAGTTCGGCGGCTCTCTGTCGGCCCCCGGCTGGCCCGAGGTGGCCCACTGGTGGCGGGCCGTCCCGGAGGCGCTGCGCGGCCGCTACGGCTTCCTGGACGACCTGATCCCGCCGGGCTCCTCCCCGGCCGCGCGGCGCCGGGCGGTGCCGACGATCGGCTTCCGGCACTCCGCGTAGCCGCCGGTTCCCCGGCGGCGAAAACCTCTCGGGGAAGCCGCCGCGGAGACGTAGGCTTGGTAATCCGGAGGTCGTCGAACGGCGCGGCCCCTCAGCGGGAGGTATGTGCAGGCCACAGTGCCGGCCCATGACTCAGACACCCACAGCCCACATCCCGGCGCCGGGGCAGGCGCGAGCCCACTTCACCGTTCCGGCCACGCACCCGATGGTGAGCGTGCTCGGATCGGGTGACGCCCTGTTGCGCGTGATCGAGAAGGCCTTCCCGAAGGCCGACATCCATGTTCGGGGCAATCAGGTCAGCGCGATCGGTGCGGCTGCGGAAGTCGCCCTGATCCAGCGCCTGTTCGACGAGATGATGCTGGTGCTCCGCACCGGGCAGCCGATGACGGAGGACGCAGTGGAACGCTCGATCGCCATGCTCAAGTCGAGCGAGAACGGCAACGGCCCGGACGAGACGCCCGCCGAGGTGCTCACCCAGAACATCCTCTCCAGCCGCGGCCGGACCATCCGACCCAAGACCCTCAACCAGAAGCGGTACGTCGACGCGATCGACAAGAACACGATCGTCTTCGGCATCGGCCCCGCCGGTACCGGAAAGACCTACCTGGCCATGGCCAAGGCGGTCCAGGCCCTGCAGTCCAAGCAGGTCGGCCGGATCATCCTGACCCGGCCCGCCGTCGAGGCGGGGGAGCGGCTCGGCTTCCTGCCGGGCACCCTCTTCGACAAGATCGACCCGTACCTGCGCCCGCTCTACGACGCGCTGCACGACATGATCGACCCGGACTCGATCCCGCGCCTGATGGCCGCGGGCACGATCGAGGTGGCCCCGCTGGCCTACATGCGAGGCCGCACGCTCAACGACGCCTTCGTCGTCCTCGACGAGGCGCAGAACACCACGGCCGAGCAGATGAAGATGTTCCTGACCCGGCTCGGCTTCGACTCGAAGATCGTCGTCACCGGTGACGTCACGCAGATCGACCTGCCGGGTGGTGCCAAGAGCGGTCTGCGTCAGGTCCAGGAGATCCTCGAAGGGGTGCCGGACATCCACTTCTCGCGGCTCACGTCCGAGGATGTCGTCCGCCACAAGCTGGTCGGCCGTATCGTCGACGCGTACGAGAAGTACGACGACAGCCAGCCGGCCGGGAACGGCCACCAGCGGAAGTAGAGCTCAGCGCACCATGTCGATCGACGTCAACAACGAGTCCGGAACCGAGGTCGACGAGCAGGCGATCCTCGACATCGCCCGCTACGCGCTCACCCGGATGCGGATCCACCCGCTCTCGGAGCTCTCCGTCATCGTCGTCGACGAGGCGGCGATGGAGCAGCTCCACATCCAGTGGATGGACCTGCCCGGCCCCACCGACGTCATGTCCTTCCCGATGGACGAGCTCCGTCCGCCGATGAAGGACGACGAGGAGCCCCCGCAGGGGCTCCTCGGCGACATCGTGCTCTGCCCCGAGGTCGCCAAGAAGCAGGGGGAGGACGCCCCCACGCAGCACTCCATGGACGAGGAGCTCCAGCTCCTGACCGTCCACGGGGTGCTGCACCTGCTCGGCTACGACCACGAGGAGCCGGACGAGAAGGCCGAGATGTTCGGCCTCCAGGCGGCCATCGTCGACGGCTGGCGCGGTGAGCGCGGCATGACCGGCCCGTCCCCGGCGCCGACCGTCTCGTGAACGCCCCCCAGCTGATCACCGGGGCCGTGCTGCTGGTGGTCGTGGCCTGGTTCGCGGCGTGCGCCGAGTCCGGGATCGCCCGCATCTCGAGCTTCCGCGCCGAGCAGGCCGTACGGGAGGGCCGGCGCGGCAGCGAGAAGCTCGCCCAGGTCGCCGGCGACCCCACCCGCTACCTCAACGTGGCCCTGCTGGTCCGCGTCACCTGCGAGATGGCGGCGGGGGTGCTCGTCACCTACGTCTGCCTCGACGAGTTCGGCGAGAACTGGACCGCGCTGTTCGTGGCGATCGCCGTCATGGTGCTGGTGTCCTTCGTCGCCGTGGGCGTCTCCCCGCGCACGATCGGCCGCCAGCACCCGCTGAACACCGCGACGGCGGCCGCGTACGTCCTCGTACCGCTCGCCAGGGTCATGGGGCCGATCCCGCAGCTGCTGATCCTCATCGGCAACGCGCTCACGCCCGGGAAGGGCTTCCGCAAGGGGCCGTTCGCCTCCGAGGCCGAGCTGCGCGCGATGGTGGACCTCGCGGAGAAGGAATCGCTCATCGAGGACGACGAGCGGCGGATGGTCCACCAGGTCTTCGAGCTCGGGGACACGCTGGTGCGCGAGGTGATGGTGCCGCGCACCGATCTGGTCTGCATCGAGCGGTACAAGACGATCCGTCAGGCGACCACGCTCGCCCTGCGGTCCGGTTTCTCGCGCATCCCGGTGACCGGGGAGAACGAGGACGACATCGTCGGGATCGTGTACCTGAAGGACCTGGTCCGCAAGACCCACATCAGCCGGGAGTCCGAGGCCGACCTGGTGTCGACGGCGATACGGCCGGCCGTCTTCGTGCCGGACACGAAGAACGCGGGCGATCTGCTGCGCGAGATGCAGCAGGTGCGCAACCACGTGGCCGTCGTCATCGACGAGTACGGCGGCACGGCCGGCATCGTCACCATCGAGGACATCCTGGAAGAGATCGTCGGCGAGATCACCGACGAGTACGACCGGGAGCTCCCGCCGGTCGAGGACCTGGGCGAGGACCGCTACCGGGTCACGGCGCGGCTGGACATCACCGATCTCGGCGAGCTGTTCAAGGTCGAGGCCTTCGACGACGAGGACGTGGAGACGGTCGGCGGGCTGCTGGCGAAGGCGCTGGGCCGGGTGCCGATCGCGGGTGCCTCGACGGTGGTGGACCTGCCCGACGGCCGGCCGCTGAGGCTGACGGCCGAGTCCCCGGCGGGGCGGCGGAACAAGATCGTGACGGTGCTGGTGGAGCCGGTGGTCGAGGCCGTGGCCGAGGGCGAGGAGGGCGAATGACCCCGGAGCAGCTGCGGGAGTTCTGTCTGGGCTTCAACGCGGCGGTGGAGGAGTTCCCCTTCACGCCGGAGACCTCGGTGTTCAAGGTGCTGGGGAAGGTGTTCGCGCTCACCGCGCTGGACGCCCGGCCCCTGAAGGTCAACCTCAAGTGCGAGCCGGAGCTGGCGGTGCGGCTGCGCGCCGAGCACGAGGCGATCGCGCCCGGCTGGCACATGAACAAGCGGCACTGGAACACGGTGACGGTGGGCGGCCTGCCCGATGCCATGGTCCGGGAGCTGGTGGAGGACTCGTACGACCTGGTGGTGGCGGGTCTGCCGCGGGCGGAGCGGTTGCGGCTCGACCGGCCGTGACCTGACCATATGCTTTCGCCCATGAGCGAGAGCACGGGGATCGACCCCGAGGACATCAAGATCATCACGTTGGCGCGCAGCGCCCGGGCCCGCAACGGCGTGCCCGAAGGGGCGGCGGTGCGGGACGAGACGGGCCGCACGTACGTCGCCGGGACGGTGGAGCTCGACTCCCTGAAGCTGAGCGCGCTGCAGACCGCGGTGGCGATGGCGGTGGCGAGCGGCGCCCGGTCCCTGGAGGCCGCCGCCGTCGTCAGCGCGGCCGACGCCCCCGCGGACGCGGACCGCGCGGCCGTCCGCGACCTCGGCGGCCCGGACACCCCGGTCCTGCTGGCGGGCCCGGACGGCACCGTGAAGTCCACGACGCCCGCCGGGGTCTGACCCTCGGGGGAGCCCGCCGTGTGCCGTGCCGGCGGCTCTGTGGGCCGGTTCTGGCGGAGCCGTTGCCCTCCCGGGCCGGGCCGGGTCGGGGTGGGGCCGGTTCCGTCGGGGCCGGGCGCGCGCCGGGGCGTCTCCTCGGGCGCCGAACGTGCGAGGGGTCGGGGATTGCGGCCTTGTTGTGTTCGACGCCCTGCGGGGACGCCCCGGCACACACCCGGCCCCGTCGGAACCGGCGGCTGTCTCAGCCCGCCGGGCAAATCCAGCCTCGCCGGGCGAGATTCAGCCCCGCCGGCGATTGAGACGGCCTAGCGGCGCCGGATCACCATCGCCATCGTCGCGGCCATCGCGCACAGCGCGCCCGAGGCGTACCAGACGACGTCGTACGAGCCGGTGAGGTCCCGGACCAGGCCGCCCAGGAACGCCACCGCCGCCGCGCCGACCTGGTGCGAGGCCAGGACCCAGCCGAAGACGATCGCGCCGTCGTCCCCGTAGTGCTCGCGGCACAGCGCGATCGTCGGCGGGACGGTCGCCACCCAGTCCAGGCCGTAGAAGACGATGAAGAAGATCAGCGGCGGCCGTACCGACGGCGCCAGCAGCATCGGCAGCAGGAAGAGCGAGACCCCGCGCAGGGCGTAGTAGACCGCCAGTAGCCGCCGGGCTTCGAAGCGGTCCGTGAACCAGCCCGAGGCCACCGTGCCGACCACGTCGAACACGCCGATCACCGCCAGCAGCCCCGCCGCCGCCGTCACCGGCATGCCGTGGTCGTGGGCCGCGGGGACGAAGTGGGTCCTGACCAGACCGTTGGTCGAGGCCCCGCAGATCGCGAAGGTGCCCGCCAGCAGCCAGAACGGGCCGGTCCGGGCCGCGTCGAACAGCACCGTCACCGCACGGCGGGCCGCGCCCGGAACGGGCTCCGGCTTGGCCGCGTACGTGCCCCCGTACGGCGCGAGCCCCACGTCCGCCGGGTGGTCGCGCAGCAGCAGCCAGACGAAGGGGACGACGGCCACTGCCGCCAGCGAGACCGTCACCGCCGCCGGGCGCCAGCCGTGGTGCTCCACCAGCCAGGCCAGCAGCGGCAGGAACACCAGCTGGCCGGAGGCCCCGGCCGCCGTCAGGATGCCCGTGACCAGGCCGCGCCGGGCGGTGAACCAGCGGCCGGTCACCGTCGCCGCGAAGGCCAGGGCCATCGAGCCGCTGCCCAGGCCCACCAGCACGCCCCAGTACAGCACCAGCTGCCAGGAGGCGGTCATCCACACCGTGGCCATCGAGCCGCCGGCGATGACGAGCAGGGCCAGCGCCACGACCCGGCGGATGCCGAAACGGTCCATCAGGGCCGCGGCGAAGGGCGCGGTGAGCCCGTACAGCGCGAGGTTCACCGAGACGGCGAGGGCGATGGTGCCGCGCGACCAGTCGAACTCCGCGTGCAGCGGCTCGATGAGCAGTCCGGGCAGGGAGGCGAAGCCGGCGGCGCCGATGATCGTCACGAAGGCGACGGCCGCGACGAACCAGGCGCGGTGGACGCGTCCGGGCCGGCGCGGGGCCTGCGGGGCGGCGGTGGGGGCGGGTGCTGTCTGGGTCACGCCGACAGCTTCCGGGCCACGGGGTCCCCTACGACAGTGGCCTGAGTGTCATGCTTCGCTACGATCGGGCCATGGAGCCGAAGCCGCACCCCCACCGCGTCGTCGTCCTCGCCCTCGCCGGGCTGCTCCCCTTCGAGCTCGGCATCCCGCACCGCATCTTCGGCCGGGCCAAGGATCCGGCCGGGCGGCCGCTCTACGAGATCCTGACCTGCGGGCTCGCCCCCGGGCCGGTGCGCACCGACGCCGACTTCGCGATCCAGGTCGAGCACGGCCCGGAGCTGCTGGCCACCGCCGACACGGTGGTGGTCCCGGCCTCCTACGAGCTGGGCCCGGTCCACGAGCACGGCACGCTGACCGACGGGCTCGCCGCGGCCCTCGCGCACATCCGGCCCGGCACCCGCCTCGTCTCCATCTGCACGGGCGGCTACGTGCTGGCCGCGGCCGGGTACCTGGACGGCCGCCCCGCCACCACCCACTGGGCCTCCGCCGAGCACTTCCAACGGCTCTTCCCGGCCGTACGGGTCGACGCCGGGGTCCTCTACACCGACGACGGGGACGTGCTGACCTCCGCCGGGGTCGCCGCCGGCATCGACCTGTGCCTGCACATCGTGCGCCGCGACCACGGCGCGACCGTCGCCAACGAGGTGGCCCGGCGGACCGTCGTACCGCCGCACCGCGACGGCGGGCAGGCGCAGTTCATCGACCGCCCGGTGCCTGAGCCGCAGCTCGCCACCACCACGGCGGCCCGCGCGTGGGTGCTGGACCGGCTGCACGAGCCGCTCAGGCTCAGCGACATGGCCCGTCAGGAGGCCATGTCCGTACGGACCTTCACCCGCCGCTTCCGGGAGGAGTCGGGCGTCAGCCCCGGCCAGTGGATCCTCGGCCAGCGGGTGGAGCGGGCCCGGCGGCTGCTGGAGCAGACGGAGCTCTCGATCGAGCACGTGGCGCGGGAGAGCGGCTTCGGGACGGCGCAGTCGCTGCGCAAACACGTACAGGCGGCGCTGGGAGTGAGCCCGACGGCCTACCGGCGCACCTTCAGGGCCGCGGCCACCGTGTCATCTCCTGATGGGCCATCAGTCAATGCCGGGTCCGTGCATTGACTTCTCCCGCCGCCCGCTCGTGAATGGCCCCCTGTCGGCGGGACGGAACCCAGGGGGCGGGCAGTGCGAACACGGGCGCGCAGCAGAAGATGGTCGGCGGCCGTCGGCATGGCCGTGCTCGCGGCCACGACCGGCGGTGCGCTGAGCGCACCGGCGGCCGCCGAAGGGGAAACGCCGCCGCCGGGCCAGGTCGACTTCCCGACGCACTGCCTGCCGCCGCAGGAAGCCGGACTCCCGCCCGCCGACGGGCCGACCACCGCCCGGATCACCGTCGACGACCCGGCCCCACAGGTCGGCGACACCGTCACCGTGACCTACCAGGTGGTCCGGACCCCCGCCCGCAACCCGGTCGGCGGCCCGCTCCCCGCCGACACACTGACCCCGACCGGGCGGATCCTCCTCGCCGGCGCCCAGAGCGGCGAGGTCACCGTGGTCGGAGCCAAGCGCAACGACCCCGTCGAGCCCGGCGCCGCCCTCCCCGCCGTCACCATGACCGGCACCTTCACCGTCACCGCGCCCGGCGAGATCACCCTGGCCCCGGGCGCCTACACCCTGCACACCAGCCACCTGCTGGACCTCGACACCACCTGCACCGCGGCCGCCCCCACCGCCGTCCCCGTGTCCGAACGCCTGACCGCGACCGAGCTGCCCACGGCCAACCTGCGCAGCGTCTTCCTCGCCGCGGCCCACGGAAAACCGGGCGCCGAGGTCGAGGTGACCGCCGCCGGATTCCCCCCGGGCGCCGCCGTGACGGTGGCCGGGCGGGCCGGTGCCGCGGAGACCGCCGACCGGGTGTCCGCCACCGCCGACGCGCTGGGCACGGCCGTGGTCGAGCTGCCGGTCACGGACAGGGCCACCACCGCCGTCGTCGCCTACGAGGGCGCGGCCTGGTCGGCACGGCAGGGCTCCGGCCCGGCCGCGTACACGGTCATCGCGGCCACCCCGCTGCCGCTGTCCTCCGGCACCCGGAAGGTCACGGCCACCGTGGAACCGGGCGCCCTGGGCATGACCCAGACGGGCGAGGACATCACCCTGGGCGCGGTCCCGTACGGCGACGGCGGCGCCGCCTCCGGCCGGATCGGGACCGTCACCGTCACCGACGCCCGCGGCGGCCCGGCCGGCTGGTCCCTCATCGGCAAGGTCACCGACTTCCGCGGCCCGGGCGGGATCCGCATCCCGGGCGCCTCCCTGTCCTGGACCCCGTCGTGCGCGGCGGCCGCGGGCAGCGCGAGCCCCTGTACGCCGGGCAGCGCGGGCGTGGTCGGCCCGGACGGCGCGGTGCTCGCCTCGACGCCGGACGCTCCGCTGGTCGGCGGCACCTTCACGATCGACGCCACGGTGACCCTGCGGGTGCCGCCGTACACCCCGCCGGGGGCGTACACGGCGGTCCTGACGCTGACCCTGTCGTGACGGACCGCGTGTGGCGGTGGCCGCCGCTGCGCGGAGCTGGTCCCCGCCCCGCCCTTTCTCCGTTTCCTGGGGCTCCGCCCCAGACCCCGCGCCTCAAACGCCGGCGAGGCTGGATCTTCCAGCCCGTCCGGCGTTTGAGGACCGGGTCCGGGCAGAGCCCGGGGAACGGTGGAAGGGCGGGTGGGGGACAGCTCCGCGCAGCGCTGCCCCGCGCCGCGGCGGCGCTGCTGGTCCTCGCCGCCGCGCTCGCCGTCGGGCCCGCCGGGACGGCCGCCGCGGACGACGGCCAGTGGTCCGTGCTGCCCGCCGCGACAGGCGTCGGCCAGCGGCCGTACTTCTACCTCGCCGCCGCCCCCGGCCAGGGCCTCGCCGACGCCGTCACCATCGCCAACCGCTCCGACCGCGCCCGCACCTTCCGGCTCTACGCCGCCGACGCCTACAACACCGCCCGCGACGGCGGCTTCGCCCTCCGCGGCTCCGACGAGCCGCGCCGGGCCGCCGCCGCGTGGGCGAAGCTCGACCGGGAGCGGGTGACCGTACCGGCCCGGGCGTCGGTCAGCGTCGGCTTCACCCTCACCGTCCCCGACCGGGCCGAACCCGGCGACCACCCCGGCGCCATCGTGGCCCTGGAGGACCGGCCCGCCGCCACGGCCGCCACCCCCTGGGGGATCGGCGTGCAGCAGGCCGTCGCCGCCAGGCTGTACCTGCGGGTCACCGGGCCCACTGCCCCCGCCCTCGCCGTCCAGGACGTACGGGTCACCCGCGCCGGCGCCGGCGCGGACATCTCCTACACGCTCCGCAACATCGGCAACGTCACCCTGCGCCCCCGCGTCACCCTCACCGCCTCCGGCGTCCTCGGTCGCCGGCTGCTCTCCCGCGAGCTCACCGGGCTGCCCGCCGAACTGCTTCCAGGTCAGGAAGTCCGGCTCGGCACCCGCTGGGAGCGTCCTCCCGCCGCGGAATGGGCCGCGCTGACGGTGCGCGCCCGGGCCGACGGAACCACAGCTCAGAGCCGTGCGGCCCATGCCGTGCACCCCTCGCTCACGACTGTGCTGGCCCTCACTGCCGTGATCTGGTCGGCGCTGGGAGCCGCATCGGGGAGAATGGCCCGTATGAGCGATCGTTCCCCCGAGTCCACCAGCCCGCACCGTGCGGGCTTCGCCTGCTTCGTCGGCCGCCCCAACGCGGGGAAGTCGACCCTCACCAACGCACTCGTGGGCACCAAGGTCGCGATCACCTCCAACCGGCCGCAGACCACCCGCCACACCGTCCGCGGCATCGTGCACCGCCCCGACGCGCAGCTCGTCCTCGTCGACACGCCCGGCCTGCACAAGCCGCGCACGCTGCTCGGCGAGCGCCTCAACGACGTCGTACGGACCACGTGGGCCGAGGTCGACGTGATCGGCTTCTGCCTGCCGGCCGACCAGAAGCTCGGCCCCGGCGACAAGTTCATCGCCAAGGAACTGGCGGGGATCAAGAAGACCCCCAAGATCGCCATCATCACCAAGACCGACCTGGTGGAGTCCAAGGCGCTGGCCGAGCAGCTGCTCGCCGTGCACCAGCTGGGCGCCGAGCTGGGCTTCGAGTGGGCCGAGATCGTCCCCGTCTCGGCGGTCGGCGACAGCCAGGTCCAGCTGCTGGCCGACCTGATCGCGCCGCTGCTGCCGGAGAGCCCGCCGCTGTACCCGGAGGGCGACCTCACCGACGAGCCCGAGATGGTCATGGTCGCGGAGCTGATCCGCGAGGCCGCGCTGGAAGGCGTACGGGACGAGCTCCCGCACTCCATCGCCGTGGTCGTCGAGGAGATGATCCCGCGGGAGAACCGCCCGGCCGACCGCCCGCTGCTCGACATCCACGCCAACGTCTACATCGAGCGGCCGAGCCAGAAGGGCATCATCATCGGCCCGAAGGGCTCCCGCCTGAAGGAGGTCGGGATGAAGTCGCGCAAGCACATCGAGGCGCTGCTCGGGACCCCGGTCTTCCTCGACCTGCACGTGAAGGTCGCCAAGGACTGGCAGCGGGACCCCAAGCAGCTCCGCAAGCTCGGCTTCTGATCCGATCCCTTTGACGGGCCGCTGAGCCGGACTCCGTCCGGCCGGCGGTCCGGCCGTCCGCGCGGGGGAGGCTAGCGCAGCCGCCGCACCTTCAGCACGTTGTCCGGACGGGTCCCGGGCCGGCCGTCAGGGCCGGTCAGGGCCTGTACGTGGTCCTCCGCCAGGAGGACCTCCCAGGCGCCCTCCGGCAGCTCCAGCTGGGTGAGGACCTCGTCCGGGGTCGGGAAGCCGATCTCCGCGTGCCTGTCCGGGTCCCACGACGGCCCGCCCGCGTGGCCGACCACCAGCAGGATCCCGCCGGGGGCCACGGCAGCGGCGGCCGAGCGCAGGACGCGGTCGCGCGGGAATTCCCCGTAGTTGTGCAGGAAGCACGCCGAGACCAGGTCGAACTCCCCGTCGGGGAAGGACTCCGTGAAGTCGTGCCGCTGCCAGTCGACGCGGTCGCCGACCCCGGCCTCGTCGGCGTGCTCGGCCGCGCGGCCGAGGGCGACCTTCGAGATGTCGCTTCCGGTGACGTGCCAGCCCTGCCGGGCCAGCCACACCGCGTCGGCGCCCTCCCCGCAGCCGAGGTCCAGCGCGCGGCCGGGGGACAGGTCCGACGCCTCGCGCACCAGGAGCTCATTGGCCTTGCCGCTCCAGATGCGCGTGCTCTCGCGGTAGCGGGCGTCCCAGAACTCCTCGCCCGCGGGGTGGTCCTCGTGCTGGTGCTGACGGTGCTGGTGCTGGTGCTCGGACATGCGGCCTCTTCCTCTACGGGTTTGCCGGTACGCGTCCGATGCTGCGCCGGTGCCCGCGTCGGGGCAAATAACGTTGCCGTTCCGGCAAACCCGCCGGGAACCTCAGGCTTCCGCAGGCTCCGCGATCAGGGCCGTGGCCACCCGGCGGAAGCCGACGCGCCCGTAGATGCGGGCCACGTCCTCGTCGCCCGCGGAGAGGAAGACCGTACGGGCTCCGCGCTCGCGGGCCTGTGCGACCAGGGCCGCCGTGACCCCGAGGGCCAGGCCCTGACGGCGGGCCGACGGGAGGGTGCCCACGCCCACGACCTCCGCGACGTCCCCGACCGGGTTGTACTGGCCCGAGCACAGCACCACGCCGTCCCGGACGGCCGCCGCCATGCCCGTACGGCCCGAGGCGAGCATCCCCGACACCCGCGCCCGGCGCTCCTCCGTCGACGGGTCCGCCATCGCCGCCGCGAGCTGCTCCGGACCGGCCGCGCCGACCGCCGTGCCCGGGTCCGAGAAGGCCAGGGCGGGGACCGTCACCGCCGCCGTCAGCAGCGGGTCGTCCGCGCCGAGCAGGCGTACCTCCGGGTGCGGGGGCAGCTCCTCGGCGGCTTCCAGCACCATCAGCGGGTGCGCGTGGACGTGCAGGCCCGCCGCCTCCACCGCGGCGCGCAGCGAGGGGCTGGTTTCGGCCACCCACTCGAAGGCCTCGGGCACCTTCAGCTCCCGCTGACGGGCCAGGACCCGCTCGACGTCGGCCGCGGTCGCGTCCGGGCCGCCGAGCGCGGGCCGCGCGTAGTACTGCCAGCCCTGGCCCTCCTGGACGAACAGGGTCAGCGGTCCGAAGTCCTCGGCCCGGGCCCCGCCCACCCGCGGCACGGTGTCGTAGTACCGCTCGAGCTCGGACAGCATTGAATCGATCATGTGGTCGGTCATCGGGCCATCCAAGCAAAGAGGTGCTGCTCGGGCACCTCCTTTCAGGCCCTCTGCCAGGCGCCCTCTGCCAGGCGCCCTCTGTCAGGCGCCCCTCGTCGGGCGTCCCGCGTCAGGCGCCTTCCTTGAGGACGCGCGAGATCAGTGCCCGCTGCGCGTCCGACAGGTTCGGGTCGTGGCAGGAGACCGTCCGGCCGTCCACCGTGATCCGGTACGAGAACCCGTCCCGCACCCCGTCCGCCGCGTGGCCCGGCGGACCCGGCCGCAGCGCCAGCCGGGCCAGGGCCCGCCACTCGTCCTCGTCGGGCCGGCCCGAGGTGTCCACCTCGGCCCGGCGCTCGATGCCCGCGAAGCCGCCCGTCCTGATCACTTGGATGCGCATGGGATCGGTCTACCCGCGAAGCGGCACGCCCACCGTCGCCCACGCCTTCTGCAGGGCCTGGTGCTCCGCGCCCCCGTCCCCGTACAGGCTCACGGCCGACGCCGCCGACAGCCGGGCGAAGTCCGCGAAGTCGGCGTCCGAGGCCAGCTCCCCGCCCGTCAGGGTGGCGTACCAGATCCGCCCCGCCCGCTCCCACGCCTTGCCGCCCAGTTCGGTCGCCACCAGGTAGAAGGCGTGGTTGGGGATGCCGGAGTTGATGTGCACCCCGCCGTTGTCGCGGGAGGTCTTCACGTAGTCGTCCATCGTCGCGGGCTGCGGGTCCTTGCCGAGCTCGTCGTCGTCGTACGCGGTCCCGGGCGCCTTCATCGAGCGCAGCGCGACCCCGGTCACGTTGGGGCCCAGCAGCCCGGCCCCGATCAGCCAGTCGGCCTCCTCCGCGGTCTGCTCCAGCGAGTACTGCTTGATCAGCGCGCCGAAGACGTCGGACATCGACTCGTTCAGGGCGCCGGACTGCCCGTAGTACTCGAGGTTCGCCGTGTGCTGGGTGACTCCGTGGGTCAGCTCGTGGCCGATGACGTCGAGCGAGACGGTGAAGTCGAGGAAGAGGTCCCCGTCCCCGTCGCCGAAGACCATCTGCTGTCCGTCCCAGAAGGCGTTGTTGTAGTCCTCGCCGTAGTGGACGGTCGCGTCCAGGGGCAGCCCGGCATCGTCGATCGAGCGCCGGCCGAATCCCTTCAGGAACAGCTCGAAGGTCGCGCCGAGCCCGGCGTACGCCCGGTTGACGGTGGCGTCCTTGCCCACGGGGTCGCCCTCCGCGCGCACCTTCGTGCCGGGCAGCCGGGTGCGGTGCTGCGCGTCGTAGATCGTGCGGTTCGGCGCGTCGGAGGCGGGAGCGCCCAGGGCGGCGGTGATCCCCCGGACGGTGGTGATCCGGCGCCGGGTGCGCATGAGGGAGTCGTGTTCGAGGGTGCGCTGCGCGAGGTCGGCGCGCCGGGAGTCCTCGGACCGGGCGGCCTTGTCGAGGAGGTGCGGGGGCACGACGGTGCAGAAGACGGGGTGGCGGTGAGCGTGGGAGGCATCCATGCCCGGCAATGTGGCAGTGGGTCATGGCGGTGTCACTACCTGCGACCATGATTCATTCGGTTGTCTTAAAGCGGTAACGCCCGATTGACGGATCGTCCCGACCTTCCCGGAGCGAAAGAGGCGTAGCTCACATTCGGTACAAATCGGACGGGTCGGTCTTGCATACTGAAACACGTCCTCGCGCTACGGCGCGGCTCGGTTAGGCTCGGCCCATCATGCGTTTCGGGCTGCTTCTCCTTAGCTGCCGCGGCGAGGGTCTGTAGTCGTAGGCCGGCCCCCTCCCCGCGGAGTTTGGTGTTGCGGTTTTTACGACCGCCGTCGGCCGTCCCAGCGAACTACACGCGGACACGCGAGGAGCCCAACGCCATGAGTCAGCACGCTTTTGTCGGTCGCCCCACGCCCATCACCAACGCGACCCACACCCAGAAGCCCTCCGGGATGCCGATCCACAAGTACGGCATCTACGAGCAGGTCGAGATCCCGGACCGCACCTGGCCGAACGCCCGCGTCACCAAGGCTCCCCGCTGGCTGTCGACCGACCTGCGCGACGGCAACCAGTCGCTGATCGACCCGATGACCCCCGCCCGCAAGCGCGAGATGTTCGACCTGCTGGTGCGCATGGGCTACAAGGAGATCGAGGTCGGCTTCCCCTCCTCCGGCGAGACCGACTTCGCCTTCGTGCGCTCCATCATCGAAGAGGGCGCGATCCCGGACGACGTCACCATCTCCGTACTGACCCAGGCCCGCGAGGACCTGATCGAGCGGACCGTGGAGTCCCTGGTCGGCGCCAAGCGCGCCACCGTGCACCTGTACAACGCGACCGCCCCGACCTTCCGCCGCGTCGTCTTCCGCGGTTCGAAGGAGCAGATCAAGCAGATCGCCGTCGACGGCACCCGCCTGGTCATGGAGTACGCCGACAAGCTGCTGGGCCCCGAGACCGTCTTCGGCTACCAGTACAGCCCCGAGATCTTCACCGACACCGAGCTGGACTTCGCCCTGGAGGTCTGCGAGGCCGTCTGCGACGTCTGGCAGCCGGGCGAGGGCCGCGAGATCATCCTGAACCTGCCCGCCACCGTGGAGCGCTCGACGCCCTCCACCCACGCGGACCGCTTCGAGTGGATGGCCCGCAACCTGACCCGCCGCGAGCACATCTGCATCTCCGTGCACCCGCACAACGACCGCGGCACCGCCGTCGCCGCCGCCGAGCTGGCCCTGATGGCCGGCGCCGACCGCATCGAGGGCTGCCTGTTCGGGCAGGGCGAGCGCACCGGCAACGTCGACCTGATCACGCTGGGCATGAACCTGTTCTCGCAGGGCATCGACCCGCAGATCGACTTCTCGCAGATCGACGAGATCCGTCGCACCAGCGAGTACTGCAACCAGATGGAGGTCCACCCGCGCCACCCCTACGCGGGCGACCTGGTCTACACCGCCTTCTCCGGCTCCCACCAGGACGCCATCAAGAAGGGCTTCGACGCCATGGAGGCCGACGCGGCCGCCAAGGGCGTCACCGTCGACGACATCGAGTGGGCGGTCCCGTACCTGCCCATCGACCCGAAGGACGTCGGCCGCTCCTACGAGGCGGTCATCCGGGTCAACTCGCAGTCCGGCAAGGGCGGCATCGCGTACGTCCTGAAGAACGACCACAAGCTGGACCTGCCGCGCCGCATGCAGATCGAGTTCTCCCGGATCATCCAGGCCAAGACCGACAGCGAGGGCGGCGAGGTCACGCCGAAGGCGATCTGGTCGGTCTTCCAGGACGAGTACCTGCCGAACCCCGAGAACCCGTGGGGCCGCATCCAGCTGCGCTCCGGCCAGACCACCACCGACAAGGACGGCACGGACACGCTGACCGTCGAGGCGGTCGTGGACGGCGTGGACACGGTCCTGAACGGCACCGGCAACGGTCCGATCTCGGCCTTCTTCGACGCGCTGGCCGGCATCGGCGTCGACGCCCGCCTGCTGGACTACACCGAGCACACGATGAGCGAGGGCGCCTCCGCCGTGGCCGCCTCGTACATCGAGTGCGCGATCGACGGCCGCGTCCTGTGGGGCATCGGCATCGACGCCAACACCACCCGCGCCTCCCTGAAGGCGGTCATCTCCGCCGTCAACCGCGCGGGCCGCTGACCCCCGTACGACATGCGTACGCGAACCCCGTCCCTCCTCCCGGAGGGGCGGGGTTCGCGCCGTTCCCGGCCGGCGCGGCCTCAGCGCGCCAGGTAGCCGCCGTCCACCGGCAGGACCACGCCCGTCACGAACGACGCCGCGTCCGAGGCCAGGAAGGCGATGACCCGGGCCACCTCCTCCGGCTCGCCGAGCCGGCCCATCGGGTGGGCGGCGGAGATCTCCGCGAGGTACTCCGGCCCGCCCGGCTCGTCGTCCAGCGCGAGCACCCGCTCCGTTCGGATGGTGCCGGGCGCCACCGCGTTGACGCGGATCCCGCGCGCGGCCCACTCCACCGCGAGGTGCTTGGTCAGCCCCGACGCCACGAACTTCGCGGGCCCGTAGGCCGCCTGGCGCGCCTGCCCGGCCACCCCGGAGATGGAGGACACGCAGACCAGCGCCCCGCCGGGCCGCGGCTGCGCGGTCATCGCCTCGATGGCGTACTTGCAGGTCAGGAACATGCCGCGGCCGTCGATCGCCATGACGTGGTCCCAGTCCTCCGGGGTGGTCTCCCGTACATCCGAAAGAGGGAGCACCCCGGCGTTCGCCACGGCGACGTCGAGGCGTCCGTACGCCTCGACGGCGGCGTCGACCATCGCGCGGTTCGCCACGGGATCGGAGACGTCACCGGCGACGGCCGTGATCTCGTACCCCTCGGCGGCCAGGTCCGTACGCAGGGCCTCGACCCCGGGGCCGTTGATGTCGGACGCGGTCACCCGGGCCCCCGAGCGGGCCAGCAGCAGGGCGGTGGCCCGGCCGATCCCGCTCGCGGCGCCGGTCACCAGACAGGACTTCTCGTTCATGCGGCGACCTTAGGGAATGGGGTCCGGCGGCGGGGGTGCAGATCGGCCAAGTCCGGGCCCGGGCACATGTTGTCTTGTCACACGACTGACGCATCCTCACCGATGTGGCTAACATCACGCCAACCCGGCGACGTTGCCGGAAGGTTACGCGCGGAGGTGCGACGTGCTGCCAGTTCGGGGTGGGGACGGCCGGAAGCTGACGGTCTGGGGCATCCGTACCACCTGGAGCACCGTGGGCGACGGGGAGTTCTTCTGCCCCGGCTGCGGTGGTGACCGCAACTACCGCAGGCGCACCGGGAGGCGCCGCTTCACCGTCCTCGGGGTGCCGCTGCTGCCGCGCGGCCACGAGGGGCCCGTCGTCGAGTGCCAGGGCTGCCGGGCGCACTTCGACACCGACGTCCTGGACCACCTCACCACCACCCGCTTCACGTCGCTCCTGCGCGACGCCGTGCACACCGTGGCGCTGGCCGTGCTTGCCGCGGGCGGGACGGCCTCGCGCAGCGCGCTGGAGGCCGCCGTGTGCGCCGTACGGGCCGCCGGCTTCCAGGACTGCGGCGAGGAGCAGCTGGAGTCCCTCGTGGAGGCGCTGTCCGCCGACGAGGGCCGGCTCGGCCTGTACGACGTACCCGAGTGCTGCGGGGCCGCGCTGTCGATAGAGCTCCACGAGGCCCTGGAGCCGCTGGCTCCGCACCTGGCGGGCCCGGGCCGCGAGTCGATCCTGCTCCAGGGCGCCCGTATCGCCCTCGCGGACGGCCCGTACATCCCGGCCGAGCGCGAGGTGCTCTGCACCGTCGGCGCGGCGCTGCGGATCGACGCCGACGAGGTGGCCCGGCTGCTGTCGGCGGTCCGGGCCCCGTAGGTCCCGTCCGGGCCGCGGTGTCCTCGGCGCCCTCCGGCGGGGCGGCCCGCCCTGCCGGAGGGCGCCTTCGTGCCGCTTCGGGCGGGGCCGCGTCCGCGATGCGGACCCAATCCGTCCGAAACAGCGCGGTAGGACGTAACGATCCGGCCTCGCAGGGCCGATTCCGGGCCTTGTGAACGCTGTGTGAACGGCGGAGGCGAGCTCTCCAGGCCCCAGGTGTCCACCTGTCGGACGGCCGGAGCAGCGGCTTCGAGTTTGCGGATCCCAACGGCTGTGAAGTCCATCCGCGCACGTCATCGTGTGTGTGATTCGCGGTCGCGCGGCAGGATGCGGCTGCTGAGGGTGCCACCGTGCATACCCCCGTCGACGGGTCCGCACCACTGGAGAAACCTACAGATCGGGCACGCCCGAACGTCAACAATTTGTAGAAGTCGACGATATCTGTGAGGCCCCCCACAGGCGTTCAATTCCGGTCACACGACAAGACGGCGCCGTTCACACAGCGCGGCTTCGATCCACATGAGCGTGAACACACTGACAACCCTGGCGGATCAACGGGTTAGCGACCCACTCCGGCCAGGGATAACCAGATCTCCTCTCGGTTACCTACCTCTTTGAAGGGCAAGGCAGAGATGGCACGTGTCGCCGCCCGGCTTTCCACCGATGGAGAGCGGAGCACGCACCCGGTCGACGAGGTGCTCCCCCTCCCCAAGCTCGCGCTGTACGGCTTCCAGCACGTACTCGCCTTCTACGCCGGCGCGGTGATCGTCCCGATCATCGTCGGCAACGCGCTGAAGCTGAGCCCTGAACAGCTCGTCTACCTGATCAACGCGGACCTCTTCACCTGCGGTATCGCCTCGATCATCCAGGCCTTCGGCATCGGCCGGATCGGTGCGCGGCTGCCGCTGATCCAGGGCGTGACCTTCACGGCCGTGTCCCCGATGATCGCCATCGGCCTCGGCGCGGGGGGTGGGACCGCCGCCCTGCTCGTCATATACGGCGCGGTCATCACCGCCGGCATCGCCACCTTCGCCTTCGCCTGGCTGCCCGCCAAGGCGTTCCGGATGGTCATGCGGCTGTTCCCGCCCGTCGTCACCGGCACCGTCATCACCGTTCTGGGCATCGTCCTGATCCCGGTCGGCCTCAACGACGCGGCGGGCGGCCTCGGCAGCCCCGACTTCGGCGACCCGAAGAACTTCGCCTACGCCGGCGGCACGATGCTCTTCATCCTCGTCCTGATGAAGATCGGCCGGCCGTTCCTCTCCAGCATCTCCATCCTCCTGGGCCTGGTCGTCGGCACCACCGTCGCCTTCCTCCTCGGGGACGCGAAGTTCGGCGATGTGAGCAAGTCCGACTGGGTCGGCGTCACCACCCCCTTCCACTTCGGCGTCCCGAAGTTCGAGTGGTTCCCCATCGTCCTGATGCTCATCGTCATGCTGATCACCATGGTCGAGACGACCGGTGACACCTACGCCGTCGGCGACATCGTCGGCAAGGACGTCGACAGCGAGACCGTGGCCCGCGCCCTGCGTGCCGACGGCGCCGCCACCGCACTCGGCGGTGTCCTCAACTCCTTCCCGTACGTCGCCTTCGCCGAGAACGTCGGCCTGGTGCGGATGACGAAGGTGAAGAGCCGGTTCGTGGTCGTCGCCGCGGGCGTCTTCATGATCGTCCTGGGTCTCCTGCCGAAGGCCGCCGCGATCGTCGCGGCCGTCCCGCACGGAGTCCTCGGCGGCGCCGCGACCGTCATGTTCGCCATGGTCGCCCTGGCCGGTATCCAGACCCTGGCCAAGGTCGACCTCAAGGAGGAGAAGAACGCGCTGATCGTCGGCGTCTCCCTCGCCTTCGCCCTGCTCCCCGCGACCGTCCCGGTCTTCTTCACCAAGCACATGGACCCGGACCTGTCCTCGCTCCTCAACAGCGGTGTCACCCTCGGTGCCACGGCCGCCATCGTCCTCAACCTGATCTTCAACGGCCCGGCCAAGGACGACGCCCACGGCGCCGTCGAAGCCGTCGAGGTCGAAGCCGTCGAGGTCAAGGCCGTCGGTACCGTCGACGCCAAGGCCGTGGCCACGCCCGAGACCGAGACCGAGACGCAGTCCGCGCCCGAGCCCAAGGGCTCCCCGGCAGTCATCCCGGCCCAGTCGGGCGAGGGCGAAACCGCCTCGACGCCGACTGCCTGAACCTCCCAAGGGGTGTCCCCGGCCGGGCTCCAGCCCGGCCGGGGTCGCTGCCGTTCACCGTACGGAGAGGCTGGGCGCGTGCGGGCGCCGTGGGCTGAGTAAGATCCACATCTCCCCACGCTTTCCCCCCACAAGCCTGCCCTGTCTCCACGGACGAACGGACTTGTCCCATGCGCATGCGCGCCCTCGGCCGCATAGCCGCGGCCACCGCCCTCGCGGCGGCGGCCTCGCTCCTCACCGCGAGCGGTGCCCAGTCGGCCGACTACGTCGTGCGGAACCCGGGCTTCACGGCTCCCACGGTGGCCACCGCCACCTTCAACCAGCCCCTGACCGCGCCGGACGAGATCAAGAACCACCTCATCGACCTGATCGACCACGCCGAGCCCGGCACGTCGATCACCGGCTCCGTCTGGCAGTTCAACGACAACGAGGCGGGCGACGCCTTCGTCGCCGCGCACAAGCGGGGTGTCAAGGTCCGGCTGATCCTCGACAGCTACGCCCTGCCGGACCCGACCAAGGACTGGCTGGACCCGGTCAACCTGACCCCGTCCTCCTCCACCAGCGAGTTCAAGAAGCTGGCCGCCGAGCTCGGTGTGGACCGCTCGAAGGACTCCTTCGTCTACGTCTGCCCCCGCAAGCGCGGCTGCATCGGAGCGCGCCCCAAGGAGGTCATCGGCAAGGAGACCATCAACCACAACAAGTTCTTCCTGTTCGAGAAGGTCGGCACCGTCTCGAACCTGGTCCTGCAGACCTCCGCGAACCTCACCGCGACGCAGCGCGAGCAGTACTACAACAACGCGGTCACCCTGCCGAGCCAGCCGCTCTACGCGGAGTACGCGAAGTACTTCAAGGACCTGCTGGCGGGATCCTCCGACGCGCTCGGCACCCTGTACGACGCACTCGGCAAGCCGATCAACTACGGCGAGAATCCCCGCGTGGCCGGTGAGTACACCGCCTACTTCTCCCCGCGCCAGGAGAGCCCGGGCACCACGCCCGGCAGCGACCCGGCCACCGACCCGGTCCTGGACTTCCTGAAGCCCGTCACCTGCACCGCCGGCACCACCAAGATCCGCGTCGGCATGTTCGCCTTCACCCGCACCCAGATCGCCGACCGGCTCGTCGAGCTGCGCAAGGCCGGCTGCCAGGTCTACGTCTTCCTCAACGACGAGCCCGGCAACACCGGCACCACCGTCCTCGACAAGCTGCGCACCGGTGGCCTCAGTGGGCTCGCCTCCTGCAACAAGGTGTCGCCGGCGGACGCGACCAAGGGCCTCGGCCTGCACTCCAAGTACCTGCTCATCGAGGGCTCGTACGAGGGTCGCGCGGACCGCAACCTCGTCTTCACCGGTAGCCAGAACTACACGTACCCCTCGCTGCGCGGCTACGACGAGACCGTCCTGAAGATCGACAACAAGGCCGTCTACGACGCGTTCGAGCACAACTTCGACGACGTCCTGAGCGGCCTCGGCACGAAGACCGGCATCTGCACCGCCATCTGACCGCACCGCCCATTGCCCCGCCCCCGTGCGGGACAATGGGCGCATGAGTCTGTTCCGCGACGACGGCATCGTGCTGCGCACCCAGAAGCTGGGTGAGGCGGACCGCATCATCACGCTGCTGACCCGGGGCCACGGCCGGGTCCGGGCCGTCGCCCGCGGGGTCCGGCGTACGAAGTCCAAGTTCGGCGCCCGGCTGGAACCTTTCTCCCACGCCGACGTGCAGTTCTTCGCCCGCGGCAGCGAGCTGATCGGCCGCAGCCTCCCGCTCTGCACGCAGACCGAGATCATCGCCCCGTACGGCAACGGCATCGTCACCGACTACGCCCGCTACACCGCCGGCACCGCCATGCTGGAGACCGCCGAGCGGTTCACCGAGAACGAGGGCGAGCCCGCGGTCCAGCAGTACCTGCTGCTCGTCGGCGCCCTGCGCACGCTCTCGCGCGGCGAACACGAACCCCACCTCATCCTCGACGCCTTCCTGCTGCGCTCCCTCGCCGTCAACGGCTACGCGCCCAGCTTCGAGGACTGCGCGAAATGCGGGATCCACGGCCCCAACCGGCACTTCTCCGTCGCCGCGGGCGGGGTGATATGCGGTGACTGCCGGGTGCCCGGCAGCGTCGTACCCTCGTCGGAGGCCATCGCCCTGCTCAGCGCCCTGCTGACGGGCGACTGGGGGTACGCCGACGCGTGCGAGGCACGTCACGTGCGGGAGGGCAGCGGGCTGGTCTCCGCCTATTTGCACTGGCATCTGGAGCGCGGGCTACGCTCCCTGCGATACGTCGAGAAATAGGAGCTGGGCACATGGCACGACGCGGAATTCTGGGACGCTCTCGCCGCGAGTACAAGGTTCCCGAGCCGCACCCGTCCGGTGAGCGCCCGCCGAAGATCCCCGGCGAGCTGGTCCCGAACCACGTCGCGGTCGTCATGGACGGCAACGGCCGCTGGGCCAAGGAGCGCGGCCTGCCGCGCACCGAGGGCCACAAGGTGGGCGAGGGCGTCGTGCTCGACGTGCTCAAGGGCTGCCTGGAGATGGGCGTCAAGAACCTCTCCCTGTACGCCTTCTCGACGGAGAACTGGAAGCGCTCGCCCGACGAGGTGCGCTTCCTGATGAACTTCAACCGCGACGTCATCCGGCGCCGCCGCGACGAGATGAACGAGCTGGGCATCCGCATCCGCTGGGTCGGCCGCATGCCGAAGATGTGGAAGTCGGTCGTCCAGGAGCTCCAGGTCGCGCAGGAACAGACCGTCGACAACGACGCGATGACCCTGTACTTCTGCGTCAACTACGGCGGCCGCGCGGAGATCGCGGACGCGGCGCAGGCCATCGCCCGCGATGTGGCGGCCGGCAAGCTCGACCCGTCGAAGGTGAACGAGAAGACCTTCGCGAAGTACATGTACTACCCGGACATGCCGGACGTGGACCTCTTCCTGCGTCCCAGCGGTGAGCAGCGCACCTCCAACTACCTGCTCTGGCAGAGCGCGTACGCGGAGATGGTCTTCCAGGACGTGCTGTGGCCGGATTTCGACCGCCGCAACCTCTGGGCGGCGTGCCTGGAGTACGCCCAGCGCGACCGCCGCTTCGGCGGAGCCGTCCCGAACCAGCCGGAGGGCCCCGGCTCGGCCGGCTGAGCCTGCCGCTAGGGGGTGTCTTGCCGGTCAGGCCGGGCTCGCGGCGTCTGCCACGCACGCTCGCCGCGTTGTCGTCACTCGCCGACGCTCCGCGTCGACTCCTTCCTCCGCCTTGCGAGCGCACGCGTCAGACGCCGCTCCCTGATCCGGCCTGACCGGCAAGACACCCCCTAGGCTCGCCGTCATGGACATGGCCGACCAGGCGGTGGAGCTGCACTGCGCCGCGGCCCGCCGCGACGTACGGGAAGTGCTGCGCTGGCGCGCCTTCAGGGCGCCCGGGGGGCGCAAGCAGCTGATGCTGTGGCTGGTGATGGTCCCCCTGGTGCCGCTCACGCTGATCGTGGTCCAGCACGGCCGGGGGACCGACCCGGCGGGCCTGGCCTTCGCCGCCGGGGTGGGGGCGGTCCTGGGCGCCGTCTGCCTCGGCCTGGACCTGTGGCGGCGGGCGCGCCGGATGTACCGCTGGGCCTCGAAGCACCCCGAGTACCGGTGCGTGGTCACCGAGCGGGAGTTGCGGAGCCGCCGGCGCGACGGGACGGCGGCCGCGTACGCATGGGCCCGGTACACCGGCTGGGCCGAGACCCGGAACCTGTTCGTCCTCGTCTACGGCAGTGGAGGCCTGGGCTGGCTCCCGAAGCGGGGCGCCCAGGACCCGGCCGACGTCGAACGGGTCCGGGCGATCCTGGACCGGAACCTGAAGCGGCTCTAGCGGGCGAGGTGCCGTGCCAGGCAGCGCGGGCCCGCGAAGATCGCCCGGACAGGGCCTAGGCCGCGGCCGCCGCGCAGTCCGCGCAGGTGCCGAAGATCTCCACCGTGTGGGCCACGTTCACGTAGCCGTGCTCGGCCGCGATGGACTCCGCCCACTTCTCCACCGCCGGGCCCTCCACCTCGACCGCCTTGCCGCACTTGCGGCAGACAAGGTGGTGGTGGTGCTCCCCGGTGGAGCAGCGGCGGTAGACGGACTCGCCGTCGCTGGTGCGCAGGACGTCGACCTCGCCGGCGTCCGCGAGCGACTGGAGGGTGCGGTACACGGTGGTCAGGCCCACGGAATCGCCGCGGTGCTTGAGCATGTCGTGGAGTTCCTGGGCGCTGCGGAACTCGTCCACCTCGTCCAGGGCAGCGGCCACTGCGGCCCGCTGCCGGGTGGATCGTCCTCGTACTGGCGCGGTATTCATCTCGCCAGGCGCAGTCGCCACCGGTTCCTCCTCGTATAGGCCTCCGGCCCATTGTGCCAGGCGGCCGACCCTCCTAGGAGGCGTCCCGCGGATCATGGCCGGGGGACGCCCTCCCGGGGCCTGATCCCAAAGGCGGTCCTATACCTTCACGTCGTCGCTCGTGCAGACCTCTTCGGCGGCGGCGCGGGCCGCTTTGGCCCGGCGCCTGGCCAGCGGCGCCGACAGGGCGGTCATCCCGACGAAGACGGCGATGGAGAGCAGCACGATCATGGCGCCCGAGGGTGCGTCGACGTAGTACGTGGTGGCCGTGCCGGTCAAGGCGACGGTGAGGCTGATCGCGACGGCCAGGCCCAGGGTGGCGGCGAAGCCGCGGGTGAGCCGCTGGGCGGTCGCGACGGGGATCACCATCATGGCGCTGACCAGCAGCAGGCCGACGATACGCATCGCGACGGTGACGGTGACGGCGGCGGTGATGGCGATCAGCAGGTTCAGTGCGCGTACCGGCAGGCCGGTGACCCGGGCGAACTCCTCGTCCTGGCAGACGGCGAAGAGCTGCCGGCGCAGGCCGATGGTGACGGCGAGGACGAAGGCGGAGAGGATCGCCATCGCGGTGACGTCCTCGGGGGCGACGGCGGTGATCGAGCCGAACATGGCACTGAGGAGCTTGGTCGGGGAACCGCCGCCCACGTGCATGATCATCACGCCGCCGGCCAGGCCGCCGTAGAACAGCATGGCGAGCGCGACATCGCCGCTGGTCTTGCCGCGGGAGCGGATCAGCTCCATGGCGACGGCGCCGACGACGGCCACCAGCGTGGCCATCCACACGGGGCTGGTGTTCATCACGAAGCCGAGCGCGACACCGGTCATGGCGACATGGCCGAGGCCGTCACCCATGACCGCCTGGCGGCGCTGGACGAGGTACGTGCCGATCGCGGGCGCGGTGATGCCCACCAGTGCGGCGGCGATCAGCGCGCGCACCATGAAGGGGGAGGCCAGGAGGTCCATCAGCTCAGCAGTCCCGTCCGCAGGGGCTCGGCGTCGTGCGCCGCGTGGGGGTGTACGTGGTCGTGGCCGGGCAGGGCGTGCTGGCCCACGGCCTCCGGAGGCGGTCCGTCGTGCACGACGCAGCCGTCGCGCAGGACGACGGCCCGGTCGATCAGGGGCTCCAGCGGGCCCAGTTCGTGCAGGACGAGGAGGACCGTGGAGCCGGCGGCGACCTGCTCGCGCAGGGCGTTCGCGAGGACCTCCTGGTTGGTGAGGTCCACGCCTGCCATCGGCTCGTCCATGATCAGCAGCTCGGGCTCGACGGCGAGGGCCCGGGCTATGAGGACACGCTGGTGCTGGCCGCCCGAGAGGGCGTTGACCGAGGCGTCGGCGTACGTGTCCATGTCGACGAGGGCCAGGGCGCGTTCGACGGCGGCCCTGTCGGCCTTGCGCAGGAGGCCGAAGCGGGAGCGGGCCAGCCGGCCGGAGGAGACGACCTCGCGGACGGTGGCGGGCACACCGCTGGCGGCGGTGGTGCGCTGCGGGACGTACCCGATGCGGGACCAGTCCCGGAAGCGCTTGAAGTCCGTTCCGAAGAGGGACAGCTCGCCGCCGGTCAGCGGGACCTGGCCGACCACGGCACGGACGGCCGTGGACTTGCCGGAGCCGTTGGCGCCGAGCAGGGCGACGACCTCACCGCGGCGGACGGTGAGGTCGATCCCGCGCAGCACGGGGCGCGAGCCGAGCGAGGCCGTGGCCCCGCGCAGGGATATGACGGACTGGCCGTCCGCCGGGCGGGGCGTTGACTGCATGGCTCGCGCCTCCGTTGCTGCTACTGCCATTACTTGCTACCGAGTGCCTTCTGGAGGTTCTCCAGGTTGGACCGCATGACCTCGAAGTAGTCAGCGCCCTGGGACTTGCCGGTGATTCCCTCGAGCGGGTCGAGGACGTCGGTCTTCATGCCGGTGTCCGCCGCGAGGACCTTGGCCGTCTTGTCGCTGGCCAGGGTCTCGAAGAATACGGTGGAGACGTTCTCCTTCTTCGCGACCTCCTGGAGCTCCTTCATCCGGGCCGGGCTCGGCTCGGACTCGGGGTCGACGCCGGAGATGCTCTCCTGGTCCAGGCCGTAGCGCTCGGCGAGGTAGCCGAAGGCGGAGTGGGTGGTGATGAAGGTCCTGGAGGCCGCGTTCTTCAGGCCGTCCTTGAACTCGCCGTCGAGTCCGTTCAGCTTGGCGACCAGCTCGTCGGTGTTCTTCTTGTAGTCCGCCGCGTGGCCGGGGTCGGCCTTCTCCAGCGCCGCGCCGACGCCCTTGGCGATCTCCGCGTACTTGGTGGGGTCGAGCCAGACGTGCGGGTCCTCGCCGGCCTCGCCGTGGCTGTGGCCGTGCGCCTCCTCGGCGTGCTCGTCGCCGTCCTGGTGCGCGTGGCCCTCCTCGCCGTGACCCGGCTCGGCGCCGTGGACTTCGAGCTTGGTGAGGGTCGCGGCGTCCACGACGTTCTTCACGCCGGACTGGGCGACGGCCTTGTCGACGGCGGGCTGGAGGGTCTTGAGATAGAGGACCACGTCGGCTTCGCCGAGCTTCGCGGTCTGCTTCGGCGTGATCTCCAGGTCGTGCGGTTCGACACCCGGCTTGGTCAGGGTGTCGACCTTCACGTGGTCCTTGCCGATCTGCTCGGCGAGGAACTGCATGGGGTAGAACGACGCCATCACGTCGAGCTTGCCGTCCGTACTGCCCGTGGCGCTGGTCCCGGAGCAGGCGGTGAGGGCCGTGGCGCCGAGGGCGACGGCTCCGGCGAGGGCGGCGGTGGGTATGAGGCGTCGTACGTTCATGACATCCATTTTCATCAAAAATGGAAACGATTGTCAAAAGCCCAGGCGAGGGGGCCGTGGCCGCAGCCGTGGAAGGGGAACCGATTTGAAAGGGGGGGTGCGGGCGCCGGTAACCTAAAGGCTTCGCCGTTCGTCCTCGTAATGAAGAGAGCACCGTGGCCGCCGACAAGATCGACACCATCGTCAGCCTGAGCAAGCGCCGTGGCTTCGTTTTCCCGTGCAGTGACATCTACGGCGGTTCCAGGGCTGCCTGGGACTACGGCCCGCTGGGTGTCGAGCTCAAGGAGAACATCAAGCGCCAGTGGTGGAAGGCGATGGTCACCGGGCGTGAGGACATCGTCGGTCTCGACTCGTCCGTGATCCTGGCTCCCGAGGTCTGGGTGGCCTCCGGTCACGTCGCCACCTTCTCGGACCCGCTGACGGAGTGCACCGCCTGCCACAAGCGGCACCGCGCGGACCACCTTGAAGAGGCTTACGAGGCCAAGCACGGCCGTCTGCCCGAGAACGGCCTCGCCGACATCAACTGTCCGCACTGCGGTGTGAAGGGCCAGTTCACCGAGCCCAAGCAGTTCTCCGGCATGCTGGAGACCCACCTCGGCCCGAGCCAGGACACCGCCTCCAAGGCGTACCTGCGCCCCGAGACCGCCCAGGGCATCTTCACCAACTTCGCCATGGTGCAGACCACCTCGCGCAAGAAGCCCCCGTTCGGCATCGCGCAGATGGGCAAGTCCTTCCGGAACGAGATCACTCCGGGCAACTTCATCTTCCGCACGCGCGAGTTCGAGCAGATGGAGATGGAGTTCTTCGTCAAGCCGGGCGAGGACGAGCAGTGGCAGGAGTACTGGATGGCCGAGCGGTGGAACTGGTACCGCGACCTCGGCATCCGCGAGGAGAACATCCGCTGGTACGAGCACCCGAAGGAGAAACTGTCCCACTACTCGAAGCGCACCGCCGACATCGAGTACCGCTTCAACTTCGGTGGCAATGAGTTCTCCGAGCTCGAAGGCGTGGCCAACCGCACCGACTTCGACCTCAAGGCCCACTCCGCCGCCTCCGGTCAGGACCTCACCTACTTCGACCAGGAGGCCGGTGAGCGCTACACCCCGTACGTCATCGAGCCGGCGGCCGGTGTCAACCGCGCCATGCTCGCCTTCATGCTCGACGCGTACATCGAGGACGAGGCCCCGAACGCCAAGGGCGTCATGGAGAAGCGCACCGTGATGCGCCTCGACCCGCGCCTGGCCCCCATCAAGGTCGCCGTCCTGCCGCTGTCCCGCAACCCGCAGCTGTCGCCGAAGGCCAAGGGCCTCGCCGCCGACCTGCGCAAGAACTGGAACATCGAGTTCGACGACGCGGGCGCCATCGGCCGCCGTTACCGCCGCCAGGACGAGATCGGTACGCCGTTCTGCGTCACCGTCGACTTCGACACCCTGGACGACAACGCGGTGACCGTGCGCGAGCGCGACACCATGAAGCAGGAGCGCGTCTCCCTGGACCAGATCCAGACCTACCTGGGCAGCCGTCTGCTCGGCTGCTAGGGCCTGTTGGTCCGGCTCGGCCTGAACGACCGGTGGCCCGGTGCGCAGTGTGCGCACCGGGCCACCGGTCTTTTGCGTCCCGTCGTGGTCAGGCCGTGGCCGCCTGGGCCGCCTGGGCCGCCTGGGCCGCCTGGGCGGCTTCGGCCGCGCGGCGCTCGCCGGCCGCCCGGGACCGCTTTCCGTAGAGCGCGGTCCACAGGGCCAGGGCGCCCAGCACCCCGTAGATCATGATCGGGCTGAGGGTCACCATCGTCTTCGTGTCCAGTGCGTACGCGAGGGCGATCCGGACCGCGGCCTCGGCAACGTAGGCCACGCCCCAGACCAGGGTCATGGTGCGCATGGTGGTCCGGAAGCCCTCGTACTGCCACAGGCCGTTCCACCAGGCGGTGCTCTCCGGGGTGCCGTCGGTGGCGAACTTGCGGCCGAAGTAGAACATCAGCGGGCGCGCCGCGGCCAGCGTGCCAAGGCAGAGCAGGCCGAACAGCCCCGTCACGGCGGAGTCCTTGATCAGCAGTGCCCGGGCTGAGTGGTCGCCGACGAGCGAGACGACGGCCGTGACACCCAGGAACACCAGGGTGACGATGGCGAACTCGTCCAGCTTGCGCCGCCAGGCCAGGCTGATGGCGCTGTCGAGCACCGGCCAGGCGCTGCTGAGGAGCAGGGCCGAGAACTCGCTCCAGCCGTGGTCGTCGACGAGCGTGTTGTACGTGATGATCGGCGCCACGACATTGAGGCCGATGGTCAGGATCCAGCCGACGGCGGCCGCGGCCCCGGAGCGGGCGGGAGGTGCGGGTCGTGCTTCTTGGGCGGACAAGGTTCCCCCTGGAACGTGCCTGATGAGTGCGGTAGGGGGACCGTAAGGACATTGCGGTGGCATGTACAAGGCGAACGCGCCCAAAATGATCATCAAGCTGTCCGGACCGAAAGGTTCCGGACAGGCCGGGACCGCCCCGCGTCAGGCGCGCAGGCCCCGGATGACCAGAGCGCTGACCGCCTCGAACTCGGCGAGGATCGTGGGCGAGAGCCAGTCGGCCGCGTACTGCGGGTCGTGGAAGCGGCCGGTGGCGTAGAAGACAGCACGGGCGGCCGCCGGCACGTCGTCGGCGGCGAGCGTGCCCGCCGCGACGCCCTCGGCGATGATCCGGGCCAGCTGGTTGATCAGCTCGTTCAGATGCGTGTCGACCACGCCGCTGTTCTCGGTCAGCAGCACCGTGTACGTCGCGAACAGCTCGGGATCGTCACCCGCCTTGTGGCGCTTGGCCTCGAAGAGCGCCTCCAGCCACGCCTCCAGCTTGGAGGGCGCGCTCTCGGCGGGAGCCGAGGTGATCTCCTCCAGCTTGGCGACGCTCCTGGCGAGCCAGCGGTCCGTGACGGCCTCGCGCAGCGCTGCCTTCGACGGGAAGTGCCGGTAGACGCTGCCGTGGCTGACCCCCAGAGCGCGGGCCACGTCCACCACCGTCGCCTTGGTCGGGCCGAAGCGGCGCAGCACCTCCTCGGTCGTTTCGAGGATGCGCTCGGGTGTCAGGGGCTCGGCCGCGGCGGGGGACATGGGTATGACCGTACCGCCCGGCTCAGCGCTCGCTGTCGAGGTGGGCCATCTGCGCCTGCGGGTACCGCTCGCCGGCCGCGGCTCCCGCCGGCACGGCGGCCTCGATGGCGGCCAGGTCGGCGGCGCTGAGGGATATCTCCATGGCACCCAGTGCCTCGGCCAGCCGGTCCCGGCTCCGGGCGCCGACCAGCGGCACGATGTCCTCGCCGCGGGAGAGCACCCAGGCGATGGCGGTCTGGGCGACGCTCACGCCCTTGCCCTCGGCGACCTTGCGCAGGGCCTCGACCAGATCGAGGTTCCGGTGGAGGTTGTCGCCCTGGAAGCGGGGGCTCATGCCGCGGAAGTCGCCCGGGCCCAGCGCGCGGTCCCGGGTGAAGTGGCCGCTGATCAGCCCGCGGGAGAGCACCCCGTACGCCGTGATGCCTATGCCGAGCTCGCGCGCGGTCGGCAGGATCTCGTCCTCGATGCCGCGGGAGATCAGCGAATACTCGATCTGGAGGTCGGCGATCGGGGCCACGGCGGCGGCCCGGCGCAGGGTGTCGGCGCCGACCTCGGAGAGGCCGATGTGCCGCACGTGCCCGGCCTCGACCGCCTCGGCGATGGCGCCGACGGTCTCCTCGATCGGCACGGCCGGGTCCACGCGGGCGATCCGGTAGATGTCGATGTGGTCCCGGCCGAGCCGCTGCAGCGAGTAGGCCAGGAAGTTCCTGACGGCCTCGGGCCGCCCGTCGTAGCCGGTGAAACCGCCCTCGACCGTGCGCAGGGCGCCGAACTTGACGCTGGTCAGAGCCCGCTCGCGGGCCGCGGCGGGCGCGGTGCGCAGGGCTTCGTTGATCAGCAGTTCGTTGTGGCCCATGCCGTAGAAGTCGCCCGTGTCGAGCAGCGTGCTCGTCCCCTCGGGGGCCGCTTCCAGATAGGCGTGGATGGTCGCGAGGGACTCGGCGCGGTCGGCCGTCCCGTAGAGGGCGGACATCCCCATGCAGCCCAGCCCCAGCGGGAAGACGGCGGGGCCGGTGCTGCCCAGGGTGCGGCTGCCGGTGATGGTCCCGGTGGCCTTGGTGGTCGCAGTCGCAGTGGTGGTCGCAGTGGTCGCCGTGGTGCTCTCGTTCGTCGTCATGAAACGAGAATGGCATGACGAGTGACAGATTTCAATATCTGTCACTCGTCAGTGTCAGGACAGGATGCGCAGAGCCAGGGCAGCGGCCGCGACCAGGGCGAGGACCGCCGCCGGCGCGAGCTCGTAGTTCTTGGCGTGGAGGTGGGCTGCGACCGCGCCGATGAAGTAGAGGGTCACGCCGAGGGCGGCGGCCACGCCGAGCGGCGTGACCCACAGGCCCGCGACCAGGCCGAACGCTCCCGCGGCCTTGAGGGTGGCCAGGCGCGGCAGCCAGGAGTCCGGGACCTGCGCCTTCTGCATGCCGGCGACGACCTGGTCGTTGCGCTGCAGCGTGAGGGTGGCGGAGGCGGTGAGGACGAGGGCGAGCAGGCCGCTGACGACGGCGTACGCGAGGAACATGAGAGTCTCCAACAGTCGATGACGTAGAACCATTGAATAGCATCAACGATATGCCGAAAGCAATCATTTCCCGGTTGCTACGATGTGGACCATGACGGCAGATCAGGACGGATCGCACCCCCCGCAGCGGCTGGGCCTGCTGCTGGCCTGGCACGGCTCGGTCACCCAGACCCGGATGAAGAGGGCGCTCAGCGCAGCCGGGCTCACCCCGCGGCACGCGATGACGCTGATGCACCTGGCGGACGGCCCGATCAGCCAGCGGGGCCTCGCCGAGCGGCTGGAGGTGGACCCGAGCGTGCTCGTCGGGATCCTGAACGACCTGGAGGGCGACGGCCTGGCCGAGCGCCGCCGGGACCAGGCCGACCGCCGCCGGCACAACGTGGCCATCACCGAAGCCGGGGAAGCGGCCCTCCACAAGACGAACGCCGCCCTCGATGAGCTCGAGGACGGCATCTTCGCCGCGCTGTCGGCTCAGGAGCGCGATCTCCTGCGCGGCCTCCTCGACCGGGTCAACACCTCGGCCGAGGACTTCACCTGCGACGAGTAGCCGCAGTGGCCGTACGGCACAGCCCACCGGCCGAACGTCACCCCCGCGGGACGCCCGCCGTCGCGGCCGGACCGACCTGCTCCTCCAGGGTGCGGGCCGTACGGTCCGCCGTCGCGCGCGCCCAGGCGCCGCTCGTCGCCGCGCCCACCACCAGGACCAGCAGCCCGCAGACCGAGATGATCCACCAGGCCGGCTGGGCCGCCGTGGAGAAGTCCGAGTCGCCCGCCAGCCCGGCCGCCAGCACCGAGCCGATGACCGCGACGCCCAGGGTGCCGCCGGTCTGCCGGCTGGTGGAGGCGATGGCGGCCGCGACCCCCGCCTGGGAGCGCGGCATCCCGGAGACGGCCGTATTGGTGATCGGCGCGTTGACCATGCCGAAGCCGAGCCCGAAGAGGACGTACCCGGTGAACAGGAGCGGGGTGGACGTCTCGGCCTGGAACAGGGCGAACAGCAGCCCGCTCGCCGACATGGCGACGCCCGCGATCAGCAGGCAGATCCGGGGTCCCCGGCTGCCCACCAGCCGCCCCGCCACCGGCGCGAAGAGGAAGGTCAGCGCCGCCATCGGCAGCATGTAGAGCCCGGCGTGCAGGGCGCTGAGCCCCCGTACGTCCTGGAGGTAGAGCGTGTTCAGGAAAAGGAACCCGGCCAGTCCGGCGAACGCGCTGATCGCGATCACGGTCGAGCCGCTGAACGGCGCGCTCCGGAAGAACCGCAGATCGATCAGCGGCTCCTCGCGCCTGGGCTCGTAGACCAGCAGCCCCACGAACGAGCAGACGGCCACCAAGGCGCACCCCATGATCAGCGGCGAGCGCCAGCCGGCGGCCGGTCCCTCGATGATCCCGTACGTCAGACTGCCGAGCAGCGCGATGACCAGCAGCTGGCCCACCGGGTCCGGGCGGCGCGGCCGCGCGGCGCGGGACTCGGGGATGTGGCGCAGGGTCAGCGCGAGTGCGACCAGGCCGATCGGCAGGTTGACCCAGAAGATGGAGCGCCAGCCCACGGAGTCGACCAGCAGTCCGCCGATCAGGGGGCCCGCGGCCATCGAGAGGCCCGCGACCGCACCCCAGATGCCGATGGCCCGGGCCCGCTCGGCGGGGTCGGTGAAGGTGTTGGTGATGATCGACATCGCCACCGGGTTGAGCATCGCGCCGCCGACCGCCTGGACCATCCGGAAGACGATGAGCCAGCCGAGGCTGGGAGCCAGCGAGCACAGCAGGGAGCCGGCGGTGAAGGCCACCAGGCCGGCGACGAACACCTTGCGGCGGCCGATCCGGTCGGCCGTGGAGCCTGCGAGCATCAGCAGCGAGGCCACGACCAGGGTGTACGCGTCGATGCTCCATTGCAGCCCGGCGACGTCGGCGTCGAGCTCACGGCGCATCGAGGGCAGCGCGACGTTGAGGATGGTGTTGTCGAGGCTGACGATCAGCAGGCTCATGCAGCAGATCGACAGGACGAGCGTGCGCTGCCGGTGACTCGGCTCGATCATGCCGCCGATGCTACGTCTGCCCCACCCCCTCGGCATGCGGGACAATGGGCGGATGACCACGCTCCCTCCGCCTCTCGCGATCGGCCCGCACACCGTGCAGCCCCCGGTGGTGCTCGCGCCGATGGCCGGCATCACCAATGCCCCGTTCCGTACCCTCTGCCGGGAGTTCTCGGGCGGCAAGGGGCTGTTCGTGAGCGAGATGATCACGACCCGCGCCCTGGTCGAGCGCAACGAGAAGACCATGCAGCTGATCCACTTCGACGAGACCGAGAAGCCCCGCTCGATTCAGCTGTACGGGGTCGACCCGACGACGGTCGGCAAGGCGGTCCGCATGATCGTCGAAGAGGACCGCGCCGACCACATCGACCTGAACTTCGGCTGCCCGGTCCCCAAGGTGACCCGCAAGGGCGGCGGCTCGGCCCTCCCGTACAAGCGCAACCTGCTGCGGGCGATCCTGCGCGAGGCCGTCGCGGGCGCCGGCGACCTGCCGGTGACCATGAAGATGCGCAAGGGCATCAACGACGACCACCTCACCTACCTCGACGCCGGCCGGATCGCCGTCGAGGAGGGGGTCACCGCGATAGCCCTGCACGGGCGCACCACCGCCCAGCACTACGGGGGCACCGCCGACTGGGACGCCATCGCGCGGCTCAAGGAGCACGTGCCGGAGATCCCGGTGCTCGGCAACGGCGACATCTGGTGCGCCGAGGACGCGCTGCGCATGGTCCGCGAGACCGGCTGCGACGGCGTGGTCGTGGGCCGTGGCTGCCTGGGGCGGCCCTGGCTGTTCAACGACCTGGTGGCGGCCTTCGAGGGGCGTCCGGAGGACTTCCACAAGCCGACGCTGCGGGAGGTCGCGGGGACCATGCACCGCCACGCCCAGCTGCTGGGGGAGTGGATCGGCGACGAGGCGCGCGGGGTGATCGACTTCCGTAAGCACGTGGCTTGGTACCTCAAGGGCTTCGCGGTCGGGTCGGAGATGCGCAAGAAGCTCGCGGTCACCTCTTCCCTGGCCGAGCTGGACGCTCATCTGAGCGAGCTGGACCTGGACCAGGCGTGGCCCGAGAGCGCGGACGGTCCGCGCGGCCGGACGTCCGGAAACAACCGAGTTGTCCTGCCGGACGGCTGGCTGAAGGACCCGTACGACTGCGCGGGCGTGAGCGAGGACGCCGAACTGGACACCTCCGGAGGCTGACAAATCGCCCTCCGTGGTGCGTGATATACGCCACGCATGGGAGGGGTTTCGCTCAGATGAGCACATAAGTCACGGGTAAGACTTTCAAAGGGTGGCACTGGGTGCCACCCTTTGTGCGTTCAATACTTGAACACAAATGGATCGATGATCGCTCATCCGAGCGTGTTTGAGCCTCAGGAGCCCCCTCCCCCTTCGGGACCTGAAGGCTCTTCGTACTTTCTGATTACCCATGAGTTACTTTCGATCTGCTGGCGCACGGGTGGTTACAGCCGTATGACGACCAAGTGGACGTACCCAGAAGCCTTCGATCTGGGTATGTTCCTGGCCGTCAGGGCAGCCACCGAGCCTCGAGGAGTCGAGACCCGTGTCGGAAAACAAAGATCAGAAGTTCGTCTACGACTTCACCGAGGGCAACCGCGACCTCAAGGACCTTCTCGGCGGCAAGGGAGCCAACCTCGCCGAGATGACCAACCTGGGTCTGCCGGTCCCTCCCGGCTTCACCATCACCACCGAGGCCTGCAAGGTCTACCTCGAGAGCGGCACGGCCCCGGCCGCGCTCCGCGAAGAGGTCAGCGCCCACCTTGCGGCCCTCGAGGCGAAGATGGGCAAGAAGCTCGGACAGTCGGACGACCCGCTGCTGGTCTCCGTACGCTCCGGCGCCAAGTTCTCGATGCCCGGCATGATGGACACCGTCCTCAACATCGGCCTCTCCGACGAGTCCGTGGCCGGCCTCGCCGCCCAGGCCGGCAACGAGCGCTTCGCGTGGGACTCGTACCGCCGCCTCGTCCAGATGTTCGGCAAGACCGTCCTCGGCATCGAGGGCGAGCTCTTCGAGGAAGCCCTCGACGAGGCCAAGGCCGCCAAGAAGGTCACCGTCGACACCGACCTCGACGCCGCCGACCTGAAGAAGCTGGTCAAGGTCTTCAAGAAGATCGTGGCGAAGGAAGCCGGCCGCGAGTTCCCGCAGGACGCCCGCGAGCAGCTGGACCTCGCCGTCGAGGCCGTCTTCAACTCGTGGAACACCGACCGCGCCAAGCTCTACCGCCGCCAGGAGCGCATCCCCGGCGACCTGGGCACCGCCGTCAACATCTGCTCCATGGTCTTCGGCAACCTCGGCCCCGACTCCGGCACCGGCGTCGCCTTCACCCGCGACCCCGCCAGCGGTCACGCGGGCGTCTACGGCGACTACCTCCAGAACGCCCAGGGCGAGGACGTGGTCGCGGGCATCCGCAACACCGTGCCGCTCGCGGACCTGGAGACCATCGACAAGGCCTCGTACGACCAGCTCATCACGATCATGACGACGCTGGAGACCCACTACAAGGATCTCTGCGACATCGAGTTCACGATCGAGCGCGGCCAGCTGTGGATGCTCCAGACCCGTGTCGGCAAGCGCACCGCCGGCGCCGCCTTCCGCATCGCCACCCAGCTCGTGGACCAGGGCCTGATCGACGAGGCCGAGGCCCTCCAGCGCGTCACCGGCCACCAGCTCGCGCAGCTGATGTTCCCGCGCTTCGACGAGGACGCGAAGACCACCCTGCTCGGCCGCGGCATCGCCGCCTCCCCGGGCGCGGCCGTCGGCAAGGCCGTCTTCGACTCGTACACGGCCGTCAAGTGGTCCCGCTCCGGCGAGAAGGTCATCCTGATCCGCCGCGAGACCAACCCGGACGACCTGGACGGCATGATCGCCTCCGAGGGCATCCTGACCTCGCGCGGCGGCAAGACCTCGCACGCGGCCGTCGTCGCCCGCGGCATGGGCAAGACCTGTGTCTGCGGCGCCGAGGAGCTCGACGTCGACACCAAGCGCCGCCGGATGACGGTCGGCGAGACGGTCATCGAAGAGGGCGACGTCGTCTCCATCGACGGCTCCACCGGCAAGGTGTACCTCGGTGAGGTACCCGTCGTACCGTCCCCGGTCGTCGAATACTTCGAGGGCCGCATGCACGCCGGCGCCGACGACGCCGACGAGCTCGTCGCCGCCGTGCACCGGATCATGGCCTACGCGGACCGCGTCCGCCGCCTGCGGGTGCGCGCCAACGCCGACAACGCCGAGGACGCGCTGCGCGCCCGCCGCTTCGGCGCCCAGGGCATCGGCCTGTGCCGCACGGAGCACATGTTCCTCGGTGAGCGCCGTGAACTCGTGGAGCGACTGATCCTCGCGGACACCGACGGCGAGCGCGAGGAGGCACTGAGTGCCCTCCTGCCGCTCCAGAAGAAGGACTTCGTCGAGCTCTTCGAGGCGATGGACGGCCTGCCCGTCACCGTCCGCCTGCTCGACCCGCCGCTGCACGAGTTCCTGCCTGACATCACCGAGCTGTCGGTGCGCGTCGCCCTCGCCGAGTCCCGCCAGGACGCCAACGAGAACGACCTGCGCCTGCTCCAGGCCGTGCACAAGCTGCACGAGCAGAACCCGATGCTGGGTCTGCGCGGTGTCCGCCTCGGCCTGGTCATCCCCGGCCTGTTCAAGATGCAGGTCCGGGCGATCGCCGAGGCCGCGGCCGAGCGCAAGAACGCCAAGGGCGACCCGCGCGCCGAGATCATGGTCCCGCTCGTGGGCACCGTCCAGGAGCTGGAGATCGTCCGCGAGGAGGCGGACCAGGTCATCGCCGAGGTCGAGGCCGCCACCGGCACCAGCCTCAAGCTGACCATCGGCACCATGATCGAGCTGCCTCGCGCCGCCCTGACGGCCGGGCAGATCGCCGAGGCCGCGCAGTTCTTCTCCTTCGGCACGAACGACCTGACCCAGACGGTGTGGGGCTTCTCCCGCGACGACGTCGAGGCCAGCTTCTTCACCGCGTACCTGGAGAAGGGCATCTTCGGGGTCTCGCCGTTCGAGACCATCGACAAGGACGGCGTCGGCGCGCTGGTCCGCAGCGCGGTCCAGGCCGGCCGGGCCACCCGCCCCGACCTCAAGCTCGGCGTCTGCGGCGAGCACGGCGGCGACCCCGAGTCGGTCCACTTCTTCCACGAGGTCGGCCTCGACTACGTCTCCTGCTCGCCCTTCCGGATCCCGGTGGCGCGCCTGGAGGCCGGTCGCGCGGCCGCCGAGGCGAAGGGCAGCGACAGCCGCTGATCCCCGGCCCTGCGAAGGGCCCCATAGACCGCGCCTGTCCCCGGGTTCCCTGACTGCCCGGGGGCGGGCGCGCACTATTTTGTTGTTCAGCAAATCTTTACGCCAGCAGGCGGTGGACGGATCCCCACCCGTCCACCGCCGCTGTCATTCTGCCGGGCACGTCGGCGCTTCCCGGTGCGACCGACCGCCAGGCCCCGCAAAGCCCCCCACGGCCTTCACGGAGCGTTTCGGTCGCATCGGAGTGTGCCCGGCGGAGTACAGGATTTCGGTTGTCACGCTCCTGCCGAAAGGGGTTTCAACTGTGGCCGAAAGGGCGTGGTGACCACGTGTGACGGCATGCATACTCATGGGGCGGGGGGATTGCGGTTGCACAGGTGGGGGTTCGGTGCTGCGTATCCATTTCACTGGAGTGGACCTGGCACGCGTACGGATGGCAGGGCGTCCCGATGCGTTGTGGGAAACGATTCTCAGCTTTCATCGCTTAAGAGACCGGCGCGATGCCCGGTTGTTCGGTGAATGGCGGACGGAAACCCGGAGCAGGTTGAATGGTGAAACACGTACGCTCGGTATGCTTATACCGGGAAGGGGTTATTTCCCAGATTTCCTGACCCCCGTCGAGGGGCAGTACGGGTGGGACGTGGGCCTCGACGCGATACGCGGGATCCACCCCGAGCGGATGCGGCGCGAGCTCGCACTGCTGGGCGGGGGTTCGGGCGCGCCCCTGCAGCCACGGCTGCGGGAGTTCATGGACGGCACCACCGCCCACCTGCCCAGGATGCTGGGCGAGCTGCGCGCGTACCACCGGGCGGCCGTGGAGCCGTACTGGACGCACATACAGGCCCAGATCGAGGCGGAGCGGGCCGCCCGCGGCCGGGCCCTGCTGGACGGGGGCGCGGACGAGCTGCTGGCCTCGCTGCCGCCCATGCTGCGCTGGCGGGCCCCGGTGCTGGAGTGCGACTACCCGGTGGACCGGGACGTACGGCTGCGCGGGCGCGGGCTGCTGCTCCAGCCGTCCTTCTTCTGCCGGCGCACCGCGGTGACCCTGCACGACCCGGAGCTGCCGCCGGTGCTGGTCTACCCGGCCGCCGCCCAGCTGGCATCGGCGCCCGGCGGGGGCGAGTGCACCCGGCCCGTGGAGGAGCAGCGCCACCGCACCCTGGGCAAGCTGGTCGGGCACACCCGCTCGGTCGTCCTGCGGGCCATAGGGGACGGCGCGACCACCAGCGAGCTGGCGCGCCGGGCCGGGGTCTCGCTGGCCTCGGCGAGCCAGCACGCCTGCGTGATGCGGGAGGCGGGGCTGGTGACGACGCTGCGGCACGGGAACGCGGTGCTGCACACCGTGACCCCGCTGGGAGCTGCGCTGCTGAAGGGTGGGGCCGTGGCTTCGTGACGACGGCCGCGCACCGGCGGGGGTGAACCCGTCGGGGCGCGGCCGGTGGTGCCGTGCGGCGCCGTCGCGGGGGCGCTGCCCCCGAGCCCCCGCGCCTCAAACGCCGGCGGGGCTCACGTGCGGAACGGGCCCGTGACCTCGTAGGTGATGCCGCCGGAGGAGCTGCCGCTCGTACCGCGCTGGCTGGAGAAGTAGAGCCGGTTGCCCGCGGGCGAGAAGGCCGGGCCGGTGATCTCCGAGGAGGACTGGCCGGTGATCCGCAGGAAGGGGGCGACCACGTCGTCCGGGGTGATCAGGCAGATCTCCATGTTGCCGCCGTCCTCGGCGATGTAGAGGTCGCCGTACGAGGACCCGGTGACGTTGTCGACACCCGTCAGCGGGGCCGCGCCGCCGGGCACCAGCGAGTCGTCGTAGGCCAGCTCGTACGTGCTGTTGGCGAGGTTGAGCTGCCAGACGCGGTTGTCGCCCTTGGTGGTGAACCAGACGGTGTCGCTCGCGTAGTGGCAGCCCTCGCCGCCGTTGAAGTGCTTGGCGCCGGACACCTGGGTGCGGGTGGTGGTCGGGGAGCCGTCCGGGTCCGGGATGTTCTGCCAGGTGAAGGAGCCGGAGGTGCCGCTTCCGGCGACCATGACCTGGAGGGTGCCGGAGGAGAGGTTGCCCCAGGTGGTGGGGATGAACCGGTAGAAGCAGCCGTTCGTCTCGTCCTCGGTCAGGTAGATCACCTGGCGCACCGGGTCGGCGGCCGCGGCCTCGTGCTTGAACTTGCCCATGGCCGGGCGCTGGACGGCCGCGTTCACGCCGTACGGGTCGGTCTCGTAGACGTAGCCGAGGCTGACCTCCTCGCAGGACAGCCAGGTGTTCCACGGGGTCTTGCCGCCGGCGCAGTTCTGCCGGGTGTTGGAGAGGATCCGGTACGCGCCGGTGATGGTGCCGGAGGAGTTGAACTTCACGGCGCTCGCGCCGCCGGAGGGGTTGATCTCCGAGTTCGACACGTAGATCCAGCCCGAGCCGTCCGCGAAGCAGGCGCCGCCGTCGGGGGCGCTGTGCCAGGTGTACGAGGTTCCGCTGACGGTCTGGCTCGAACGGGCGATCACGCGGCTGGTGAAGCCGCTGGGGAGCATGATGCCGTTCGCGTCGGCCGCGCCGAGGGCTCCGTACGGCCCGGGGCCGGGCTGGGCGGGCGCCGCGTAGGCGGCCCCGTGCATCAACGTGCCGCCGAAGGCGGCGGCCGTCGAGCCGATGACGGCGCCGCGCAGGAAGTTACGACGTTCCACGGTCACTCCTGGGGGGAGGGAGGGCCCCGCGTCCGGTCGGACGCGGGATCTCACGCGTGGAGGAACCTAGAAGCGCCGAGTTGACGTGACCTCAACTCCGCATGACGCACGGGCGACCGCTGCGAGTTCACTTCGGGGGGCGCCGCCTGACCTGGGGTTTCGCGGAGCCGGGCGGAAATCTTGAAAAAACTTCGCGGGGAGCGATGAGTTCTCCGAGGCTCCGCGGTCTCAACCCTCGACAGCAGCGAGCAGCACACGCGAGAGAAGAGAGACCGAGATGTCCCAGCCCCAGATGATCTTCGTCAACCTGCCGGTCAAGGACCTGGACGCCAGCAAGGCGTTCTGGAGCAAGCTGGGCTACTCCTTCAACGCCCAGTTCACCGACGAGAACTGCGCCTCGATGGTCATCAGCGACACCATCGTGGCCATGCTCCTCGCGGAGGCCCGCTACAAGGACTTCACCCACAAGGAGATCGCGGACGCGACCACGACCTCCGAGGTGCTGCTCTGTCTGAGCGCCGAGAGCCGCACCGCGGTCGACGAACTGGTGGACGGGGCCCTCGCGGCCGGCGCCACCGAGCCCCGCCCCGCCCAGGACCACGGCGTCATGTACGGCCGCGCCTTCGACGACCTCGACGGCCACACCTGGGAGATCATGTGGATGGACCCGGCCATGGTCCAGGGCTGAGCCCCCGGCTCCGTGGTCAGGAGGTCGCGGCGGTCCGCACCGGGTAGGTCCGGACCGCCACCTCCTCGTCGTCCAGGCAGCGCCCCGACTCCAGGTCGAAGCGCTGCTTGAGCAGCGGCGAGGCCACGAAGGGCCGGCCCCCCACGGCCCCCACCAGCCCGCGCGAGAGCACGTGCGCCCCGGTGAAGGGGTCCTGGTTGGCGATGGCGTACGGGCGCCCCGCGCGGTCGACGAACACCGCGGCCTGGCTCCCGTCGGGCAGCAGCGCCGCGACCCCCCGCCCGGGGACGAGCGCGGACAGCTCGCACACCGTCAGCCAGCCCTGCGCCACTTGCAGTTCCACGGTCATCTGACTCCTCCGATCGTCAGCACGGCCAGGTCGGGCTTGACCTGGTCGCGCTCGGGTACGAACTTCACGGTCGGGTCGGGGGCGCCGGGCGCGTTGACGAAGGACACGAACCGGCGCAGCCTTTCCGGGTCCTCCAGCGTCTCGGCCCACTCGTCCCGGTAGTGCGCCACGTGCTCGGCCATCAGGGACTCCAGCTCCGCGCACAGACCGAGCGAGTCGTGCACCACCACGTCCCGCAGGTGCGCCAGGCCGCCCTCCAGCCGATCCAGCCAGGTGGAGGTCCGCTCCAGCCGGTCGGCGGTGCGGATGTAGAACATCAGGAACCGGTCGATCAGCCGGACCAGTTCCGCGTCCGACAGGTCCTGGGCGAGGAGGTCGGCGTGCCGCGGGGTGGCCCCGCCGTTGCCGCCGACGTAGAGGTTCCAGCCGCTCGCCGTCGCGATGACCCCGAAGTCCTTGCTCTGCGCCTCCGCGCACTCGCGGGCGCAGCCGGAGACCGCCGACTTGAGCTTGTGCGGGGCGCGCAGCCCGCGGTAGCGGAGCTCCAGGTCGATGGCCATCTTGACGCTGTCCTGGACCCCGTAGCGGCACCAGGTCTGCCCCACGCAGGACTTCACCGTCCGCAGGGCCTTCCCGTACGCGTGCCCGGACTCGAATCCGGCGTCGACGAGTCGCGCCCAGATCCGCGGGAGCTGGTCCACGCTCGCGCCGAAGAGGTCGATCCGCTGCCCGCCGGTGATCTTCGTGTAGAGGCCGAAGTCGCGGGCCACCTCGCCGATCACGATCAGCTTGTCGGGGGTGATCTCGCCGCCGGGGATGCGCGGGACGACCGAGTACGAGCCGTTGCGCTGCAGGTTCGCGAGGAAGTGGTCGTTGGTGTCCTGGAGGGCGGCCTGCTCCCCGTCCAGCACGTAGCCGCTGGCACCCAGGGTCGGGGCGAGCGAGGCGATGATCGAGCCGACGGTGGGCTTGCAGACCTCGCAGCCGTCGCCGCCGCGGGCCTCCGGGCGGCCGTGGCCGTCCAGGATCTGCTCGTACGAGGTCAGGCGCCGGGTGCGGACGATCTCGTAGAGCTCGGCCCGGGTGAAGGGGAAGCAGCCGCACAGTCCCTTGTCGGCGGCGGCCGGCAGCAGCTGTCCGATCACCTTGAGGCAGCTGCCGCAGCCGGTGCCCGCCTTGGTGCACTTCTTGACCTCGGGGAGGGTGGCGCAGGCGGTGATGGCCTTCTTGGTGACGTTGTGGCAGGAGCAGATCACCGCGTGGTCGGGGAGCGAGGACGGGCCGAGCGCGACGGGCGCGCCGAGACCGGCGGGCAGCACCAGCTGCTCGGGGGAGACAGGCGGGACGCTGCCGGTGAGCGGGCGCAGCAGCCCGTAGGAGTCCGCGTCGCCGACCAGGACCCCGCCGAGGAGGACTCCGTCGGGGGAGACCACCAGCTTCTTGTAGACCCCGGAGCGGGAGTCGGACCAGACGACGTCGAGGCTGCCGGCGGCGGCTCCGTGGGCGTCGCCGAAGGAGGCCACGTCCACGCCGAGCAGCTTGAGCTTGGTCGAGAGGTCGGCTCCGGTGAACTCCTTCTCCCGGCCCAGCAGGTCCTCGGCGGCGGTCTCCGCCATCTCGTAGCCGGGGGCGACCAGGCCGTAGACCCGGCCGTCGACGGCGAGCGCGCACTCGCCGATGGCGTAGACGTGCGGGTCGGAGGTGCGGCAGTGGGCGTCGACCGCGATGCCGCCGCGCTCGCCGACGTCCAGCCCCGCCGCGCGGGCCAGCTGGTCGCGGGGGCGGACACCGGCGGAGAAGACGACGAGGTCGGTGTCGACGGTGGAGCCGTCGGAGAGCCGCATGCCGCTGACGCGGCCGTCCTCGCCGGTCAGCACCTCCTGGGTGCCGACCCCGGTGTGCACGGTCAGGCCCATGGACTCGATGGTGCGCAGGAGGGCCGCGCCGCCGCCCTCGTCGACCTGTACGGGCATCAGGCGGGGGGCGAACTCGACGATGCGGGTGGTGAGGCCGAGCCCCTGGAGCGCGCCGGCGGCCTCCAGCCCGAGGAGGCCGCCGCCGACGACCGCGCCGTTCGTGCGCGTCTTGGCGTACTCCTCGATCGCGAGGAGGTCCTCGATGGTGCGGTAGACGAAGCAGCCGGGGGCGTCCTTGCCGGGGACGGGCGGCACGAAGGGATAACTGCCGGTGGCCAGGACCAGGACGTCGTACGGGAACACCTGCCCCGAGCGGGAGGTGACGGTGCGGGCGCCTCGGTCGATGCTCTCGGCGGGGTCGTCGAGGTGGAGGGTGATGCCGTGCTCCGCCATGAAGCCGGAGGGCGTCAGGGACAGGTCCTCGGGGGTGCTGCCGGAAAAGTACGAGGTCAGGTGCACGCGGTCGTATGCGGGCCGGGGCTCCTCGCACAGCACGGTGATCCGGTGGCCGGCAGTGGCCCCGCGCTCGGCGAGTGCCTCGAGGTAGCGCTGGCCGACCATGCCGTGCCCGATGAGCACGATGTGGGGCAGGGGCTCGGTCACGGTCATGTCAGTGGCCTCCGTCGTCGGTGAGCAGGTGGAACAGGTCGTGCGGTGATTCCCCGCCCTCCCAGGTGCGGGCGAGGGCGCCCACGGTGGAGAGCTCGCCGAGCAGGACCCCGCCGACGAGGCGGTCGTCGCGCAGGACGACCTTCCGGTAGGTCCGGCGGGTGGCGTCGGTGAGGTGGACCACGTCGTCGCCGGGGCGGGGCGTGGTCTCGCCGAAGGCGGCGAGGTCGAAGTGCCCGTCGGCTCCGCCGAGGGTGAGGCGGGTGAGGGCGCGGGTGCCGGTGTACTGCGTGGGGGAGCCGGTGAGGGTGGCGGCGAGGGCGTCGGCCTGCTCCAGTGCCGGGCCCGCCAGGCCGTACACCTGGCCGGCGTGCTCGGCGCAGTCGCCGATGGCGTGGATGCGGGGGTCGCTGGTGCGGAGGTGGTCGTCGACCACGATGCCCCGGCGTACGTCGAGCCCGGCGGCCTGGGCGAGCCCGATGCGGGGGCGTACGCCGCAGGCGAGCACGACGATGTCGGCGTCGAGGCGGTAGCCGTCGGCGAGCTCGACCCCGGTGACGCCCCTGGCCGTGTCCCCGCCCCGCTGCTTCCCGGGCTCCGCCCCCGGCAGCGGCGCCGCAGGATGTGTCGTCAGGCCGCGGACCCGGCATTCCGTGTGGATTTCCACGCCGAGGCCGGTCAGGTGCGCGTGCAGCAGGGCCGAGGCGTCGGCGTCCAGCTGGCGTTCCATCAGGCGCTCACCCTGCTGGGCCAGGACCACCTGCGCGCCCCGCGAGGCGAGCGCACGGGCTGCCGAGACGCCCAGCAGGCCCCCGCCGATCACCACCACCCGCACCCCGGGGCGTACCGCCGCCGAGAGGGCCAGGCAGTCGTCCATCGTGCGGAAGGCGTGGACCCCGTCCGGGAGGTCGCGCCCTTCGGGCTCGAACAGTCCGCGCAGGGGCGGGAGCACCGCGTTCGAGCCGGTGGCCAGCACCAGGGTGTCGTACTCCGCCACCGTGCCGTCGTCGCACAGCACCGTCCGGTCGGCGCGGTCGATCCGTACCGCCCGGACGCCGCGGCGCAGCGCCGGCCCCGGTGTGGGGAGGGCGGTCACCTCCGGCGCGTAGCGGCCGGCGAGCACCTCCGCGAGCAGCACCCGGTTGTACGGGACGTGCGGCTCCTCGCCGAGGACGGTCACCGCCGCCCCGCCGGTCAGCCGCGCGGCGAGTCGCAGGCCCGCGAGGCCGCCGCCGATCACCACCACACGCTGTTCCGAGGTCATGCCAAGAGCGTGCGTGGTCGCTGTTTCCCCGCCGCATCGCTCCTGTTACCCGGACGGAACGCCGACCTCAGCGCCCGGGTCACCCGTCCGTGAGGCCTTCCCGGATGGTGGCCGCGGACCGGAGGTCCCCTACCGGTGTGCCCGGACGGGGCTGCGACCAGGTGAAGCTCAACCTTTGCGCAAGTTTCCGGGGATTGATGGCTGCTGCACCCAACCGGTCCATAGGGTCGGGTCCGTGCCTGACATATCAACGACCATGATCATCGTGCTGTGCGTGGCCGCCGCGGCGGCCGGCTGGATCGACGCGGTGGTGGGCGGCGGCGGCCTGCTGCTCCTGCCCGCACTGCTGCTCGGCCTGCCGAACGCCCACCCCGCCACCGTCCTCGGCACCAACAAGGCCGTGGCCATCGTCGGCACCGCGGGCGCGGCCGTGACGTACGTCCGCAAGGCCCCGGTGGACGTGAAGCTAGCCGTCCGCATCGGCCTGGCCGCGCTGGCCGGCTCGATGGGCGGCGCCGCGCTCGCCGGGGGCATCAGCAAGGACGCCCTCCGTCCGCTGATCATGGTGGTGCTCGTGATCGTCGCCGGCTTCGTCCTCTTCAAGCCCGCCTTCGGCACCGCCCCGGCCACCTCGCCCGTCAGCCGGCAGCGGGTGCTGCTCGCCATCGGGCTCGCCGGCCTCGGCATCGGCTTCTACGACGGCCTCATCGGGCCCGGCACCGGCACCTTCCTGGTGCTCGCTCTGACGGCGCTGCTCCACCTCGACCTGGTCACCGCCTCCGCCACCGCCAAGATCGTCAACTGCTGCACCAACGCCGGGGCGCTCGCGATGTTCGCGTACCAGGGCATGGTGCTGTGGCAGCTGGCCGCGCTGATGGCGGTGTTCAACCTGGCCGGCGGCATGATCGGCGCCCGCATGGCACTCAAGAAGGGCAGCGGCTTCGTCCGCGGCGTGCTGCTGACGGTGGTGGGCGCGCTGGTGATCAAGCTCGGAATCGAGCAGTGGGGCTGACGCCGCGGAGCGTGGCCGAGGCCCCGGAGATCGCTCGGACAGGCTTTGGGGGGTGTCTAGTGCTGTGACCCGGTGAACCTTTCCGGTCACAGCACTAGTACGTCCCGGTGAGGTGCGCGAAGACGACCACGTTGCCGCGGTAGCCGGTGCGCGGGGAGAAGCCGCCGCCGCAGGTGATCACCCGTAGCTCGGCGCGCGCCGAAGGCCCGTACACGCGGGTGTCGGGGAAGGCCTTCGCGTCGTAGACCTCGACGGCGTGGACCGTGAACACGGCCGTACGTCCGTCCGCGCGCGGGATCTCGATCGCGGCCCCGCGGCGCAGCGCACCCAGGTGGTAGAAGACCCCCGGCCCGGCGGAGTCGTCCACGTGCCCCGCGATGACGGCGGTGCCGGTGGCCCCCGGGGTGGTGCCCTCGCGGTACCAGCCGGCCAGGTCGCGCCGCGCGGGCGGGGGCACTTCGAGGCTGCCGTCCCGTTCCAGGCCGAGCCCGGCCAGCGGGGCGTCGACGCCGATGGAGGGGATCCGGATCCGGCTGGGCGGGGAACCGGGGAGGGGCGCGATGGCGGGGCCCGTGGCGGCGGCCCCGGCGGCGGTCAGCGCCTCGGCGGGGGAGGGCAGCGGCGGCCCGACCGGCTCGCGGGAACCGCTGGTCACGAGCCAGATGCCGATGCAGGCGGCGAGTGCGACGAGGCCCCCGTGGCGGGCGGTGGGGGTGCGGCCGGCCCGGTGGGGGGAGCGCGCACCGGATCCGGAGCCCTTTCCGGATCCCTTTCCGCAGACACTTCCGGGGCCCTTTCCGGATCCGGCGCGGCCTTCGGTCGTGGGCCAGGGCTGCCGGTCCCGGCCGCCGACGCCGCCGAAATCGCCACCCATGCGTGCCCCCTCGGCTTTTGTTTCGGGGTGAATGGCCGTCGCCCGGCCCCGCGAACGGGGGGGACCTCGCGGGGCGGGCGACGGGGGACGGTACCGGTCGGACCGCGGCCGGAGCCGCGGTGGGCGTCCGTCAGCTCCGCGTGCCGCTCGCCCGGCGACGCAGGAGCCAGGTACCGCCGACGGCGGTGGCGGCCAGGACGGCCACCCCCGCCGCGATCTTGGCGGGGTTGGTGGTGGTGGTCGTGCCACCGCCCACCCCGGTGTTGACGTGGCCCTGCGGGCCGCGCTCGGTGACGACCAGGTCACCGGTGGCGAACTTGCCGTTCGCGCAGGTCGCGCCGATGCCGTAGGTGCCGGGGTGGGTACTGGGGGACACCTGGAACTGCCCCACCACCACCTCCTTGTGGGTGCCCGGGACCAGCTTGAACCGGCCGCCGCCGACCGTCGTGGCATCGCCCTCGGCGTGGCTTCCCTTCCCGCAGGCGGTGGTGTTCACGGTGACGGTGGCGCCGGGGGCGGCGGACTTGGGCCACACCTCCAGCGGGGCGAAGTCCCCGGGCGCGAAGCCCACCATGCCGAGGTCGACGGCCGCGACCGCGCCGGCGACCGGGCCGATGAACGCGGCGGCGGTCAGCGCGGTCGCGGTCAGCACGTGTGCGGTACGTCGGCGCATGGGGTCACTCCTGGAGACACGGGGTCGTGCTTCCGAGATAACCCGGCCCGCCCGGCGCCCGCCTGCTGATGTCTCGTCAGGTCTGCCGGGGGATGGCCCGCCCGCAGGCCGTTCTCACAGGTCAAGGCCCTGTTCGAGGCCATCCGGGCCACACGTGCCGTCCGGGTGATCCAGCGGCGACGGCGGTGCGTACCGTGGTAGGGCGCAGGACGCGGCGGGCCTCTCGCGCCCGGCCGGCGGACCGCTGCGCCCGAGCCGAGGGAGGGCCCGTGACATCGGTCGAGCGGCCACAGGATCCGAGCGCCGCGCTCCCGTTCTTCGTATACGGGACCCTGCGCCCGGGCGAGGCCAACCACGACCTGTTCCTGCGTGGCCGCACCGCCTCGGAGGAGCCCGCCACCCTCCCGGACGCGGCGCTCTACGACGGCCCCGGCTACCCGTTCGCCCTGCACCGCCCCGGCTCGGCCGTCGTCGGGGAGCTGATCACCGCGGCGCCGGGCGCGTACGGGGAGCTGCTGGCCGCGCTGGACGTGCTGGAGGAGTACGGGGGCCCCGGCCGCCCGGGGAACATCTACGACCGGATCGCCCGCGAGGCCCTGCGCCCCGACGGCACCCCGGTCCGGGCCTGGGTCTATCTGGCGTCCCCGCCGTTGGCGCGCCGGCTGACGGAGGCGGGCATCGAGATACCTGGCGGGGACTGGCTGCGGCGGTAGCCGGCTGCGGCGGGGCCGGGTCGGGGCGGGGCCGGTTGCGCCGGGGCCGGGCGCGCGCCGGGGCGTCTCCTCGGGCGCCGAACGTGGCGAGGGGTCGGGTAGTGCGGCGGTGTTGTGTTCGGCGCCCTGCGGGGACGCCCCGGCACACACCCGGCCCCGCCGCAACCGGCGGGTGGGTCCGAAAGAGACGGGCTAGAGGCCCTCGGCCCCGCGGTTGCGCAGCCGCTGGCCGTACTGCTGGAGCACCCACAGCTCTTCCTGGACCGCGGCCAACTGCTCCGCCGGGGCCTGCGGGCCGAGGCGCGACAGCGTGCCCTGGATCTCGTGGACCCGGCGGTCGACGGCGCGCAGCCGCACCTGGACCAGCTGGACCCCGGCGTAGATCTCGTCCACCGTCTTCGCGTGGATGGCCTCGACGGCCAGCTCCGTGACGAGCGCGCGCACGGTGTCGTTCGGGGCGGCCTCGCGGACGCGGGCCAGGTAGTCCTCGGTGCCGAGCGAGGCGCCGCCCGCGTCCAGGATCGCCTGGCGCACGGCCGCGTAGGGCGGGGCCGTGAACTCGTCCATGCCGTACGCGTCGAAGGCAGGGGAGACCAGGGCCGGCCGCTGGAGGGCCAGTTTCAGCAGCTCGCGCTCGGTGCGGTGGGCCGGGCTGCGCAGGTTCAGCGCGGGGCCGCCGGCCGGCTGGGCGGCGGGCGCGGAGGCGGGCTCGGCTTGGTAGGACGGCCGGCCGCCGCCCCTGCCCTGCTGCGGGGGCTGGTTCCCGCGCTCCCGGGCCCAGCGGGCCAGTTGTGCGACCCGCTTGACCACGAACTGCTCGTCGCGGATGCCCAGCATCCCCGCCAGCTGGACCGCCGACTCGTGCTGGATCGCGATGTTCTTGATGTTCGCGACGACCGGAGCCGCCTCGTCCAGCGCGGCCGCCCGGCCCGCCGGGTTCTCCAGGTTGTGCCGGGCGACGAGGTGCCGCAGCGCGAACTCGAAGAGCGGGGTACGGGATTCCACCAGCCCGGAAACGGCCGCGTCGCCCTGCGCGAGGCGCAGGTCGCAGGGGTCCATACCGCCCGGGGTGATCGCGATCGAGGTCTCGGCGGCGAACTTCTGGTCGTCCTCGAAGGCCCGCAGCGCCGCCTTCTGGCCCGCCGCGTCGCCGTCGAAGGTGAAGATCACCTCGGCGGTGGCGTTGTCCATCAGCAGCCGGCGCAGGATCTTGATGTGGTCCCCGCCGAAGGCCGTGCCACAGGTGGCGATGGCGGTGGTGACCCCGGCCATGTGGCAGGCCATCACGTCCGTGTAGCCCTCGACCACCACGGCCCGCGAGGTCTTCGCGATCTCCTTCTTCGCCAGGTCGATGCCGTACAGCACCTGGGACTTCTTGTAGATCGCCGTCTCGGGGGTGTTCAGGTACTTCGGGCCGTTGTCGTCGTCGCGCAGCTTGCGCGCGCCGAAGCCGACCACCTCGCCGCTGATGTCGCGGATCGGCCACATCAGGCGGCCGCGGAAGCGGTCGATGGGCTTGCCGCTGCGGCTGTCCTGGGCGAGCCCGGAGGTGATCAGCTCCTTGTCGGTGAAGCCCTTGCCGCGCAGGAAGCGGGTCAGGTGGTCCCAGCCGGCCGGGCTGTAGCCCACGCTGAAGTGCGCGGCCGCGGCCTGGTCGAAGCCGCGCTCCGCCAGGAACTTGCGGCCGATCTCCGCCTCGGGGCTGCCCAGCTGGTCGACGTAGAACTGGGCGGCCGCCTTGTGCGCCTCGACCAGCCGGATGCGCTCACCGCGGCCGCTCGTGCCGGCGGTGTAGCCGCCCTCCTCGTACCGCAGGGTGATGCCGGCCAGGCCGGCCAGCCGCTCGACCGCCTCCGAGAAGGAGAGGTGGTCGATCTTCATGACGAAGTCGAGGGTGTCCCCACCCGCCTGGCAGCCGAAGCAGTGGTAGAGCCCCTTGCTGGGGCTGACCTGGAAGGAAGGGGACTTCTCGTCGTGGAAGGGGCAGAGGCCCTTGAGGTTGCCGCCGCCCGCGTTGCGCAGCTGGAGGTAGTCGGAGACCACGGCGTCGATCGGGACCGCGTCCCGTACCGCCTTCACGTCGTCGTCGTTGATCCGTCCTGCCACCCGTGAAGTCTACGGCCGGGCGACGACAATCCCGTCAGGCCCCCTCAGTGGAGATCAGCGACGTGAGCGGAACCGACGGGTCCGCCAGGGCCTCGCGGTCCACCGGCGCCTTTGACCTGATCAGAGCCTGGATGTGCTCGGTGACGTCCCACACGTTCACGTTCATCCCGGCCAGCACCCGGCCCTCCGACAGCCAGAAGGCGATGAACTCCCGCTTGCCCACGTCCCCGCGGATCAGCACCTGGTCGTAGCCGCCGGGCGGCGCGTACCCCGAGTACTCCAGGCCCACGTCGTACTGGTCCGAGAAGAAGTACGGAACCCTGTCGTACGAGACCTCCTGGCCCAGCATCGCCCGCGCGGCGGCCGGGCCGCCGTTGAGGGCGTTGGCCCAGTGCTCCACCCGCAGCCGGGTCCCGAGCACCGGGTGGTGGGCGGCGGCCACGTCCCCGACCGCGTAGATGTCCGCGTCGGACGTGCGCAGCGACGCGTCCACGGCGATCCCGCCGCCGTGCTGCCGGTCGACCAGGGCCAGCCCGGAGGTCTCCGCGAGCGCGGTCCGCGGCGCGGCGCCGATCGCGGCGAGCACCGCGTGCGCCGGGTGCTCCTCCCCGTCGTCCGTCCGGGCGGCCAGCACCATGCCGTCGTGGCCCACGATCTCGGTCAGCCGGGCCCCGAAGTGGAAGCGCACCCCGTGATCGGAGTGCAGGTCGCCGAAGAGCCGGCCGATCTCCGGGCCGAGCACCGCGTGCAGCGGTGTGGCCTCCGGCTCGACCACGGTGACCTCGGCGCCGTACCCGCGGGCCGCGGCGGCGACCTCCAGGCCGATCCACCCGGCGCCCGCGATCAGCAGGTGGCCGTTGTCCCGGCCGAGCCCGGCCAGTACGCCCTTCAGCCGCTCGGCGTGCGCGAGGCGGCGCAGGTGGTGCACCCCGGCCAGGCCGGTGCCGGGGATGTCCAGGCGGCGCGGCTCGGCGCCGGTGGCCAGCAGCAGCTTGTCGTAGTGCAGGGCCGTACCGTCCCCGAGGACCACCTTCTTGGCGTCCCGGTCGAGGTGCACCGCCGGCTGGCCGAGGTGCAGCTCGACGTCGGAGGCCGCGTACCAGGAGGGCTCGTGGACGAAGACGCTCTCGCGCTCCTCCTTGCCCATCAGGTACCCCTTGGACAGCGGGGGCCGTTCGTACGGATGGTCGCGCTCGTCGCCGATCAGGATCACCCGCCCCGTGAACCCCTCCGACCTCAGGGTTTCGGCCGCTTTCGCCCCGGCCAGCCCCGCCCCGACGATGACGAACGTCCGGTGTGCGTCGACCACGTGATGCCTCCTCATAACCTCTCCGCCACATGCGACCACATGCGAGCGTCCCGCACTGAGCCTGCCGCGTGAAGGGGGAGTGGCTCGATCAGCTCACCCTTCGGCGCGTCGGGTGCGCCGGGTGAGACGTGCGTGCAGGGAACGGGCGGATGCGTCGGTGAGGCACGCGATCTGGTCGATGACCGCGCGCTTCCTGGCCTTGTCGTCCGGGGCCGCGTCGAAGATCGCCCGGAACTGCGGGTCCAGGCCCTCGGGGGCGCGGGCGCTGAGTGCCTCCGCCAGTTCGGCCAGGACGATGCGCTGGTCGGCGCGGATCCGCTCCTGCTCGTCGCGCTGCATCACGTACAGGTCGGCGACGGCCTTGAGCACCGCGCACTCGTTGCGCGCCTCGCGCGGGACCACCAGTTCGGCGCCGTAACGGGTGAGGCGGCCCGAGCCGTACGCCTCGCGGGTGGCGCCCTCGGCGGCCAGGCAGAAGCGGCCGATCAGCTGGCTCGTGGCGTCCTTCAGACGGGCCTGGGCGACGGCCGAACCGTCGTACCCGTGCGGCCACCACTCCTGCTCCATCAGCCGGTCGAGGGCGGCCCGCAACTCCTCGGGCGCGGTGTCGGCGGGGACGTACCGGCCGATGGCGACCCGCCAGATCGCCGTGCGCTCGGGCTCGGCGAACAGCAGATTGGGATCGAGGTGGCCGGCGTGCAGGCCGTCCTCGAAGTCGTGCACGGAGTACGCGACGTCGTCGGCCCAGTCCATGACCTGCGCCTCGAAGCACTTGCGGTCGGCGGGGGCGCCGCGGCGCAGCCACTCGAAGACCGGCAGGTCGTCCTCGTACGCGCCGAACTTCACCGAGCCGGGGTCAGTGGGGTGGTCGCCGCGCGCCCACGGGTACTTGGTCGCGGCGTCCAGGCAGGCCCGGGTGAGGTTGAGGCCGACGCTGACGAGCTCGCCGCTCGCCGGGTCGGGCACGAACCGCTTGGGCTCCAGACGGGTCAGCAGGCGCAGCGACTGCGCGTTGCCCTCGAAGCCGCCGCAGTCCTTGGCGAACTCGTTGAGCGCCTCCTCGCCGTTGTGGCCGAAGGGCGGGTGGCCCATGTCGTGGGAGAGGCAGGCGGCTTCGACGAGGTCGGGATCGCAGCCGAGCGCGGCCCCGAGCTCCCGCCCGACCTGCGCGCACTCCAGGGAGTGCGTGAGGCGCGTACGGGGACTGGCGTCCCAGTCGTACGAGCGGCTGCCGGGGGTGACGACCTGGGTCTTCCCGGCGAGGCGGCGCAGCGCGGCCGAGTGCAGTACACGGGCGCGGTCGCGCTGGAAGGCGGTGCGGCCGGGCCGTTTGTCGGGCTCGGCGGCCCAGCGGTCGGTGTCGGCTGCGTCGTAGAGGGCGTCGAGGTCGTCTGCGGGGGCGTGCGCGGTGCCTTCCATGAAGAGACGGTAACCGGAACGACTGACAAACCGGGGTCAGGCGGAGACGAGTTCCGGCCGGGCGGGGTCGACGGGCAGATCGACGGGCAGATCGACGGGCAGGGCGAGGGCCTCGTCGTAGCGGTGCAGCAACAGGCGGGCCAGGGCCGGGTGGTCGCCCAGCGGGGCGGCGGCGAGGGCGGGCGCCGCCGCGGCGGTCTGGGTGGCGAAGCGGCCGGGGGCGGCGAAGTACGAGGCCACGGCTATCCGGTGGTGGCCGCGCGCGGCCAGGGCGCGGACCGCCTCCGGGGCGCTCGGCGCGGCGGCGGAGACGTAGGCCGGGACCACCGGGACCCCGCCGAGGCGTTCGGCGAGCATGTCGGCGGCGCGGCGGGTGTCGGCCGCCGAGTCGGGGTCGCGGGAACCGGCGGCGGCGAGGACGACGGCGGTGCCCGCGGTCCAGCCGGCCTCCAGGAGCCGCTCGTACAGGGCCTCGACGAGCAGCGGGTGCGGGCCCAGCGGGGCGGCGACGCGGGTGCGCAGACGGGCGGCCCGGGCGGCGGCCGCGGGCAGATCGCGCTTGACGTGGTAGCCCCGGCCGAGGAGCAGCGGGACGAGGACGGCCTCGCCGCGCAGCTCCCCGAGGACCTCGTCGAGGAGCGGCTCGTTCAGCTCGATGTGGCCGAGCCGGACGTCGAGCCGGGGACGGAGCTCACGGACGCGTTCGAGGAGGGCGAGGGCGGTGTGCAGGGCGCGCGGGTCGCGGCTGCCGTGCGCGACGGCGACGAGGGTGGGCTGCATGGGCGGACTCCGGGTCGGCGCAGGCCACTGAGCTGGGTGCCCAGCTGGACGGTGATGCGGCCGAGGAGCTCGGCGGCACTGTCGAAGGGAAAGGCGGGGGACTCGGGAGGGTGCACCGGCTCCGTCATGAACCGATCCTGCGTGCTGGAGGTTGCCGCAGCGTTGCGCCGGGGTGACGGGTGTTTTCCGGTTGCTCACAGGGCGGTCGGCGCGGGTGTCGGGGGCCGTGCCCTCCTGTGCCGGTGCCGGGGAGATCCGGCCGCTGCGCGGGGCAGATCCGGCCGCCCGGCGAACCACACGGGCCCCGGCGGCGTCCTGACCAGGGAAGCAGCAGCCGAGACACCAGGGGGATGGACGATGCGCGGACCGCGCCTGCCGAGAGTCACGTGGAGCCGGACGGTCGCGGCGCTGCGCAGTGTGCGGGCCCGGCGGCTGGCGGTGCAGACCGTCATGGCGGGCTGCGTGCTGGCGCTGCTTCCTTCGGCGTGGATGCACGCGGCGGCCGCCGACCGGCTGCGGACCACGTCCGACGCGCCCGCCGCCGGGGTGGCCGTGGTGTTCGGGGCGGGGCTGTGGCGGGGACAGCCCACCCCCTACCTGGCCGACCGGCTCGACGCCGTGGCCGAGCTGTACCGCACCGGCAAGGTCAAGGTCGTGCTGGTCACCGGGGACAACAGCCGCAGGGAGTACGACGAACCCGACGCGATGCGCACGTACCTGACCAAGCACGGGGTGCCGGACGGGCAGATCGTCAGCGACTACGCCGGCTTCGACACCTGGGACTCCTGTGTACGGGCCAAGAAGATCTTCGGGGTCGAGCGGGCCGTGCTGGTCACCCAGGGCTTCCACATCCGCCGGGCCGTCGCCCTCTGCCAGGCGGCGGGCCTGGACTCGTACGGCGTCGGGGTGGCCGACGTGCACGACGCCACCTGGTACTACGGCGAGACCCGCGAGGTCTTCGCGGCCGGCAAGGCGGCGCTGGACGCGGCCTTCAAGCCCGCCCCGCGCTTCCTGGGACCGAAGGAGCAAGGGGTGTCGCAGGCCCTGGCCGCTCTGGCAGACTGACGCGCCGGCTATGTCGATCAGTCATGTGCGAGGGGCGTGGGGACCGTGGCTGTGGTGGATCTGAGCGGCAAGGTCGTCGTCATCACCGGTGGGGCCCGCGGCCTGGGCGCCGCGGCCGCGCAGGCCGTCGTGGACGGCGGCGGCAAGGTGATGATCACCGACGTGCTGACGGCGGAGGGCGCCGAGACGGCCGCGAAGCTCGGCGGCGCGGCCCGCTTCATCAGGCACGACGTGACTGGGGGCCCCTCCCAGCGGTAGCTGGGGGAGAGGCGGACTGGGCGGCGGCGCTGGAGTACGCGGTCGCCGAGTTCGGGCGCATCGACGGCCTGGTGAACAACGCGGGCATCGCCGCCGGCCAGCTCCTGGAACACGAGAGCGTCGAGCACTTCCGCCAGGTCGTCGAGATCAACCTGGTCGGCGTGTTCATCGGCATCAAGACCGCGATCCCGCTGCTGCGCGCGAACGGCGGCGGCTCCATCGTCAACATCTCCTCCGCCGCAGGCCTGACCGGCCTCGCGCTGACCGGCGGGTACGGCGCCTCCAAGTGGGGCGTGCGCGGCCTGTCGAAGATCGGCGCGGTCGAGCTCGCCGAGGCACGGATCCGCGTCAACTCCGTGCACCCGGGCATCACGCTGACCCCGATGACCGCCCCGATCGGCATCCAGGCCGGCGAGGGCAACTACCCCGGCGCCCCGATGGGCCGCGTCGGCGTGCCCGAGGAGATCGCGGCCGCGATCGCCTTCCTGCTCTCGGACGCCGCCGCTTACATGACGGGCGCCGAGCTCGCCGTCGACGGCGGCTGGACCGCGGGCCTGACCGTGAAGCACCTCACCGGCCAGTGATCCCGGCTCACCGGGCAGTGATCCCGGCGGCCTCACCGCAGGGGGCGGACGGCGCTGAGGTGGAGCACCCGGACTTGTAACGCGCCGCGGCGCCCCGCGTAACACCGCCGACGCACGCTGGGCCGTATGCACATCTCGGACTCCGCCACCGCCACGCACTGCCCGTACTGCGCACTGCAGTGCGGCATGAACCTGCGCCCGGAGCCGGGCGGGGCGGGCGTGACGGTGGAGGAGCGCGCGGACTTCCCCGTGAACCGGGGTGCGCTCTGCGGCAAGGGCCGCACCGCCCCCGCCGTGCTCTCCTCCCGGGTGCGCCTGACCGAGCCGCTCGTCCGCACCCACGCCGGACGGCTCGAACCGGCCACCTGGGAGGAGGCCCTCGACGCCGTCGCCGAGGGCCTCGCCCGCACGGGCCGCGCGTACGGGCCGGACGCCGTCGGCGTCTTCGGCGGCGGCGGGCTCACCAACGAGAAGGCGTACGCGCTCGGCAAGTTCGCCCGCGTCGCGCTGCGCACCTCGCAGATCGACTACAACGGCCGCTTCTGCATGTCCTCGGCCGCCGCCGCGCACCAGCGGGCCTTCGGGCTCGACCGCGGGCTGCCCTTCCCGCTGGAGGACATCCCGCGCACCGGCTGCGTGATCCTCGTCGGCTCGAACCTGGCCGAGACCATGCCGCCCGCCCTGCGCTACCTCACCGAGCTCAAGGCCAACGGCGGCACCCTGATCGTCATCGACCCGCGCCGCACGCGTACCGCCGAGCAGGCCGATCTGCACCTGGCCCCCCGCCCCGGCACCGACCTCGCGCTCGCCCTGGGCCTGCTGCACCTCGTGGTCGCGGAAGGCCGCACCGACGAGGAGTTCATCGCCGAGCGCACCACCGGCTGGGAGGAGGCCCGGGCCGCCGCGATGGCCCACTGGCCCGAGCTGGTGGAACGCATCACCGGAGTCCCGGTCCCCAAACTCCGCGAGGCGGTAGGGCTCTTCTGCGCCCCGGAATCCGCCATGGTCCTCACCGCCCGCGGCCCCGAGCAGCAGTCCAAGGGCACCGACACCGTCGGCGCCTGGATCAACCTGTGCCTGGCCACCGGCCGGGCCGGCCGCCCGCTCTCCGGCTACGGCTGCCTCACCGGGCAGGGCAACGGCCAGGGCGGCCGCGAGCACGGCCAGAAGGCCGACCAGCTCCCCGGCTACCGCAAGTTGACCGACCCGGCGGCCCGCGCGCACGTCGCCGGCGTCTGGGGCGTCGACCCCGACAGCCTCCCCGCCCCCGGCCGCAGCGCCTACGAACTCCTCGACGCCCTCGGTACGGACGTCCGCGCCCTCCTCCTCATGGGCTCCAACCCGGTGGTCTCCGCACCCCGCGCCGCCCACATCGAGGACCGCATCCGCTCCCTGGACTTCCTCGCGGTCGCCGACGTCGTCCTCTCCGAGACGGCGGCCCTCGCCGACGTGGTCCTCCCGGTCACCCAGTGGGCGGAGGAGACCGGCACCACCACCAACCTGGAAGGCAGGGTCCTGCTCCGCCGCCGGGCCCTGACCCCGCCGCCCGGCGTCCGCACCGACCTGTACGTCCTGCACGGCCTCGCGGCCCGCCTCGGCGTCGAGAAGGGCTTCCCCACCGCCCCCGAGGAGGTCTTCGACGAGCTGCGCCGCGCCTCGGCGGGCGGCCCGGCGGACTACTCGGGCATCAGCTACGCCCGCATCGAGGCAGAACAGGGCGTCTTCTGGCCCTGCCCGGACGGCTCCCCGGGCACGCCCCGCCTCTTCCTGGACCGCTTCGCCACCGACGACGGCCGGGCCCGCTTCGTCCCCGTCTCCCACCGCGACGCGGCCGAGGTCCCGGACGCCGACTACCCCCTCCTCCTCACCACGGGCCGCGTGGTCGCCCAGTACCAGTCCGGGGCCCAGACCCGCCGGGTGGACGAGCTCAACGCGGCCGCCCCCGGCCCCTTCGTGGAACTCCACCCGCGCCTCGCCGCCCGCATCGGCGCCGTCGACGGCAGCCCCCTGGCGGTGACCTCCCGCCGCGGCCGCGCGGTGGCCCCGGCCCGCATCACGGACACCATCCGCGCGGACACGGTCTTCATGCCGTTCCACTGGCCGGGCGAGGGCCGCGCCAACACCCTGACCAACCCGGCCCTCGACCCGATCTCCCGCATGCCGGAATTCAAGGTCTGCGCGGTCCGCGTCGAGCCGGCCTAGGCGGATCCGGGGCATCCGGGCCTCCGGGCCTCCGGGCCTCCGGGCATTCGGGGCCTCCGGGGCCTCCGGGGCCTCCCAGAACAGCTTCAGAGCAGCGGATGTGCGTCACTTTCGACTCGGACATGCGTGCGATCCGCATCGGGGTTCCCGCCGGGGGGTAACCATCCGGTCACGCACCGGACTCAGAAAGTGCTCGCACGCCCCTCGTGGGCGCGATGTGTCGTACCCCACACTGAGGTGCGGTGCCCCCGTCCTCGGAGCCCTGGAGGTCGCCCCCGTGCAGACCCGGACCCTGACCGTGAACGTGAGCGAGTCCTCGGAGGCCAAGGCCGTGGACGAAGAGCCCGAGGTACTGGAGCTGATCGAGCCGGTGCCCGCGCCGCGCAGGCGGAGCAGTGGCGACAGTGGGGGCGGAGCAGGACCTTCCGCCGATCTGTTCCGGCAGTACCTCCGCGAGATAGGCAGGATCCCGCTGCTCACCGCCGCCGAGGAGGTGGACCTCGCGCGGCGCGTCGAAGCCGGGCTGTTCGCCGAGGAGAAGCTCGGCAGCACCCCCGATCTCGACTCCCAGCTCGCCGTCGACCTCGACAAGCTCGTCGTCATGGGGCGGATGGCCAAACGCCGTCTCATCGAGTCGAACCTGCGGCTCGTCGTCTCCGTCGCGAAGCGGTACGTGGGCCGCGGGCTCACCATGCTCGACCTCGTGCAGGAGGGGAACCTCGGGCTCATCCGGGCCGTTGAGAAATTCGACTACGCCCGCGGCTACAAGTTCTCCACCTACGCCACCTGGTGGATCCGGCAGGCGATGTCCCGGGCCCTCGCCGACCAGGCCCGGACCATCCGCGTGCCCGTCCACGTCGTCGAGCTGATCAACCGCGTCGTGCGCGTACAGCGCCGCATGCTCCAGGAGCGCGGCTACGAGCCCACCGCCGAAGAGGTGGCCGTCCACCTGGAACTGACCCCCGAGCGGGTCCTCGAAGTGCTCCGCCTCGCCCAGGAGCCGGTCTCCCTGCACGCGCCCGTCGGCGAGGAGGACGACGTCGCGCTCGGCGACCTCATCGAGGACGGCGACGCCGCGTCCCCCGTGGAGTCCGCCGCCTTCTTCCTCCTGCGCGAACACCTGGAAGCCGTGCTGTCGACCCTCGGCGAGCGGGAGCGCAAGGTCGTCCAGCTGCGCTACGGGCTCGCCGACGGCCGCCCCCGCACCCTGGAGGAGATCGGCCGGATCTTCGGCGTGACGCGCGAGCGGATCCGCCAGATCGAGTCCAAGACCCTCAACAAGCTGCGCGACCACGCCTTCGCCGACCAGCTGCGGGGATATCTGGACTGACGACGGCGGGGCGCCCCGCAGGGCGCCCCCATCCGCCGCAGCCCCGGCCGACCTAGTCGACCTCGACGACCGCCTGCGAGAACTGCGCCGCGTACAGCCGCGCGTACGCGCCGTCCGATGCCAGCAGCTCCTCGTGCGTGCCCTGCTCCACGATCGAGCCGCTCTCCATCACCAGGATCACGTCCGCGTCGCGGATCGTGGACAGCCGGTGCGCGATCACGAAGGACGTACGGCCGTGCGCGAGCCGCGCCATCGCCTTCTGGATCAGCACCTCGGTACGGGTGTCCACCGAGCTCGTCGCCTCGTCGAGCACCAGGATCACCGGGTCCGACAGGAACGCCCGGGCGATGGTGATCAGCTGCTTCTCGCCCGCGCTGACGCCCGCGCCCTCGTCGTCCAGGACGGTGTCGTAGCCGTCCGGCAGGGTGCGGATGAAGCGGTCCGCGTGGGCCGCCCGCGCCGCCTCCTCGATCTCGGCGCGCGTGACCTCGCGCGCGGCACCGTAGGCGATGTTCTCCGCGATGGTGCCGCCGAACAGCCAGGTGTCCTGGAGCACCATGCCGATGCCGCTGCGCAGTTCCTCGCGCGTCATCTTCGCGATGTCCACCCCGTCGAGGGCGATCTCCCCGCCCGTGACCTCGTAGAACCGCATCAGCAGGTTCACGAGCGTGGTCTTGCCGGCGCCCGTCGGGCCGACGATCGCGACCGTGTGGCCCGGCTCGACCGTCAGCGAGAGGTTCTCGATCAGCGGCTTGTCCGGCTCGTAGCGGAAGGCCACCTCGTCGAAGGTGACCTGGCCGTGCAGCTCCTGCGGGCGCTCCGGCACCTTGGCGTCCGGCTCCTGCTCCGCCGCGTCCAGCAACTCGTAGACCCGCTCCGCCGAGGCGACGCCGGACTGTACGAGGTTCGCCATCGAGGCGACCTGCGACAGCGGCATCGAGAACTGCCGCGAGTACTGGATGAAGGCCTGCACGTCACCGATCGACAGGGTGCCCGAGGCCACCCGGAGGCCACCGACGACCGCGACCAGCACGTAGTTGATGTTCGATATGAAGAACATCACCGGCTGCATGATGCCGCTGACCAGCTGCGCCTTGAAGGAGGCCCGGTACAGCGCCTCGTTCTGCTCGGCGAAGACGGCCGCGGACTCCTTCTGCCGGCCGAAGACCTTCACCAGCGTGTGCCCCGAATACATCTCCTCGATGTGGGCGTTGAGCGCGCCGGTCGTCTTCCACTGCGCCACGAACTGCGGCTGCGACTTCTTGCCGATCTTCGCCGCGACGAAGACCGAGACCGGCACGGTCACCAGCGCGACCAGCGCCAGCAGCGGCGAGATCCAGAACATCATCGCGAGCACGCCGACGATGGTCAGCAGCGAGTTCAGCAGCTGTCCCATCGTCTGCTGGAGCGTCTGCCCGATGTTGTCGATGTCGTTCGTGGCCCGGCTGAGCACCTCGCCGCGCTTCTGCTGGTCGAAGTACGACAGCGGCAGCCGCGACAGCTTCGCCTGGAGCTCCTCGCGCATCCGGTACACGGTGTCGTTCATGACGTGGTTCGACAGCCGCGTCGCCACCAGCATCAGCAGACCGGCCAGCGTGAAGGCCACGAGCGCCCAGATCGCCACGACCCCGACCGCGCCGAAGTCGATGCCCTTGCCCGGGGTGAAGTCGGTGCCGGACAGCATGTCCGCCATCCCGCCCCGGCCGTCGGCCCGCATCCCGTCCAGCGCCTGCTGCTTGGTGATGCCCTCCGGCATCTCCCGGCCCACGATCCCCGCGAACACCAGGTCGGTGGCCTCGCCCAGGATCTTCGGGCCGACGACGGCGCAGCCGACGCTGGCGACCACGGCCGCGACCATGCCCCACAGCTTGGCCCGGTCCTGCGCGAGCTGGCCCAGCAGCCGCTTGCCCGAGCCCTTGAAGTCCATGGACCTCTGGCCCGGGCCCATCATCCGTCCTCCGGGTCCGCTCATGCGGCCTCCGCCTCCGTCAGCTGGGAGAGCACGATCTCCCGGTAGGTCTCATTGCCGGCCATCAGCTCGTGATGGCGTCCCTCGCCCACGACCGCGCCCTCGTCCAGCACGATGATCCGGTCGGCGTCACGGATCGTGGAGACCCGCTGGGCGACGATGACCACCGTCGCCTCCTCGGTCTCGCGGGCGAGCGCCGCGCGCAGCGCCGCGTCCGTCGCGTAGTCCAGGGCCGAGAAGGAGTCGTCGAAGAGGTAGATCTCCGGGCGCTGCACGAGCGTGCGGGCGATGGCCAGGCGCTGGCGCTGGCCGCCGGAGACGTTCGTTCCGCCCTGGGTGATGGGGGCTTCGAGCCCGCCCTCCAGCGCGGAGACGAACTCCTTGGCCTGGGCCACTTCCAGGGCGTGCCACAGCTCGTCGTCGGTCGCGTCAGGGCACCCGTAGCGCAGGTTGGAAGCGACCGTTCCGGAGAAGAGGTACGGCTTCTGCGGAACCAGGCCGACCGTCCTGGCCAGCAGCTCGGGGTCGAGCCAGCGGACGTCCTCCCCGTCGACCAGCACGTAGCCGCCGGTCGCGTCGATCAGCCGCGGGACCAGGCTCAGCAGCGTGGACTTGCCGCTTCCGGTGGAGCCGATCACCGCGGTGGTCTCGCCGGGGCGGGCCGTCAGGCTCACGCCGCGCAGTACCGGGGCCTCGGCGCCCGGATAGCGGAAGTCGGCGCCGCGCAGCTCCAGCACGCCGCAGGCGGGGAATTCGCGCACCGGGTCGGTGGGCGGGACCACGCTGGAGTGGGTGTCCAGGACCTCCTGGATGCGCTCCGCGCAGACCTCGGCGCGCGGCACCATCATGAACATGAAGGTGGCCATCATCACGGCCATGACGATCTGCATCAGGTAGGCGAGGAAGGCCGTCAGCTGGCCGATCTCCATGCCGCCGCTGTCGACGCGCATCGCGCCGAACCAGATGACGGCGACGCTGGAGATGTTCACGACCACGATGACGGTGGGGAACATCAGGGCGAGGAGCTTGCCGGCGGCCAGCGAGACGCCGGTGAGGTCGGCGTTGGCGTCGCGGAAACGGTCCTTCTCGTAGTCGTCGCGGACGAAGGCGCGGATCACCCGGTTGCCGGTGATCTGCTCGCGCAGCACCCGGTTCACGGTGTCCAGGCGCTCCTGCATCTGGCGGAACAGCGGCCGCGTCCTGAAGACGATGGCGCCGACCGAGATGCCGAGCACGGGCACCACGGCGAGCAGGACGCCCGACAGCCGCACGTCGAGCGAGAGCGCCATGGCGATGCCGCCGACGCACATGATCGGGGCCGAGACCATCAGGGTGAAGGTCATGAGCACCAGCATCTGGACCTGCTGGACGTCGTTCGTCGTACGGGTGATCAGCGACGGGGCGCCGAAATGGCCGAGCTCCCGTGCGGAGAAGCTCTGCACCCGGTCGAAGACGGCGGCGCGGACGTCCCGGCCGAAGGCCGCCGCCGTGCGGGCGCCGTAGTAGACGGCGCCGACGTTGCAGACGAGCTGGACGAGCGAGACACCGAGCATCAGCGCGCCGAAGCGCAGGATGTAGCCGGTGTCGCCGTTGACGACACCCTTGTCGATGATGTCCGCGTTGAGGGTGGGCAGATAGAGGCTCGCGCTGGTCTGCAGGAGTTGCAGCAGGACCAGCACGGCGATCGGTTTCCGGTACGGCCCCAGGTGGGTCCGCAGAAGTCGTATGAGCACGCGCAGGCTCCGGTCGGCAAGATCGAGGGGTTCACCTCATCTTGGGCCAACCGGGGGGCCGATCCCCAACGGATTTCGCAAAGCCCGGTCAAAAGGACTACGGCGTGCCGGGCCCTGCGACCCAGGGAAAGTCCGGCCGGAGTCCAGTGGCAGTCCGGCAAGACACCCCCTAGAACGCCCCGGGGTGGATCTGCTCCCGCGTCGCCACGTACTGCTGGCGCACCGCCTGCCACGCCGGGAGCTCCTCGCCCGGCTCGAAGACCTGCGCCGCGGGGGTCGGCCAGAGCGGCGGGGTGTGCGGGGACAGCGTGCCCTGCGCCACCCCGAGCGCCCAGGCCGCCTGGCGCGCCGCGCCCAGCGCCGCGTAGTCGGCCGGCGCCGGTACGACGACCTGCGTCCCGAACAGCCCCGGCGCGGCGGCCTGTACGGCGGGCAGCTCGGCCGCCGCGCCCAGCAGGAACACCCGCCGGATCTCCACCCCGCGCGAGCGCAGCACGTCCAGCGCGTCCACCAGCCCGCACAGCATGCCCTCGAAGGCGGCCCGGGCCAGGTGCTCCGGCTTCATCGAGTCCCGGCGCAGCCCGGACAGGGTGCCGGCGGTGTGCGGCAGGTTCGGCGTGCGCTCACCCTCCAGGTACGGCAGGAGTACGAGGCCGTGCGCGCCCGGCGTCGACTTCAGCGCGAGCTCGGACAGCCCCTCCAGATCGGTGCCGAGCAGCTCGGCGGTGCCGCGCAGGGCCCGTACGGCATTGGAGGTGTTCACCACCGGCAGGTGCATGCCGGTGGCGTCGGCCAGGGAGGTGATCAGCCCGCCCGGCTCGGACAGCGCCTCGTGGTGCACCGCCATCACCGAACCGGAGGCGCCGAGCGAGACCACGGCGTCGCCGGGGCCGAGCCCCAGCCCGAGCGCGGCGGCCATCGTCTCGCCGGTGCCGGCGGAGATCAGCAGCCCCTCGGGCGTGGTTCCGGCGGCGTCGGCCGGGCCGAGCACCTCGGGCAGCAGCGCCTGGTGGCCGAGGGCCCGCTCGACCAGGTCGGGCCGCCAGGAGCCGGAGGCCGCCGACCAGTAGCCCGTGCCGGAGGCGCCGCCCCGGTCGGTGGTCCGCCGGGCCGGCCGGCCCAGCAGCTGCCAGACCAGCCAGTCGTGCGGGGACATCAGCACGGCCACCCGGCGGGCCGCCTCGGGCTCGGTACGGGCCAGCCAGGCCAGCTTCGCGATCGGCTGCGCGGCGTGCGGGACGCTGCCGACGGCCTCGGCCCAGGCGTGGCGGCCGCCGAGCGCGTCGATCAGGTCGGCCGCGGCGACCTGGCCGCGCTTGTCGTTGCCGACGAGGGCGGGGCGGACGAGCGCGCCCTGCCCGTCCAGCGGCAGCAGGCCGTGCTGCTGCGCGGAGACCCCGATGGCCTGGACGCCTTCCAGGATCCCGCCGCCGGCGGCCTCGCCGAGCGAGAGCAGCCAGGCCTGTGGATCGGTCTCGTGGGGGTTCGCGCCGTCGGGTTCGCCCGTGGGCTGCGGATGGGGCGCGTACCCCTGGCGCAGCACGGCACCGGTCTCGGTGTCGCAGACGATGATGCGTGTGAAGGCGGAAGAGCTGTCCAGCCCGGCGACTATCCCCATGCGGTGAATTCTGCCGCACGCGGGGCCGGTCCTGACCTTTCCGGAGTCCCCGGAACCTCACAGGTCCCGGGAACCTCACGCCATACCCGGATCTCTCAGGTGTTGCTGGTGCCCCAGTCGTCCTCGGAGGCGCCGCCGCCCGCCCGGTCGCGCAGTCCCCGTACCCGCCCGGCCAGGGCGTCCGGGACGGCGTCGCCGACCTTCTCGCTCACCGCGGCGAAGGCCTTCCCGGCGAACTCGCGCCCGGTGTGGCCCGCGCTCTCGGCGGCGTTGCGGACCGCGGGGTTCTGCGCGAGCTCCCGCGCGGACTTCTTCAGCTGTTCGTAGCGCTCGCGCCCGGCCCGGGTTCCGAGGACGTACCCGAGGGCCAGTCCGACCACGAACGTGACCTTGTACCGCATGCCTGCCACCCTTCGTCGTGTGGTGCCCGGCCTGCTGTCGATACCGATTGGCGGAGCACCCCCCTGCTTGCGCTAATCTATGACTCGCAACGGGCACTCGCCCCCCGGCAAGGCCGGAGGTGGGCTGTTCGATGCACCGCAGCAATCCCCTGTAGCTCAATTGGCAGAGCAGCCGGCTGTTAACCGGCAGGTTACTGGTTCGAGTCCAGTCGGGGGAGCGCGGTCCCCTGTAGCTCAATTGGCAGAGCATTCGGCTGTTAACCGGAGGGTTGCTGGTTCGAGTCCAGCCGGGGGAGCAAGGAAGAAGAAGAGGGCCCCACGGGGTCCTCTTCTTTTCTTTGCCACCCCGCTCGGGAACCGGGCAGCCCTCAGCGCGGTCTCTCTGAACAGGCGAAGCCGATCATGCGAGGCATCCGAGGCAGGAGATCGTATGAGCGGCTATGCTGCGGCAGACGGCGCGCACACGTGTACGCGCCACGCCGTGAAGGGGCGGTAGCTCAGCCGGTTAGAGCAGCGGACTCATAATCCGTCGGCCGTGGGTTCGAGTCCCACCCGCCCCACCACACACCAGATGTGCAGAAACGATCTGACCAGCATCTTTGCTGGCGGCGTGAGTCACTTCGGTGATCCTGGCGGCCCTCCGGGGCCGCCTTTCGCGTTCCATGGGCGCTGCGGGGACACAGCGGGGACGCGGCGGCAGCGACGCGGGGACAGACGTCACCCGGTGCTGACGGAAGCCTTACGGGTGCCCTTCAGGAAGCGGCGCACCGGCTCGTCACGGCCCATCACCGCTGTGCGGTCGATCACGAGGCGAACCAGCGCCATGGTCTTCTTCTGGTCGTCCGGGATCCGGTCCGCGAGGTTCTCAGTCCGGATGACCTCGTAGCCCTGCTCCACGCAGTGGGTCCGAAGCCATGCCTCGGCCGTCTCAGCCGCACGTTCAGCCGCTTGGACCTCCGCGCGAATCTGGCCGAAAACTTCACCGCCGGCGGCCGCTTGAACGCCGATCGTCCACTGCGGGCCCCGGGCGGAGCTGGCGGCGTGAGCGAACAGCACCGCCACGTCCTGGGCGAAGGCGCTGTCCGGGATCGTGAGGGCCTTCTTGACCGTGTAGGTGAGCTCACCGCCGCGAGGTACGACGGCGACCGTCGACTCGGCCTCGGTCCGGAACAGCTCGGGCAGGACGCTGGTGTAGGTGTCCGAGGTGATCTGCCGCGAGCTGTGGCCGAGGCGCTCCTGGACCACCTTGATGTCGTTCTTGGCGAGCAGGGCGAGGCTGGCCGAGAGGTGGCGCAGGTCGTGCAGGCGCACCGGCGGGAGACCGGACAGCTCAACCAGCCGCTTGAACCGCCGGCTGATCCAGTCGGGGTGGAGTGCAGCGCCGTTCTCCATGGTGAAGACGCAGCCCGACTCGACCCACGCCTCCTCGCCCTCCCACTCGGCACGTTCGCGCTCCTGGTTGGCCCGGTGCGTGGTCAGGACGCGGCCGGAGTGACTGCTGATGCTCATGGTGCGGACGCTGTCGGCCTTCGGCTCTTCGCCGTAGACGCGGTACGCGACCTCGACGAGCTGTGCCGAGATCCGCATCCGTAGAGCGGTCAGGCTGACCTCCGTCCAGGGGAGGGCTGCCATCTCACCGCGGCGCGGCCCGAGAAAGGTGAACGTGTCCCACAGGGCGTAGAGGCGGTCATCCGCCACGAAGTCCAGGAACTCGCCAGCCTGCTCGGGCGTCCAGACCATCACAGGGCCGGGCTTCTCGCCCGTGCGCTTCCAGTGTTCTACGCGCTCGGGCGTCCACACCAACGGCTTGGGCCGCTTGACGGGAGGCAGCTCAATGAGCGCCGCCCAGTTGGTCTGGTATTCGAGCCGCTTGATCCCGCTGTTGAGGAAGCTGCTCAGGGTGGCGTTGATGCGGTGGAGCGTGGCCGGCCCCGTGATCTTCCGCAGGCCGCGCGCGCCCTCCCTCAGGGCGGCGTTGGCCGCTAGGTAGGCGCTGCGGGTCTTGCGCCGCTCCTCGGGCTTTCCGGATGCGCGTATCCATGCTTCGTGCGCGGCGTCGCGCACCTGGGTAAGTTCCATGACCCGGCCGTGGTGAAGCAGGCGTTCCGCGTTCTCCTTCTTGATGGCCGCGTACATGGCTTCGATGTGCCGCGCGTGGAGGTCGTTGCGCTTGATGTGCCCCAGGTAGGGCATGAGGTACAGCCGGATGTGCCCCTCGTACCCGTGCGAGGTGGTCCGGGCGAGGCTTCCCTTCCGCTCAACCCAGGCGGTGAGGTCCTCCCCCACGGTGGCCGAACTCAGGACATCCGTGACCCCCTCGGCCTTCCTGAGCGCCTTTTTGGCCTCTGTCTTGGCCTTGTCCTGGGTCTCGAAGCCGCCGCGGCGCACTCGCCGGCGCCTGCCGTTCTTGCCGGGCTCCAGCTCGAAGTAGAAGTACCAGGTCGAGTGCCCCTTCTGCTTGAGCTTGGGGCAGGTGGCTCCGACCTCCTTCATCTTGGGCGTGCCGTCGCTCAGGAGCACCGGCCCGCCGGCCTCGTTGAGGACCGGGACCTTGCATGCGCACCTCCTGAAGTAGCTGATGTCAGTCATGACTCTCCCCCTGCTGATGTGGCCTGCGTGCTGATCTTTGCCGCTCTGTGAGACATGTTGCCCCAACACTGGAGTGTTGGAGTATTCTTATGTCTACGTTGGCGCGGGGGAGAACGCGACGACGAGATGACAGTGAAAGAGAGTTCGGGAACCGGCTCCGCTGGGATGACCTTGGAGGAGCTGCTGGCCCTTCCGCCGACGGTCAACGTGTCGACGGCGGCGCGGGCGCTCGGCATCGGTGTGCACAAGGCGTACGCCTTGATCAGGTCAGGTGACTTCCCCGTGAAGACGCTGCCGCTCGGCGGTACAACGCGCGTGCCAGCTGCCGCCTTGTGGCGTGTGCTGGGCGTTGAACCGCCGGGCCGCTAGCAGCGGCGACGGTCGTCGATCTTGAGACGGAACGTGCCATTGGTACGGACCGTGACCTAGGATCGGCCCGCCACGGGGGAGAACAAGAAGAGATCGGACGGAACCGCATGCCACGGCTCTACGGATTCGAGGACAACTCGCGGCGCCGCCTCCACGAAGACGAGGTCGGGCCGCTGCGAGAGATGGCCAGCCGCGCCCTTCTGGACCCTCCGCAGTCCGACGCGGATATCGCCGTGTGGGCCAACGCCCAGGGCTACCGCGGGACCCTCGGGGGCGAGTGGAAGGACGCGAGCATCGGCCGCCTCCTCAAGAACCCCGCCATCGCCGGGCTGCGGCGAGACGAAAACGGCGAGCTGGTCGACGCCGGCCACCCCGGGGCCATCACCCCTGCGGAGTTCACGGCCCTGGAAGAGCGCCACGCCAAGCGGAAGAGGGCAACGCCCGAAGCCCCCTACTCCTATCTCCTCACGGGAGACGTAGGGGGCATCGCCTCGTGCGGCAAGTGCAAGCAGCATCTGACCGGAGCTCGCAACAACGCGGGGAGTCCCGGGTACCGCTGCCGTCCGAAGGACAAGCAGGGAGTGGGCGGATGCGGCGAGGTCCGTGTGGACGCAGAGCTCCTTGAGACCTACGTCGCCGAGTACCTCGTTGCCGAACTGCTCAAGCCCGACGTGCGGGCGAGCATCGAGGCCGCACAGGAGGCCGCTCGCGCTCAGGTCGAGGACCTCAAGAACGCGATTGCGGAGCAGGAGGAGCGAGGACGCGAGGTCGCAGAGCTGTACGGCCGTCGACAGATAGGCCGAGACGCCTTCCTCGCCGCTCAGAACGCCGCGACCGACGAGCTCAAGGTCAGCCGAACACGCCTCCGGTTCGCGGAGCAGATGGCCAACTTCAAGCTGGGCGACGCCCGGGACCTCGTCCGGTGGTGGAACACGGCCCCGCACGCCTCCAAGCAGGTCATCGCCTTGCTGCTCCTGGAGGGCGTGCGGGTGTTCCCGGCCAGCGCGAAGGGCGTGCGAACGATCGAGCCCGGACGCGTGGTGTTGGACTGGCGGAAGGGTCGAGCCGTTACGCCGTGACCTGGTCAGCCTTCCGCTGAGTGAGCCGTCGGCCGACCATGGCCATCGTGAGACCGGTGATCAGAGCCACCGTCGCCAGGCCGGCGAGGAGGGGAGAGACGATCTCTTCGTACCGCAACGGCCAGGGGTGCTGGAGGTAGTGGAGCACCAGGTACGAGCCCTTGCTGATCGCGTAGGCGACGCCGAGGACGGCTGCGGCCGCAGAGGTGGTGAGACCTCGGGAGGTCCAGCTATAGCCGCGACGAGACGTCGACAGGGCCATCCCGGAGCAGAGGAAGGCGATCTCGCCGCACGTGATGGCGACGTAGGTCAGGTAGACCAGGAGGTAGACGGTTACGCCAGGTTCCGCCGCGAAGGCGGTGGTGAACTCCATCTCGGGCCCGGTGGTCGCGATGAACAGCGGCAGCATCGCGGCCAGGACGGCGATGCCGAGAGCAACCCGCGCGTACAGGCTGGCCTTGAGCACCTCGTAGTTGTACGACCAGTCCACCAGCATCAGCTGGAGGCTTCCACACCACAGCACGGCGCAGATGTGCGCGCCGAGCTTGGCCGAGTTGTTCATGCCGGTCAGGTCTTCAAGAAGGCTCTCGACCGCCGGCACGGCCAGGAGGACGCCGATCGTGCAGACACCGAAGGCAACTGCTCGGGCGGCGCGGGCGATCCGGTACTCACTCCGGTCACGCAGCCGCCAGGCATCTCGGGCGGAGTACCACGTCCCTACGATCCCGACCAGAGTGCATATGCCAAAGACGATGCCGTCCATGATGGTCTTTCAGAGTCCTTCCAAATCAGAGACGGCCCGATCGGCAGCCTCGGTAAACGACAGACGGCGACGCCGGCCGGGTCGCGGCGGCTCCACCATGGGCGGCAGCTCCGGCACCTCCGGGATGTTGGTGTCGGCCTTACCGTGTCGCCTTCGGATTGCGCGCGCGGCCTCCACCAGCTCCGCGGCGCCCGTTTCCCCCAGGTCGTGAATGAGCCGCAGCGCCTCCCGGGCGTCCGCCTGCCCTTCATAGACCTCCAAGGAGGTCAGGCCGTTGTACCCGGGAAGGAAGAAAGCTACCGGAGCGTCGAATGCGCGTGCGAGTCCGAGGGTCTGTGATGTTTTCGGGTCGCTCTTCTCGCCGTTGAGGAGGTCGGCGATGACCTGATGGGTCATCGCCGGCTTGCCGCCGGGGGTGGCCGCAGTGGCAGCCTCCAGGGCTCGCAGGCTGGGGCTCTTACCGGCGCGGCCAGCCTTCCGGCGCAGCAGCAGTGCCAGCTTGCTCGCCAGGGGGATGTCGAGGCCGGGAGGCATAGGCGGGTCCTTCGTGGCGGCCACCCGAGCGGCCGCGATGGATGGTGGCGGGTCTGGCTGGGTTGCGGCAGCCAGGGCAGTTGGGAACCTATCGGTCCGATCCATTGTCTATCTTCATTGACATTAGGTCACTCTCCGAAGCAGGATCGTTGTAGATCCGTTGGATCATGATGCTAGAGGTGCGGGCGTGCCCGCCCTCTGGGCTGCGGCGGTGCTGAGCGCACCGATGTGCGCCAAGGTGTGCCGCGTACGTTGGTGTGTCGGGATCTAAGTCCTGCTGTGGAGGGTGGGGGAAGTGACTGTGCAACACGGAGGGGTGCGGCGTGGCGGTCGAACTGGAAAGGGTGCTTGCGCGACTGGGGGAGTCGCGCGGCGAGCGGTGCGTAGACCTCGGGGGCGATGCAGCGCATGACCTGCTCGCCGGCCTCGCGATCGTCGCCCCCTCGGCCGTTCCCCGGCGGCGACCAGGTCCACCCCGCTTGAACTCCGGGGTGTGCAGCGGGGCAGAGTGAGCCGGGCCCGGCGTGACCTTCTGGTCGCGCCGGGCCTTTGACGTGCAGAAACTTTCAGGCAAATGTGGACCCACCTCAGGAGTGCATATAGAATAGAAACAGAAGGAGTGGGGAGGAAACCTCACTCCGAACGACCTCTTGGAGAATCAGATGGGTACCAAGCACGCCAGCCTGAAGCTCGCTCAGATCCACCGCAACGAGGGCCAGCCCCGCGAGCACTTCGACGAGGCCGAGCTCCAGGAGCTCGCCGACTCGATCAACGAGCACGGCCTGCTCCAGCCGATCGTCGTCCGCAAGCGCGAGGCCGGCGGGTACGAGATCGTCGCCGGCGAGCGCCGCTTCCGGGCCCACGAGATCGCGGGCAAGATCACCATCGACGCCCGCATTATCACCGGTGCCGACGGCGAGGCCATCGACGACGCGGCCGCCTTCGAGAAGGCCATGGTCGAGAACATCAACCGGGCCGACATGCTGCCGCTCGAAGAGGCCAAGGGCTTCAAGAAGCTCGTGGACATGCAGGGCCCGGACATCGAGCACAAGGACGCGGTCCTCATCGTCGCCAAGAAGGTCTCGAAGACGGTGCCCTACGTGAACGCCCGCCTCGCCCTCCTCGGCCTGCGGCCCGAGATCGCCTCCGCCGTCAACCTGGCCCACATCGGCACCCAGGCCGCCGTGCAGATCGCCGCCCTGTCCAAGGACAACCAGAAGGGCGTCTTCGAGAAGTGGAAGAAGGGAGACCTGACCGACAACCAGCTCGTCCACATCGCCTACGCCATGCGCAAGCAGGAGAAGGCGGCGACCCAGCAGTCCATGGTCGACGTTGAGGAGATGACCCCCGAGCAGAAGGCCGAGCGCACGAAGGAGACCGCCAAGGCCAAGACCACACTCGACGAGATCGAGCGCCTGTGCGCCCTGCTGGAGGGCATCGCGAAGACCGACGCCCAGCACCTCTCCAAGCTGCTCACCGGGGAGGTCAGCCAGCGCCTGGAGCAGCTGGACCGTGCCGCCAAGCACCTGGAGAAGGCCCGCTTCCAGGTCCGCCAGGCCGTCGCCCACGCGGAAGCCAGCTCCATCATCGTCAGCGCCGAGGCGAAGGCGCCGGACCTCGCCGCAGAAGCCGAGGCGCTGGTAGCAGCCGCCACCAGCGGCGCAGACGCCGAGGGAACGGAGGCCGCCGCTGAGGCGGACCCGGCGAGCGCCGCCGAGCCGCAGGCAGCCGAGGCTGAGCCGGAGCCGACCGACATCGCCGCCGAGACGGCCGAGTCCGCAGCCTGACCAACCCTCCAGGGCGGGCTGCCCCCAACGGGCCGCCCGCCCCCTTCCAAGGAGCCCGCAGTGATCAACGAAATCCACTCCATGCGCAACGTCCGCGAGGGCCTCTTCTCGGCACCGACGCCGGGCAACGCCCTCAAGGAGTACGACCCGGAAGTCCAGAGCCTCGTCGAACGCGCGGCGGCCTGCCTCATCCTCGCCCGCGCCGGCCAGGGGGACGAGGCCGCCCGCGAGGCAGACAACCTCACCCGCTGCGCTACGGCCGAACTCCTCCGCGCCGCCGGCGGGTCCGTCGACACACGGTTCGCGCTCATGGTTACCGCCCGGCTCGTCGAACTCGAAGCCGAGCTGGTGCAGGTGCGCGCCGCCTCCCGTGTCCAGGACGGAAACGAGGACCGATCGTGAAGATCGACGCCGACGTGCTCGAAGCCATCCGGGCCGCCCGCTGCGAAGGGTCGGCCCTGTACCTCACCGGACAGCTCGAAGACCGCCTCTACCAGCGCGTGAACCTTGCCCTCTCGGCGGTCGGGGGAAGGTGGGACCGCAAGAAGCGCGGCCACCTCTTCCCCGCCAACGCGGCCGACGCCATCGCCGGTCTGCTCGCAGAGGGGGAGGTCACCACCGACGCCGAGCGCGGCTACTTCCCCACGCCGCCTGCGCTCGTCGACGAGATCCTCGACCTTGCCGACCTGCAAGCAGGACAGGAAGTCCTCGAACCGTCTGCCGGTATAGGCGCCATGGCCGAGCGGATCGCTGATCGTGGCGGCGTGGTTGACTGTGTCGAGCTTGACCCGCGCCGCGCCAAGATCATCCGGAGCCAGGGATACGCCCGGCAGGTGACCGTCGCGGACTTCCTCGTCCTGCCGGTGTCCGCGCGCTACGACCGGGTGGTCATGAACCCGCCGTTCGCCAAGCAGCTCGACATCCGCCACGTGCAGCGAGCACTTCGGTACGTCCGCCCCAACGGGCTGCTCGTAGCAGTCATGTTCGCTGGCCTCACCTTCCGGACCAACGCGCTGGCGGCGGACTTCCGAACCCAGGTGCGCGAAGCCCGCGGCACCATCACGCCGCTACCGGATCACTGGTTCAAGGGCATCCGCACCGTCTTGACTGTGATCCCCGTGCGCCCGCAGCTGTCCGAGCTGGCAGGGCGTCGTACCGCCGAGGCGCCGGTGTCGGAGCAGAGGGCATCTCAGGAAGGCCTCTTCTGACCCCAAAAGATAGATACCAACACTGCGAAGTGTTAGTGTCTACTTGCTGGTCGGCGGTACGAGGACGCCGACCAGCGACGCCGTGGCATGCGGCAACTCCTCGGTGCCTGGCGGGTGGCCAACCCCCCGCGCCCTGCCCGCCAGGCACCGGCCTCGTTCCACAGCGAGACCACGGAGAAGCCCGCCACCTTCCTCATGACCGTGATGAATCCGCCCCCACCGGGGGCGGATTCCGCGCAGAAGGAGCGTCACGTGGGCGACGACCACGTTGATCCGAACTACCGCGGCGACCCTGCGGACTACCCGCTATACCTGCGGCTCCTCGCCGAAAGGGACAGGCTCCCGGCCAAGTTGCGGCCCCGTGAACCTGATCCGGAGGGGCCGCGCAACCTGGCCGCACTCGAAGCGGCGATCAGCACCCGATCCAGGAAACGAGCGTCATGACCAAGGGCAAGCCGACCAGCACCTCCGGGGCAGGGCAGATCAGCGCCCCCGACCGGACGCCGCCGGTACCGGGCGCCATGTGGTGCAACTCGTGCTCTTCGTGGTGCTGGCCGCCCGGCATCTGCCGCTGCAACAACCGCTGACACGAAGCCGCGAAGCGGGCGCCCTGATCGGCGCCCGCTTCCGTATCTCCGTGTCCAAGCAAGCGGGGCTAGGCTTGATCTTGTGTAGGGCGCGGGGAACGGCCTACAAGAGGGACGCCACGCCCGTGAACGCCACGCCCGCCAACATCCCCGACGAGCTGCTGCCCTTGGCGGTGCCCGTCGCCGACCTCACGCCGTTCCACCGCAATCCCCGGAACGGCGACGTCGCCTCCATCCGCGAATCGCTGACCGTGAATGGCCAGTACAAGGCCATCGTCGTTAACCGGGGCACCCACACCGGGCGCCCCGGCGAGATCCTCGCCGGCAACCACACCTTCCAGGCCGCCGTCGACCTCGGGTGGGAGATCATCGCGGCCACGTGGGTCGACGTCGACGACGAGGCTGCCACCCGGATCGTGGTCGTCGACAATCGAACCTCGGACCTCGCCGGCTACGACTCGGCCCTGCTGGCCGAGATCCTCGAGGAACTCCCGGACCTCCACGGCACCGGCTACGACCAGACAGCTCTCGATGAGCTCCTCGACACCTCCCTGCCCGCGGTCCTCCCCGCCGAGACCATCGCTGGCGAGGGAGAGAAGATCAAGGACGAGCACCTCCAGTGGGGCTTCATCCAGTGGGGCACGACCCGAGTCCAGATCACCGTGGACGAGGTCGAACGCCTCAACACGACCCACACCGCGTACTACGAGCGCCGCGGCACCGACTCCGGCTTCGGCCACTATCTCCTCGACACCGGGGTGGCCGCCGGCGACGACCAGGAGGCCGCCGATGCCTGAGTTCGTCGCGGACTTCCCCCTGGCCGGCCTGAAGCCCGCTCCCTATAACCCGCGGCGCCTGTCCGAGGACGCCTTTGAACGCCTCAAGCAGAGCCTGGCACTGTTCGGCTGCGTCAAGCCGGTCATCGTCAACGGCAACGGCATCCTCATCGCCGGTCACCAGCGCACCAAGAGCCTGAAGGCCAACGGCGAGCAGACCGTGCCCGCCCTCCTGCTGGGCAAGCACGTGACCACGCACGACGAGGTCCAGTTCAACCTCCTCCACAACTCCGTGGAAACCGACGGCTCTCGGGTCCGTGCCCCTATCGCAGCTGATGACGTCCATGGGTGGGAGTGGATCGAGCCCCAGGACATCGCCATCACGGCGCGCGGCAATGCCGCCATCCAGGAAGAGATCCGCCGCCTTGTCACCCGGTACGGGCCCTGGGGATCGATCGTGGCCGACTCTGCGGGCCGCGTCATCCTCAACAACGACTACGCAGTCGTGGGCCACGATCTGAAATACCCGGTGCTGTGCTACCGCGTGTCCGTGCAGGAGGCTGACGAGCTCATCGAATGGTTGGAAGGCGACTACGGCGTCTACGACTACACCCAGCTCGGCATCAAGGCGTACAACCAACACTGGTGCCAAATGCACCGCCTCGGCGGCGACGAAGGGGACTCCCACAAGTCCACCACCTACGAACGCTACGTGCTGCCCGAAATCAAGCGGGGGCAGCGCATCGTCGACTTCGGCGCCGGCGAAGCGGCGTACATCAAGCGCCTCAAGGAACAGGGACACGACGCCCACTGGTACGAGCCCCACGTGAAAGCCTCCGGCAAGAAAAACGCGCTCGACATCGCGGCGACCGTGTCCCACATCCGGGACCTCCAGCGAGACGTCCAGGCCCACGGGCTCTACAACGTCGTCGTCCTCGACAGTGTCCTGAACTCCGTCACCTCGCTGGAGTTCGAAGAGCACGTCATCGCCTCCTGCAACTCGCTGCTCGACGCCTCGGGCGTCTTCTACACCGGCACGCGCTCCCTCGGCTCCGTCGAACGGAAGCTCGCGGGCCGCAAGCACCGGAACAACGGCAACTACCGGCGAGCCCTGGAGTTCCTGGACGAGAACGGCTTCGCCGCGACCTTCCGCAGTGGGGTGTGGACCATGCAGAAGTTCCACACCCCAGAGACCCTGCGTGCGCTGCTGTCGAGATACTTCGCCGACGTGGAGATCCTGGGCAATCCGAACGGCGGGAACATCTACGCACGCTGTCGCCGGCCGCTCCCCATCGACCCCGCTGTTCGTCGCGAGTCGCTCGAAATCGAATTCAACATGGAGTACCCGCAGGGATACCGGCACAACCGGCACAAGCCGCTCGTGCAGACCCTTTTGGACATGTGTGAGCGACGAAATGCATAAATCGGAATTCCCTCCAATTCTTATATAATTAGAGGGTGAATGTTTCATTTCCGAGGGGGGAATTCAGTGAAGTCGCCAACAATCCGAATTGAACGCGGGGAGAGGCTTTACCACTACCTGTGGCTCAAGTACGTCACGGGTATCGACCTCACCCAGCACTGCGCCCGCTCCCTGCACGGTCCCTACAGCCGGGACGTGCAACAGGACGGCCCGCAGGACCTCACCACCACGCTCGACGCGAACCGGTACGCCATCGCGTACTACCTGTGCGGTGTTACCACCGGCCCCTACCGATGGGAGGACAACCCGCACCTCGCCTTCGAGCGTGCGCCCGGTTATCACGTGGAGATCCAGGTCAAGGACCTCAAGGTCACCCTCACCGACGCCCGGCCGATCCCGTTCACCGACAAGCACATCCCGCCCGACGACCCCAACGCCGGCGACAAGCGGTTCGCCACCTGCCGGAACTGGCAGTTCGCCCACCACCTGCGCGCCGCGGGCGTTGTGACGATCCCAGGCGAGCGCCCGCGCGGCCTCGGAACGGGCAGCGTCCCCGGACAGATGACGCTGTTGTAGCAGTGCACCGTCCGGCCCCGCCTCCGGGGCCGGACGGTCGCAGCCGTTCTGCCCGAACCGTGAACCTCACCGACGTTCCATCCGGGCAATCCTGTTGGAGTGCGATCATGGTTCCGGGCGCGGGGGCGCACCGAGCTGTGGAGGAGCCCCGCGGTGGGACGCCCTGACAAAGCCGCGCGTGCGGCCATCGCGCGCCGCCGCTCGGACGCCATCGACCTACGCCTTGCCGGCGTCGACTGGCTGACCATCGCCAGGAAGCTGGCCGCAGACCCAGCCGTGAATGCCGACGGGGTGGCCTACCCCCAGGGCTACGGGATCGAGCGGTATCGCAAGGGCCAAGAGCACCCCGACGACCAGGCCCTCATCCACGCCGCTTGCCGGGACGTCCGCAAGGCCCTCGACGACCGCCGCACCGAACTGAACCACGACGTCGACGAGATGCGGGCCCTTGAGGCAGACCGGCTCGACCGCCTCTTCCTGGTCGCGTACAGGAAGGTCGTGCGCGACCAGGACCTCACCGCGATCGACCGCGCCCTTCGCGTCATGGAGCGCCGCGCACGTCTCCTCGGCCTCGACATGCCCACGAGGACCGAGCTCGCCGGCCCCGAGGGCGGACCGGTCCAGATCGCGAACACCACCGTGGACGAACTTGCCGCGCTCATCGACCTCACGGACCAGGCCGACAGCTGATGACCGGCCGAGACCGCGAGGCACTCCTCGCGCACTACCGCACACTGCCCCCAGAGCAGCGCCGCGCCATCGCCGCACAAGCCTCCCCGGAACTCCGCGCCCAGCTCGTCGTCGTGGAGAAACGTCTCGCCATGGACCGCTCTCCGGGCGCCCTGGCCGCCGTCCTCACCGACGGCCGCGAGATGCAGGCCCCGCACCTCGACCTCATCGACAAGGCGTACATCGACATGGCCGAAGGGCGCCTGGACCGCGTCATGCTCACCATGCCCCCACGGCACGGCAAGAGCCGCCGAGCCAGCCGGTGGGCCCCGCTCTGGTACCTGCGACGCAACCCAGGCCACCGCATGATGATCGCCAGCTACTCCTCCGACCTGGCCGACGACCACGGCCGCTGGATCCGCGACGCCATCCTCACGTGGGGCGAAGACCTCGGCATCCACCTCAAGGCGGGCAGCTCCGCCGCGAACCGGTTCGACATCGCCGGCGGCGAAGGCGGCCTCCTCGCCGCAGGCATCGGCGGCGGCCTCACCGGCCGCGGCGCCCACATCGCCATCGTGGACGACCCCGTCAAAGACATGGCTGACGCGGACAGCCCGACCATGCGCAAGCGGGCGTGGGACTGGTGGACCTCCGTCCTCCAGACCCGCATCGAGCCCAACGGGGCGATCTGCGTCATCCAGACCCGCTGGCACGAAGACGACCTCGCCGGCCGCATCCTCGCAACAGAACGGGACGCCTGGCACGTCATCGACCTGCCCGCCCTCGCCGACAGCCCCGACGACCCCCTTGGCCGCCCCCTTGGCCAGCCCCTCTGGCCCGAGCGATTCGACACGACCCATCACGCCAAGACCCGCAAGCGCGTCGGCGAACGCGTCTGGGGAGCCCTCTACATGCAGAAGCCGCGCCCGCCCGAGGGAGGCGTCTGGAAGCGGAAGTGGATCGAGGCCGCCCGTATCAACGCCGTCCAGTTCTCCGGCCTCGACATGGCCCGGATCGTCGTCGCCGTCGACCCCGCCGGAGGCGACTCAACCGTGAACGACGAGACCGGCATCATCGGCCTTGGCCGCGACTTCGACCGGCACCTCTACCTGCTGGCCGACAGGTCCGGCCCCATGGGCGCCAACGACTGGGGCATAGCCGCCTGCCGCCTCGCCCTCGAACTCAAAGCAGATGCCCTCGTGGTCGAAAGCAACTACGGCGGTGACATGGCCAAGCAGATTCTTCGGCAGGCGTGGGAGCAGCTCCGCGCCGACGGCGTCACCAAGGGCTTGCTCATGCCGATGATCCTGGAAGTCACTGCCAAGGTCGGCAAGCGGCTTCGAGCCGCGCCCGTGGCGCAGCTGTACGACCAGGGACTCGTCCACCACGTCGGCGAGTACACCGAACTCGAAGACCAGATGGTCACCTGGGTCGAAGGCATGGACAGCCCCGACAGGATGGACGCTGCGGTACACGGCCTGACGGAGCTCGCGGACCCCGACCAACTCGACGTCATCGTCAACGACACCGAGGACGGTCGCTTCGATGGGCGGAGGTAGCCCCAGGGGAGTCGTGGATATCCCCAGCCCTGTGGAAACCGGTGCCGAAACGGCCCGATGAGGAAACGGCCCCGTATAGCGTCGCGATCATGCTGATGAATGGAAGAGCGGCACGGGCGGCCGCTGTTGGGATGGCCCTCTGGGCAGGGCTGATGGCGTGCGCGGGCGCACCTAGGGAGCCCTCCTTCGAGGAGAAGCGGGACCGGCACGTTGCCGAGCTGAAGGCTGCGGGTGACCAGGGCCGCCGGGAGGCACTGCTCGCCCAGCGCCGCAAGCTGGCCGACGGCATACCCGCCTCCGCCTCAAGCCCCACCCGCGCTGAATGCGAGCAGCGGTGGACGGACACGGGAGGGAAGGAGAGGACCGCAGGCGCGCGTGATGCGTTCGTCGGCGCCTGCGCGAGCTTCCCGGTACCTGGCCTGCCCGGTCATCCCGCAGCGGTCGCCGAGGCTGAGGCGGCCCCCTGAGCATCACTGCACGGCCTTGCCGCCTAGGAGGCCAACCATCGCGCCAAAGCCGAGCTGAGCGAGTGTCGAGCACGTGTCCATAGCCGACTTGGCGGCCTCGGTTGGCTCCTTGACGAAGACGCCAATGCAGATGCTCGCCAACAGGGTGAGCAGCGTGATGACCAAGACCCCGATGAAGACCATCTTGAAGTGCGGGGTGACTGTGGTCACCTGCGTCTCAGGCGTGGCTGGCTCGGTTGCCACCGTAGTGGAGGCGGGGATGGCCTCTTCAGACATCGCTACCCTCCTCCGAGTCTGTTGTCCGGGTGGCAGGAGGGGGATTAGGAGCCGCCTCGGCTAGAAGGGCGGCGAGGAGTGCCTGAACTTCCTCCTCGCTGGCTCCAGTGACCGTCACCCGCTCGCTACCTCGGCGGATGATCACGCTGGTATCGCGCGGGCGATGGAAGACAGTCCGCAAGACGCTCCGGGTGCCCGACGAGGCCAAGTAGAGCAATGCTGTCGCCACTACAGGCGTGATCACTTCAATCCATCTCATCGCCCCACCCCCAAGTGAAGGCTCGATGCGGTGTATGCGTGCCAGCCGCAAGTCTGACTCCGCGATTCGAGGTGGAGGAGGGGAATCGGCAAACTGCCAGGCTTGAGGACGCGCGTAATCTGAACAGGCGGCGCGGGGGCCGACCGCCTGGAGAACGCTGTGGGCCTGCGCAAGCTGATCACCGACGTATGGAGCTGGCTCGACTACAAGCCGGTCATGGCCGACCCCCGCCGCCCCGGCCGCAACGCCTGGTCCGACCTCACGTCCTCATGGGTCCCGGATGAGGACCTGCGGCGCCTGTCCGCGTACCGGCTGCTGGCCGCCTACGACTCCAACCAGGCTGGCCAGGTCGCCGCTATCACCGGGGACGACAGCGCGGGCGGGGAGCGGCGGGAGCTCGGCGATGCGAGCAAGCTGATTGACACCGCGCTGGGCTACCTGCTCGGCTCGGAGCAGACGATCACCGTTCCCGGTGCGGAGCAGGCCGCCGGCGAGCAGCCCGAAGGGCATGCCGAGGCCGCCGCCGTTCAAGAGCGTCTCCGGGCCTGGGCGGAGAAGGAGCTCCTGCCGCTTCGCCTCCAGCAGGCCGAGCGGACCGCGATCCTCCTTGGCGACTCCGTCTACTCCCTGGCCTGGGACCCCGCCAAGGGCCGCGTTCTGCTCCGAACCTGGGACCCGGGCCTCTACTTCGCCGAGTGGCCGGACGATGAGCAGGACTCCGGGGAGTTCCCGACGCGCGTGCACCTCGCCTGGGAGATCCCCGAGGACGTACGCCGCGGCACGAAGGCGAGGCTGCGCCGCATCACCTACGAGCTCGCGCCGATCGCGCCGGCCAGCCGCCCCGCCACGAACAAGGACGGAGCTCGCTTCCGTGAGCCTGTTGCCGGAGACGACGGTGTCGCGCTGCTTGTGCCTGGCGATGTCCAGGATCCCAAGACTGGGGTAATCACCCGCGCCTACCCGTGGGCGGCAGGGCGGCCCTCGGCGTACACGTGCTACCTCACCGACGCCGAATGGGACCTGGACGACCTCAAGCACTCTGACCTGCTGTACGACCTGCCCCTCCACAAGGCGACTTTCCGAGCCCGCTCCGACGGCGAGGTCCTCGACCGGCTCGACCTCCAGGTCGACTTCATCCCCCTGATCCACATCACCAACAACATCCCCCACTCCGGTGACCACTGGGGCAAGCCCACCCTGGCCACCGTCCTCCAGGCCCTCGATGAGCTGTCCGCCACAGACACGGACGCCTCCGGGGCGAGCGCCACGACCGGCTCCCCGATCATCGGGCTCGCCGGCGCCCGACTCCCGATCGACCGGAACACGGGGCAGCCCCTGCCGGTGAAGGTCCGGGCGGGCACGGTGTGGCAACTCAATGACGGCGGCCGCATGGACGTCCTCGACACCTCCGCCCAGCTCGCCGAACTCCGCTCCCGCGTCGACCACGTCCTCGACAGGATCGCCGCCAACAGCCGCATCACCGCCGCCGGCCTCGGCACCCTGGATCCCACCGCCTTGCCGTCCGGCTACGCACTTCAACTCGCCCTGGGGCCGCTCGACTCGCTCGTCGCCGCCATGCGGCTTGCCCGCGCCCACAAGTACGCGATCATGCTGCGCATGGTGCAGCGCCTCCACCAGGCCGGTCAGGCACAGGGCTGGCCGGTGGGAGAGTCGGCGCCCGCACACCTGGCTTGGGGTCCCCACACCCCGACCGACCGAGCCGCCATCCTTGAGGAAGTCGTCAAGGGCGTCGGTGCCGGAGTCCTCTCGGTAGAGACCGGCGTGCGCATGCTCCAGGACGCCGGGTATCCGATCGACGATGCGCAGGACGAGATCGAACGCATCCAGTCCCGGTCCTTCGACGCCGCAGCCCGTCTCGCTGACGCCACCGGCGACAACGGAGCCGTGCGGGAATACCTGGGGCTTCCCGAGGCCGCTACTGTTCCGCCCGTTCCTCTAATCCCTGTAACGAACTAGGGGCTGCCTGCCCCCTGGAAAGGCGAACTACACCGATCCGCCGGACGCTGAGATCATGAGCGGAGGGTCACCTGTTGTGCCTGCAATGCGCATGTAGGCCGTCACTATCTGTGCGAATGGCGGTGAGAGGTAACGGATTGGCGATGGCCTACGCGACCGCGGAGTGCTCCGGCTGCTTGGCTGCCTGAGTCATCGTGGGTAGTGGCGGTAGAGTGATCACTTTTGCCGTTGGATTCGCGCGTGCGTGCCTGGTCCGCACGGGCCCTTAGGGCGCGACGGTCGCTAATCAAGATCAGGATGCCACAGGAAACGACCCCAGCCGTCAGTAGGCCAGGAACCAACAGGTCATTCCACATCCTGGTCTCCATATCTCTCTGCCTCGCGCTGGAGCGTACTGGCAGGGGTCCTAGGTGTAGCGGTCTTCGTCGGGGCTCGGGGGTGTTTCGCCTGGCGAGTTCCGGAGTTGTACTCGGCTATGGCCCGGTCGCCGACGTCCTGTTCGACTGCGGCCAGCCACTTTTTCGAAGGCACTGCGCACAATACGCCGAATATCCCACAAGTAACAGCATAGGCGAACACCCCGAATGCCTGCCAGGACAAGCTGGTGGGAACCGATTGGTGATCAACCTCTGCTGACGCGAAGTGGCCGTAAAGATCGGCCGAGTCAACGATCAAGCCTATGGACAGTGCCATCATCACCGGCTTTGCCCAAAGCATCACTTTTGATCGTGCGGGGGAAAGTTGGAGATCCAGCATTCCGCCGAGGAGAATGATCAAGGCGGCCGTCAGGAAGGTGGTGCTACCTATGATCTGTTCCCAACTGCCCCCCGCGCTGGTCATCTTGCGAATGAACGCACCAGCGGGGGCCACGACCAGGAGGATGAACCATAGGGTTAGGTGGAGGCAGCGACCCGGGGTGTGTTTGGTATCCAAAGACCCACCTCCCAAGCTTCCGCCGCGGGTGGTGTCGTCGAACTGGCCGGTCAACTCGCGAGCCACTCGGATACTTTCAGGGTAAATTCAGTAGGTTGGCCTCGCAAACGCGGCTAGGCCCTCAAGGGGGGCTGCGTGTCTCCCGTCCGCTGAATGCGACGACAGTTCCGGGAGGATCAGTCGCCGCCGATGTTGTCGAAGCCCTTCAGGAGAGGCTCGAGTTCGAGGGCGGCACCGCACAACGAGCACAGGCGGATACCCGGCCGCTCGGCAAGATCGAGAGCCTGCTCCCAGGTCAAGGCGGGAACGCCAGTCGGGGCGTCGGCACAGTCGACGGCGTGGAGGACCGCGCGGTCGGGACCGCGGCGACCGAGGGACTTCGAGACCCAGCCCGGCGGGCGACGATGGCCGAGTTCGCGCTCCACGGAGTCCGGCGTCGGGAGGGGGCTCGTGGGGACGGCCGCGTACACCGACGGATCTACGCCGTCGGTTGGTCGGGCATGGCCGGGCGCATCGACCCACATCCGCGCCGGCGCCGTCGTCATGACCCCGTCCTCATCGGAGACCCACAGGTCGACCGAGACGAGGTAGACCCATCCGCCCGGAAGCTGCTTTCGCTCCCAGAGCAGACCGGTCACCTCGCCGCCGGGAAGCAGGATCCGGACCGGCGGCGGCGTGAAGGCGCGGTGCGGCACGCTGTTGGGCACCGGTGCCGTGGATCTTGCCTTCGGGATGGCCACAGGAGGCGCCTTCCTACGCGGCGGTCACCCACCGGTGCGCACGGGCTTGCCGCCGGAGCTCAAGCATGGCGGCTGTCGACACCCCGCGCGTGGCCCAGAACGGGTGGGCGTGCAGCTGACACATCAGGATGATCATCTGGTGCCGGAGCGCCGTCGGGCTGGTCGCGGCGGGACGGTCCGAGAGCGCCGTGTAAGTACGGATCAGGCCGATCTGGATCTGAAGGAGATCGTCGGGGAAGCGGATTCGAGCCATGGCCCGATTAGAGCACGTGTTCGAATTTTTCCGCATCCCCGACCGAGCCGGTACCGATCTACCGGCGGACGACCAGATGCAGGAGACCGGCCAATCCGATCGCCACCGAGATTCCCGCGCCCAGGCCCTCGCTCCGGCCGACCACGACGCCGGCGATCCCGCTGACCAGCAGGATTACCACCCAACGCAGTGACAGGTCCTCGTCCACGCGCCCGCCCTCGCCTACGCTCATGCTGTTGCCCTCTCTCAAGGCGACCTCGACGCCTCCCGGAGCTGACCCGGGAGGCGTCCTTGTTGGTTCCAGCCTTCCGCCTCGGGTCGTCCAGTACTAGGCTTTGAGGCCGACAACATGGAAAGGGGGTTATCACTATGGTCGAGGAGACACCCACCGCAGCCCTGTCGTTCGTCGGAGAGGGGACCTCGGGATGGGTACGCGCCTTCGCCAACGGTGAGGAACTTGTCGACGTTACCTACTCCGACGTTCCGGGCCCATGGGTCTACCACGTCCAAGGGCGAATGGTGCACGGGAAGCCCGCCATCACCAGGCTGACGATCGCGCCACGGGATGCTGACAGCCCCGAGGCGATTACCCGGGACACCGTTCGACGCGCACCGACGGGGACCATCCTCGGGCGGGTCAAGAGCGCGCTGCGAGAGAAATGGGGCAACAAGGTCGACGATCTCCACACCCAGGCCAGAATCCAGTCGGTCAAGAACGGCCGCTCCTGGCCGGCCGAGCACTTCCTTCAGGTCGCCTGGTTCTGCATCGACGCCGAGCTGACCGACCGAGCGCCACGGCAGGTCATCAAGGACCAGTGGGGGGTCAGCGAGATCACGGCCAGCCGATGGCTCGCACGTGCTCGCGAACTGGGCTACCTGCCCGACTACCCGGTCGCGCCCGCTACCAGCCGGTTCGGCGGCAACAGTCAGATCGAGGCGACCCGTGTCGTCGAAGAGCTGATCGTCGAGAAGGTCTTCCGAGAGGGATTGACCGGAACGCGCGTCCCATCCGAAGTTTCGGCCGCGATTGGCGAGATCCTTCACCGTTCGGTATTTGGCTCGTCGGAGGAAGCCCGCTCAGTCCAAGTAGGCATCTTCACCGACGTCTTGGAGCGGATGGCCGACGAGTTCTCCGACAGTCAGGTCGGGGCAGCCGCCAATCAGCTCCTCGCCCTTCTGGCAAAGGAGCAGCCTCCGAACACGGATTGACCCAGGGGAGCAGGCCAGGACCCTTGGAGGCTTCGGAGCGCCGAGAGGTATCCGACGAGAGCGAGGCGAGCTTACGACCCCGTTCGGCGCGCTCCTGCCAGAGGAGCGGGTTACTGATGGGCGGCCCCACCCCCGTCGATACCGCAGGTCAATGCGGCCCTGACCACGCTAACAGCTCGCTCAGACATCGGCCTCGTCCTGGACTACCCGCGCCCATCGCCGTTTCAAGTTCGGAAAGTCTGAGTCATAAGTGATGCGAGATACCGTCCACTCTGGATCGAGTGATATGTCGGCCCTGGTCGATGTGGCTACCGTCTGAAACCCACGGGCGGGCGAGCTAAGCAGTTCCGACGAGTGGCGGAAGTCGGGGTAGATGCCGCTTTGCAGGCCGTCAATGAGTAGGAGCGTTGGCTGCGTCCGGGCGTATGTTTCCGCAAGGGCGACAAGGACTTCAAGGCCGACGGTGCTGCGGAGCGATTGATGAGACCCCTGATCCTTCATGACCTGGCTGCCGCTGACGTACTCAGCCCGAAGTTGACCTTCCTGGATCCAGACCCGCTTGACAGCTCCTCTTACGATCTCCGGAACGCTCAAGGCCAGTTTCCTGACTGCCCATTCATCCAGGCCCACCGTGGCTGCAAGGTCATCTATCGCGCGCGGTACATGTGACCACTGATCATGGGGCAGGTGGATGATTCGGTATGGCTGAGAGACGAACGGCACCTCAACTCCGTCGGCGGAGAAACGTAACTGATCCCCCTCGGCCCTGAATTCGGCACAGCGGGGCTGAGGGTCGTACCAGTTAATCGATGCATGCACTCTTGAGTTCGGACGGCTTACTCGTTCCATGATCGTTGATGGTGATGCCAGCGCGGAAAGGAGCGAGAGGAAGTGTGTCTTACCGACGCCGTTGGCGCCAAGGATCATGTTGCATCGCGAGAACCGCACGGTTGTTGGTTCCCTCAGCCAGACATCGTCATGGATTTCGATGGAGTGGATCCATCCGAACGGGCGAGAGGTCCCTCCGTGCTCCATGCGGATCCTGGTCTCGTGTAGATCTCGCCAGCCGCGAAGGAGCGATGCGGGGTAGGCGTTTCCGGCGTTGGTGTCGACTAGTCGGGCGCACTGGGCGCACAGCCAGATGGCATTCAACGCGTCACTCCGCTGGGAATGAGACAGACCACCCGTGCCACGAGGGCCGTTGGGGGCTGCGGCGTAGATGTGCGAGGCGGTGCCAGTGAGTTCGACGTCCGTGGCACCCGTACCGGGCCCGATAGTGAGCGCGCCGCAACCAGGGTTCGAACAGCGGAATGCGGAGCGTAGCGCCAGTGTGCGCTTGGTTCGCTCGCTGAAGTCAGCCCGCCGGCCGGATTGATCGTGTCCCACAGCATCCCCCCTCGATTCTGCTCTGGCAGCACCGTAGCGGGAGGCTGCTCAGTCAAGCCTGGTGGTGGCTCCCGAAACTGCCCGATCAGGAAACGGCCCGGCCTGGAGGCGGGGCTAAACTGATCAACGGCGTGGGGGCGCTGGAGACCTTGACGAGGTTCACGCATGACGCGCCCGCTCCCTTCGCCGCTCGCGCCGGTCGGCTACCGCCGAGACGGTCGCCCGATCTACCCGATTCTCGGTGCCGCCCCGAGCGACCCGTCGGCCGATCCCGCAGACCCGGCGGATCCGCCCGCCCCGACCGTGACCCAGGACGACCTGAACCGCCTCCTTGCCCGGGAGAAGACCCAGGGCGGACGAGCAGCCGTGAAGAAGCTCCTGGGGGACCTCGGATTCGACACCCCCGAGGCGCTTGGCGCGTTCATCACCATGAAGCGCGAGGCAGACCAGGCAGCCCTGTCGGAAGTCGAGCGCCGCGAGCAGGCGGCGGCCGAACTGGAGCGGCAGGCCAGCCAGCGCCTCGCCGATGCGGAGGCCCGGGAGCGGGCAGCGGTCCGCCGTGCCGTGCTCGCCGGACTGGGGGCAAGCGGCGAGGACTTGGCGGACGCCGTCGTCCTCGTCGAGCGGGCCCTCGTCGATCAGCCGGAAGCCGACGAAGCCGCCGTCGCCGCCGTTGCTGAACAGCTCAAGGAACGACGGCCGAGCCTCTTCGGGCAGCAGACCCCGCCGCCGGCGCCCGGAGGCTCGCCCGCTGGGGGCCCGCCGAGCCGTGGGGGAGTGCCGCCGCGACCGGGCGCCGCCGGTCTGGAGATGGCCCGCCGCCGCGGGTTCGTCTCCGGGTGAGCCACGCGGTAGCCACTCCCACCGGCGGGCAAGCCGGACCAGGGGACCACGCCCCGTCCTTCCGTGGACGACGCCACCACTCCTGGTGTGCGCCTGCCCCGCTTCGCGTCCCACGGAAGGACAGGCTGTGACCATCCAGCCCATCACGACGTCCGTGTCGTACACCGCTGACCGGTCCTGGCTCGGCAGCCTGCACGGCACGGACTCCACCGAGACGATCACCCTCGACGTCTCCAAGCTCGCCGCCGCGCACATCCAGGCGTCCACCGACACCAGCCAGCCGTACGGCCGGGTCCTGTCCGGAGCGCCGGTCGGGAAGATCACCGCCTCCGGCCTCTACGGGTCCTTCGACCCGGCCGCAGCCGACGGCCGCCAGAACCTCGCCGGCTTCCTGTTCGCCGAAACCCTGTACGCCCCGTCGGCGGCGAAGGTGCCCGCGGCGCTGCTGTGGCACGGCGTGGTCGTCACGGCGAAGGTGCCCGGCGGCATCGACACCACCAAGGTCACCGCGTCGGTGACCGGCCCGCAGATCCGGTTCGTGTGAGGAGACGACGATGACCATTCAGGACCTGATCAAGAACGTCTCGGTCAATGACCTGACCACCTTCGCCCGCGCCATCCCCTCCCAGGCGGACCACCTGCTCTCGAAGGCCGGCGGGATCATCCCGACCCTGGAACAGGACGAGGTGAAGTGGCGGGTCAAGGACAACGGCCGGTACGTCAACGTCGCCAAGTACCGGGCCTTCGACGCGTCCGTGCCGTTCGCGACCCGCGAGGCGTGGCAGACCACGCGCGAGGGCATGCTGCCCCCGCTCGGCCAGAAGCTGCTCGTCGGCGAGCAGGAGCAGATCCTCCTGGAGGCGTCGCGCGGTGCGGACGAGGACCGGCTGATCGAGCTCCTCTACGACGACACCGAGCGTCATGTCGAGGCCATCCGCTCCCGCATCGAACTCGCCTGGGGCGACGTGCTGACCGACGGCAAGTTCACCCTCGCCGCCGAGAACGGGCTCACGATCGAAGTGGACTGGGGCGTCCCGGCCGGCAACATGCCCACGGTGCCGAAGCTGTGGTCCGACCCGACGTCGGATCCGATCAAGGACGAGCTGGCCTGGATCCAGTACCTGGACGACCGCGGTGCGCCAGCGCCGGAGATGGTGCTGACCAGCCGCAAGGCGTTCTCGTTCCTCGCGGCGAACAACGCCTACCGCGCGGCGTACTACGGCAGCGTCAACCCCTCGAACACGCCGACGGCGACGCTCACGCCGCAGCAGATCAACGTGGTCCGCGACAACTACGGTCTGCCGCCCGTCACGTTCTACAAGGGCCAGGTCCGCGTCGAGGGCGTCCAGACCAAGGTGCTGCCCGAGGACCGGTGGATCCTGCTGCCCCCGGACCGCTCCAAGTGGGGCCAGAGCATCTTCGGCGTGACGGCCGAGGCTCTCGCCCTCTCGCGGGGCACGAACCCGGAGATCACGAAGGAGGACCGGCCGGGCATCGTCATCACCCGCGGCGCGCAGGACGACCCGGTTCAGATTTGGACCAAGGGCGCTGCCGTGGGCATGCCGGTCCTGCACACCCCGGACGCTCACATCGTTGCGAAGGTGATCTGATGGCCCGCCTCTCTGCCGCTGTCCACGTCCAGCATCCGACGACCCGGGAGTGGGTGGTCCTGGAGCCCGGTGAGGAACCGGCACCCGAACTCGCTGCCGAGATCACCAACCCCGGCGCCTGGGAGAGCGGCGTGCTGCCCGAGCCCGAGGACCAGGCGGAGGACGAGGGACCGCCCCCCTTCGGCTTCGCCCCGGACGAATCGCCCCAGCCGGAGCCGGAGCCGGAGCCGGAGCCGGACCCCGATCCGGAATCAGCGCCGACTCCGCAGCGCCGCCGCAAGACCGCCACCACGTAGCCCTACCCGACCGGGACCGCCGACTCGCCACGAGCGGCGGTCCCCCTGCTTCGCAAGGAGAGCCCGTGAACCCTGCCGTCCTCGCTTGGCTCCTCGCCCAGCTCGGGCCCACCACCGACCAGACCGACCTCACCGCCCGCTACGCACGACTTGCCAGCGCCCGGGAAGTCGCGCGCGAGGTCCTCTCCGAACGCCGCGCCAACCTGCTGGCCGAACCATTGAGGATGACGGTCGACGGCGTCGTCACCATCGACCAGAGCAACAACCTCCAGGGCCTCGAACGCCAGCTTGCTGCGCTCACCGACACCTCGGCCCCTGATGATCCGGTCATCGGCGAGCCAGGCATCGAGCTGGTCACCGCGCCGCTCGTACCGGCCCACCGGACTCGGTAGCCGCCATGGCGTACGACTGGCCGCCGCTGGTGCCCGGCGACCCGGACGAAGTCGCTCGGCGCGTCGCGGCCGTACTCGACGAAGCCTGGAACCGACTCGCCGCGCAGCAGCAACGCGTACTCAAGACCTTCGAACAGCAGCCCCGCGGCCGCCTGGTGCTGCTCATACTGGAGGAGTTCAAGCGCGCCATCCAGGCGTTCCGCCGCGAGGTCGACACCGAGGCCCTCGCATTCGTCCGCAGGCAGCTCCCGCACCTCTACCAGCAAGGTGCCGAGCATGCTGCCGCACGGCTCGGAGCACGGTTCACATGGACGATGATCCACCGAGAGGCGCTCCTCAGTCTGGCCAGCGATTCGTACGCGGACTTCCTCCGCCGGTCCGAAGAGGCCGAGCGGATGGCCACGGCGTTCTACCGCGCCGCGCGGGCAGCAGCGCGACGCGAAGTCCCGCTCCTGGCCGCAGGAAACGTCACCGCCAAGCAGGCGGCCGCGAACCTTGCAGCGCGGCTCCGTGACGATCACCAGCTGGCTCACGTCGTCTACCGCAATGGAGCCCGCGTTCCGGTCCGAGCCTGGGCGGAGGCGGCGACCCTGGCGAAGAGCGCGGTGGCCTACAACGCGGGCACCCTCAACCGCTCCCGTGAGGCCGGCGTCGTATACGTGGAGGTCTTCGACGGCATGGACTGCGGATGGGTCAGCCACCAGGACCCCGACAAGGCGGCCCGGACCATCCGAAGCGTCGAGGAGGCCGCAGAGTTTCCCATCGCGCACCCGCGCTGCCGCCGATCTTTCGGCCCTCGTCCGGACATCGAAAGCGGAGCGGTCACGTTCGCCGACTAGATACTGCAACTGCATCTGCGTGACGGATGTGGTGTGGGGCTCGTTGGTGTATCTGTGTGCCGATGAGCTGACGGTTGAGCAGGTCGAGTCGTGGTACTCGTTCGGAGCCACCCGGGGCTCCGAGGCGGCCCCGGCCGCGGGCCCTGGGGACCTCCGGTTCGGCCCTCTCGGGCACCGCACCGGCTCGCTCCGGTCGGGCGGCGAGCAGTGCGCGGCGGGTCGCCTGCCGGCGCCGCCTACGGCCGCAGCTGGGCCGCGAGTGCCTCGGCGACCTTCCTGAGCGACTCGCCGGCCAGGGCCGGGTCCGCCTTGGTGACGGGCCATCCCTGGGAGACCACGAGCGCCAAGTCGCCCTTGCCCGCCACCGCCACCCGTGCGACGGCGGCCGTGCCTCGGCCCGGGGTGACCCTGGTCTGGCCGATCCCGGGCTTGTCCTTGGAGAACGCCATCACCTCGTCGGCGCCGAGGTTGCCGAGGGTGGCGATCCGCGGCAGCGCCAGGTTCACCGCCCCCTCGCCCTCGGACAGGGCCACGAGGTCGATCTCCATCGGGGCTTCCGAAGCCGTGAAGTTGCAGACGACGGACGCGTTCGGCGGGACGGCGGGAAAGGAGGAGAACCCGGACGGCCTGGGCTGCCCGCTGGGCAAGGGCTCGGCCGGCCGGCCCGGGTCGACGGTCCCCTGAACCGCGGGGTGGCCGCTGGACGCCGCCGGGGTGACGGTCCGTTCGGCACCGGCCGCTTTCAGCGCCGCCGCCGGGTCTAGGCCGAACGGGCAGGCCGACGTACTCGTCAGCTGCTTCGCCGTCGAGGCGACCCGGTCGTAGGACAGCCTCTCACCGCCCGAGGCGGCCCCGCCGGAACTCCCGGACGAGGAACAGGCGCTCCCGGCAAGGGCGATCCCGGCCGCGCCGGCCAGGGCGAGGATGCGGCGGTACTTGGCTGCTGTGCGATCAGCTGTCATCCGGTCAGCCTAATCCTGCAACCGCACTAAGCCTTGGTCTTCGTCGCTGCGACGAGCTCCGCGACTCCCGTTACACGAGGGTGACGCGTCTGCAGCTCGGTGACGATCGCCCGGATGGGGGGACGGTCGCGGACTTCACCGGGCGACACGCGGACCGCAGCAAGTAGGGCGGCAGCTGCCTGCTCCGGCTTGCCCCACTGCCACCAGGCACGGCCGAGGTCGGTGTGCATCCGCCCCTTCCGCTCCCTGGTGGGGAACTGCGAAGCATGGAGGTTCCGGCCCGCCTCCAGGGCCGCGCCGGCGTCGCCGAGCGCCCAGTGCACGCCGACGGCATACAGGTCGACAGCGGCAGGGGTGATCGGGAACAGGCGGCCAGCAGGCGCTCGGAGGGGGAGCTCTCGGGCTGCCCGGCCAGCTTCCCGAATCATGGTGTGCGCCTGGTCGCGATCACCAGCGACTGCCGCTGTGTACGCGGTGCTGGCGAGCATCTGGGCGTAGGCGGCTGCCTGGGCGTCCGTGGACAGCCCTGTCGCCTCGACCCGGGCAACGGCTCCCTGAATGAGTCGCTGCGCGGCGGCTTCCTGCCCCTGGTGGCGTAGCACGGCAGCCAGTTCGCGGGCTGCTGCGGCAGAGGCGAGGGGCGAGCCGGAGACGTCCGCGTACACCTGAGCGCGGTCGGCAGTGAGGCGAGACAGTGCGTAGTCGCCTCTCTTGTTCAGGACCGTCGCGGCGAGGGTGTACGCGGACGAGAGGCGCGCGTAGTCGAGATCCGTACGGCTTGCGGTCGCGTGATGGGCGTCGCCGAGCAGTCCTGGCAGGTCTTGGAGGAGCTGGTCGTAGTGGCCTGCATCGAACAGGGAGCGGGCTGCGGCCAGCCGGGAGTCCAGGGGGAGACGGGATCCGGTGGGGTCAGGTGTCGCAGCCAGAGCCTTCTCCAGCCCGGTGAGGAGCCCGAGCGGTGCTGTGAGGCCGACTGCGATGGCGGTGCGGCGTAGCAACGGATCCTCCAAGGCAGGCGGCGACGACTCTTCAGCAACTCTAGGGCTGCGCTGCGCCATTAACCCTAAGGAAGCGGCCAGCAGATCGACGGGTACGCCGACTTCTCGGGCCGCGCGTCGTAACAGTGTCAGGTCCGTGAGCTGCCCGTGCTCAATACGGGAGACGGTGGAGGCGGAGCAGCGTAGGCGCACGCCGAGATCCGTCTGTCGCCAGCCCAGAGCCTCTCGGCCAACCCGCACAAGGCTCCCTGCCCGCTGGTTGTCCACCAGTGCACGAACCTTGCGGGTACTCCACAGCGGGTCCACGCCCACGAAGCCCTCCGACGGATCGGCCCAGAGGTCTGCCGCCCCCACCTTAGGGGCTGTGATGGGACGCGTACCCAGCGTGTGCAGAATCTGCAAGTGGCTTGCTGCATGGGGGCATGGCGGTCATTTGGGCGCGTCGGCGTGGTTTCGTGATGGAGCCAGCGGGGGTCGTTCAAGGCCCGCGCCGCCGGCCGGTGATCCAGCAGGAAGGGGACACGCCATGCGGTCGAAGCAGAGTGGTGGCAACGTGCACGGCCGAAGCAGGCAGGCGCCGCGGCCGGGTTGAGCCACAGCCAGAGTCGCTCAACCCGGCGGCGGACTCGCCGCGCGGCTATGGGCGGGCGACGGGCCTGACCATGGCGGCGTACTTCGGGGAATCGGGGAACGGTTGCTGATGACCTACGACACGGTAGCCCCACGCCTCGTACACGGCCTGAACCGCGCCCTTGCCATTGGCCGGATTGACCAACAGCGTCACGCGCTCCTCAGTTCGGGGAGCGAGCCAGGTCTCATGAAGTTGCCAGGCAACGCCGCTTCCGCGCCACGGCCGGCGGACGACGATCTCGTTGAGCGCGACGGTTCGCGTGCCGTCCTCTTTTATGAACTCATCGGGAAGCGGTTCCGTCATCGTGGACCACCATTGCGTATCGGGCCCCAGGGGAACGCCGAAGGCGAAGCCGACAGCTTCACCGTCCTCGTGACCGATCACGGCGGTCCAGCCGGGGCGGGACGCGTAGTTGCTGAGGCGCTCGTCGAATCGCTCCACTGACTGGAACTCGGTCAGAATCTGGAAGTCGCGGTGCCGTACTTCCTGGTGGATGCGAAGGATCTCTTCGCGGATGGCGGGCAGTTGCTCGGCGGTGGCCTGGCTGAACACGACGGTCACGACTGCTGTCCCTTGTTCGTCACGTATCGAGCTGTCCATTCGGATGTGCATTGGGCGCCTGGGGCCATGCTGGTGAGGCCCTTGTCGAACCGGTTCAGCAGTAGGCCCGTGCGTCCGGTCAGTGAATCACTGGCCTGGTCAGGGAGAGCACTGAGAGCCGTTGCGCATGCTTGCTCGGGCTCTCTTTGGTGCAGCTGGGCCAGCGCGAGACTGGCCGTGTAGTACCTGCGGTTGCGTACGTACCCGGGGCGCAGTCCACCGAGGGTGCGGTGCAGGTGTGCCTCAGCCTCGGCGTGACGTCCAATGCGCGACATGACCACAGCGGATAGCCCGTCCAGTTCCGCAGCGTCGTAGAACCCGATCCAGGCCGGCCGCTGCGCTCCGGGGTCGGCCTTTTGGAAAGCCTTGCGAGCGATTTCCATCGAGCGAAGGGAGCCGTTGTGATCACCAGCTTGGGCCTGCACTCCCGCAAGACGGGCCGAGGCGAACGAGCTGAAGAGGGGATCGCGGCGACAGGCTGCGGAGCGGCGCGCAATCTGGGCAGCGTCCAACGCCTCTCGGAGGCCACCCGGGCGCTGGGACGCGAGCAGAGCGGCGTGCCCCCATAGTCGAAGCTCGATCTCCGGGTTCTTGGACAACCGCGCCATGTGCAGGGCCCGCTCGAGGTGGCCTCGTGCCCGGTCAGGCGCGTGATCGTCCACCGCTGCCCACAAGGCCGTCCCGGTGAACGCTGCCGCCAGGAGATAGAGCCGGTCCTTCACCCGCTCGCTCATGGTTCCGACGGCCAGCCGTTCCTGGGCGTGGTGGGCGAACGCCAGGGCACGAGTCTCCAGCTTGACCGTGCCCCCGGCCAGGTTGTCCGATGCGATGAGCTGATCGAACGCCGTCTCCAGCTCGTCGAGGTCTGCCATGCCGATGCGGCGTCGCGACGTCGCCGCCGGCACCGGCAGGAGCGCGGAGACTGTGAAACCGACAGCTGCCGAGGTGAAGCGACGTCGCTTCACTGGATCCTCCGATGGTGCGTGTGATGGAGCCGGGTGCTCGCCGCTGCCGTGCCGCACGGGCCGCCGGAAGCCGAGTGCATCGGCAGGAACACCGAATTCTGCTTCCAAGGCCAGGCGCTGTCGCGTCTGGGGCCATGAAGTTTTTCCGGTCAGCCAGTTCCGGATGTGCCGGTCTTGCAGCGTCCCGGGCCTGCCGGTGAGGCGCTCGATGTGCTTGTTCAACCGCTGTGCCAGTTCTGCCTGTTTGAGCGCAGCGGCTTCCATGTGCGACGCGAGGAGCACGTTCTCCGTCATGGGCCCACCGTAACGGCGTCACATCGTTGCGTGACGGTCGCAAGGTAAAAATTACCGGTTCTGCGCAAGCCGAGAGCGACGCAAATTGCCTGTCTCTGAGCGCCGGTTGGGCGTTTCCTCTTCGTGTGGCTCGGCCAGCCCGTGCATGTCGAAAGACGTGGCTGCCGAGCACCGCGTTCTCCTTCCTCACACACGTTCTCTACCGATCGGACAGGTGTCAGGTCATGACGCAGACAATCGCCCGGCCGCGTCCGGTGACGGAGAAGACGGATGTGAGCCGCCGACCGGCCGTGGACCTCATGGCAACATCCTTCGCCATCGAGGGCCAGGAGGTCGGCGTCGTGGCCGCCATTGACGCCAGGCGGGTCGGTCACATCCGCCGCATCGTGGCTGCCAGGCTCCGCTACCTCGGGCTGTCGAGCCTGCTGGACTCGGCGTTGACGATTGTCAGCGAGTTCGTGTCGAACGCCATCCAGCACTCCACCCGCGGTAGCGGGGAGGGCGCTTCAGTGACGGTGACGCAGCTCTACGCGAGGGGACAGTTGCACATCCTCGTGCAGGACGCGGGCGGCGGGCAGCCCCAGGTGCGCGATGCCAGCGCGGATGCGGAGTCCGGCAGAGGACTGGCGATCGTGGACAAGATCACCGCCGAGATGGGCGGGCGATGGGGCTTCACCTCAGACAGCAGGACCGTCTACTGCGTGATCCCGGTCGGCCCGGTAGCGCGGTAGGCCCGGCCGGCGCTGCGCCGGCGCACATCCCAAACCATCAGGTCCCTGGAGGATTCATGTACGAGGTCAGCCGAGGCGGCTTACCGCAACTCGTTCAGTCCGAGCCCAGCCCGCTGCCGCCGCGCGAGCCGGGCTCCGCTTGGCAGCAGGCCGAAGCGCACCTGCCCCTGCCCAAGGCGTTGACGCGAGACCTGGAGTACGTGCGTCCCGACCGGGCCGAAAAGAGCACGAGGCTGTCCGGCCTGCATCGGCGTGGCCGCGGAGCGGCCCGCTCCGACGAGGGCGTGTGACGTGGCTCGGCTGGGTGCTGATCGCGTGCATGGGGGTGCTGGTCACAGTCGGCTCCCGGTACAGCCGGTAGCTGCGCACCGTCGTCGTTACTTCCCTCGCCTGCGCTGGGCGGCGCGGCATCCTCGTGGCGCGCTGGAGCGCAGCGGCTTCGGGCTCTGGACGGCCGGAGGACCTCTGATGTTCACCGCTGGGGTGCTGGCTTGGCTGACCTGGCAGTACGTCTCGCACTTCTCCTGACCGCCGTTTCCCTGGAGCTGTGTCCTGCCGCTCCGGGGAGACGGCTCCATCGGGCCCTGCTCGCTCCCCGTACCACGCACCCCTCCGCGTGATGACCGGGCAGCTGGGCGAGCGGGGCGCGGCGCCTCGCTGATGCTGCTCCGCCTCCCAGCGGCGAGCGGGAGCGCCCCGGCCGCCCCCAGCGAACGGGGGGCGGCCGGCCATCCACCGGACATCGGAATGAGGAAAGGCACAGTGGCCAGACGAACCGATGCCGAGTCACCCGACTCGGCGAAGCGGACGAAACTCCTTGACGTGGTCCCCTGGATCGTCGTGTGGACGGGTGAGCCCGCCATCCCAGGGGAGATCATCGCCCGCCCCAACGGCATCGCGTACGTCGACGAGCTTCCCGCCGATCGGGGCAGGCACGGTGAACTGCTCCACCGCGGCGTCCGGCCCGTGCAGGACGACCAGCGCGGAAAACCGCTGTTCGCCGACATCAACCACGCCAAGGAGCGCCGAGCACTACGGCTGCTGCTGTGCCAGGTCTGCGCCAAGCCCGCCGGCCGCACCGAAGCGGGCACCCTATGGGTTCTCACGGTGGACGCGTACGAGAAGGCGCTTGAGATCGGGTTCGCCCAGGCGCCGGTGTGTCTTCCCTGCGCCCGGATCGCGGTCGAGCTGTGCCCCCGGCTCCGTGCCGGTCACGTGGCCCTACGGGCCAGGGCGGTCCGTCCCATCGGAGTTGTCGGCACGCTCTGTGCACCCAACCCCAACCCCTTGAATCCGCACGAGATCCGCGTAGTCGAGCGCGACTACGCGGCCTACTTCGACGACCCCTTGCTGCCGTGGGTCCTTGCGAGCGAGATCCGAGTCGAGCTGTCGGACGTAACAGTTGTCGATCTCGACGAGGACTGGACCGCGCAAGCCACGAACCGACCTCACCCGAAGGCAACCACCCCATGTACGTGATGACGCCTCTCACCAGCAAGCACTCCAGCGCCCTCGACGAGTTGCTCGACAGTCGCATGGAGCGGCAGATCGAGCGGCAGCACGTGTTCGACGGAGAAGCGGCCAGGCTCGTCGACCTCGTCCAGCGCGCGGACTCCCTCAGCGGCAAGACGGCCGTCGGCCTGTGGGACGGCGAGGTCCTTATCGGCGCCATCGCACTCCAGTGGGCTGCGCCCGAGGACGGATGGACGATCGAGGAGCGCCAGGAACCGACCCTGCTGGTTGCCCTCGCCCACGCCCACCCGAGCCACAGGAGGGTCGGGCGACTGCTGACACCGTGGGTCCGCGACTACGCCGCCCGTCAGCCCAACCCGCCGGCATGGGTCCGATGCACCGTCCGCGTACCGCGCCTGGCGGACTACTTCCAGCGCACCTGCGGGTGGCAGAGCGTCCGCGAGGTGGCACTGCCGGGGAAGCGGACGATGCACCTGCTCCAGCAGACCCCCAAGACCGATGACGGACTGGGATCCTTGATTCGCAGTGAAGGGCAGATCGCACCCACGCCGGCAGAGCAGGGCGGCTTGGGATGAAGCGGCAGACCGTTGACTTCACGCCTCGTGAGATCGAGGCCATGGCCCTCCTAGCCGAAGGCAAGTCGGCGAAGGAGATCGCGGCGGCCGTGGGCAGATCCGCGGAGACCATCCGATCCCGCACGGAGCGAGCCCGGCACAAGATCGGGGCCCCCACCGTCGCGTGCCTGCTGGACTACGCCTACCGCAAGGGAGTCCTGCCCCTCCCCGAGCCGGAACAGCAGGGTTTCAAGACCTCGCCGGCCGAGCTGGCTGCGCTCAGGCTCGCAGCTCAAGGGCGCAGGAATACGCAGATCGCCATGGAGCTGCTCACCAGTCGCCAGAACGTGGTCGCCGACCTCCGCAAGCTCCGCGACCGCCTGGGCGCGAAGAACCTTCCCCAGATGGTCAGCCGCGCATGGGCGCTGCAACTCCTGCAAGAACCCGACACCACGACCGCCAGCGCGCAGAAGGAGAAGGACCAATGACCATCCTGCTTCCGAAGGCCGAGTGGCTGGCCAGCCTGCCCCAGGTGGTAGCTGTCGGCTCCATGCTCGTCACCGATGAGGACGGCCTGGTCCTTCTCGTCAAGGCGAACTACGGTGCCCGCGCCTGGCAGTTCCCCGGAGGCATGCTCGACCCCGGGGAGTACCCGACGGTGTGTGCGGAGCGCGAGCTCGCAGAAGAGACAGGCCTGAACTGCCAGGCGGCCGGCCTGCTCGCAGTGATGTGGCACATGCCGAAGGAGTCGACCGGCGGCCGGGCGGTCGTGCAGTTCCTCTTCGACGGAGGCCAGGTCCCGGCCGACACCTCGGTTCGCCTCCAGGAGAGCGAGCTATCCGAAGCCCGCTGGGTCCGCGTGACCGAGGCCATGACGCTTCTCGACGCCAAGCGTGGCGCCTGGCTGGAGGCAGCCCTGCGCGCGCAGGAGGGCGAGCCCGTACAAGTCCTATCCCGCTGACGTCGCTGCACTCTGATGGCGGCCTTCATGCCCTTACTGCCCCCCGGCGCCGGATCGCGCCTGAGGCGACCCTGGCACCGGCTTTTGACCTGCACAGCACCGTGCCAGTGAGGAAGGACATGCCCGTCCGGGCAGCAGCACCCGAACGACACCCCGAAGCCCCAAGAGATAGGAAGTTCCCCGTGATCATCGACCTCCCAAGCGAACTCGAAGTCGCCCTGATCGACCTTCCTCTCCCGCCCTGGGAGCTGGACGTCCCGTTCCTGGCCAAGTCCACCAGGGAGCGGTACCGGGCCGAGCTGACGGCCGTCCCGCGGTTCGAGGAGACCGCCACGGCTCTGCGCCGCGCGCTGACCGGGGAGGGCGGCGGATACGCCGTGCTGCGCCTGGGGAGCCTCGCCAAGGCCCTGGGCGGGGCTGACGACCCGCGGTTCCTGCGGCTGGCGACGGCCTTCGCGGCCGAGGTGGCCGTCCCCTTCTCGCCCTTCCCGCGCTGGCCCCTGTGGAAGGACATCGGGGTCAAGATCGACAAGGATCCCGGGAAGTCGAGCGGCATCGGATACAACGCCTTCCACATGGACCTGGTGAACGGGACCCTGCCCCCGGACTACACCACGCTCCTGTGCGTCCGCCGCGACCCGCTCGGCGGCGGCCCCAGCATCCTCTCCGACGGCCACGCGGCCGTGTCGCGGCTGTCGGAGGACTGCCGCGTGCTCCTGGCCGAGGCGGCCTACCACTACGGGACCTTCTTCGACCTGCACGGCGTCGGCGAGGAGTACGCGCAGTTCCCCGTCCTGGACGGCTCCAACGGATTCGTCCGGTTCACCGCCAAGATGCTGGAGCGGTCGCAGCTCGGCCAGGCGCACGCCGACGCCGCCAGGCAGCTCGCCGAGGAGCTCGTCCGGGGGCAGGTCGCCTTCATGCTCGAATCCGGGGACTACCTCATCGTGAATCAGCGCCGCTTCCTGCACGGCCGGGAGGCGCTCCAGGACGGCCAGGAGACCATCGAGGCCACAGACAGGCGGCTGCTGCTCCAGCTGTTCCTGCGCGCGCCCGCCGACGCCGGCCCGGCCGCGTAATCGGCCGACGGCACTGCGAGCTTCCGATCTTCGCCCCGAGTCCGCCGTCGAGCCCGCGGCGGGTTCACGGGGCGGGGACCGGCCGGGGAATCGTCGCGCGCCGGGCTCCCCGGGCCCCCGCCGGATCTAGATACGCGAGTTGCGCAGCGACTGCCAGGCAGCGCCAACCAGTGCCTGCGTCGCCCGCGGGACGGACAGATGCTCGTGCTGGCGGTAGAGGGTCCAGTTGTACTGCACGAGCGAGAGCTTGTTGGAGGACAGCGATCCCGCCTGGTGGGCTCTGTACACCGCGAGGGGCTCGGCCAGGCCCCGGGCGTCGAAGCCGTCCCGCATGATCGACAGCCAGAGGGCGTAATCCTGCCTCTTGCGCATTTCCGGCATCAGCCTCGTGCCCAGGACGTTGCGGTCGTACATGGCGGTGAGGGCACCGATGTGGTCCTGGAACAGCATCGCGCGGTAGTCCACATGCTTCCGCGCGCGGACCACTCGGCCGTTCGGCACCCAGTCGGTGCTCTCGCCGTCGTAGTCGGCGTCCATCTTGAAGTACGAGGTGAAGGTCAAAGGCGCGGCCCCGTCCGCGGCGAAGCGGAGCTGCTTTTCGGTCTTCTCCGGTAGCCACATGTCGTCGCTGTCGAGGAAGGCGATGTAGTCCCCGCGGGCTCGCTGCATCGCGAGGTTGCGGGCTCGGCCCGCGCCGCCCTGTTCGGGTGCCGACTCCGGCAGGACGCGCTCGTCCTCTTTGGCGAATTCGCGGAGCAGGTCCATGGAGCCGTCGGAGGACTGATCGTCGGTGATCAGCAGCTCCAGGTCGCTGTGGGTCTGTGTGAGCACCGACCGGACCGCTGTGCTCAACGTCGCTGCCGAGTTGTACACGGGCATCACGACAGACACCAAGGGCACAGCGAATCTCCTTGCCAGACCAGGAACGACGGTCCATTCAAGCACCGCAATCGAGTAGGAGCTGCCATGCAGATAGTTGTCGCTGGTCAGGGCTACGTAGGGCTTCCGCTGGCCGTACGTGCCGCCGAGGTCGGTCACCGTGTCGTCGGCTACGACGTGGATCCGCACCGCGTCCAGCAGCTCGCCGCCGGCGATTCGTACGTGGAGGACGTCGCCTCGTCGCGGCTCCGCGCGGTGCTGGACACCGGCGCGTACTCCGCGACCGCCGACGCCGGCGCGCTGGCCGGCTACGACCTCGCGGTGATCACGGTGCCGACCCCGCTGCGGGACGGAGTACCCGACCTGACCTACGTCGAGGCCTGCGCCCGGACCCTGGGCGAGTATCTGCGCCCCGGCGCGGCCGTGGTCTTGGAGTCCACGACGTATCCGGGCACCACTGAGGAACTGCTGCTGCCGATCCTGGAGGAGACCTCGGGTCTCAAGGGCGGGGTGGACTTCCATGTCGGATTCAGTCCCGAACGCATCGCGCCGGGGAACAAGCGGTGGTCGTTCGAGGGGACACCGAAACTGGTGTCCGGAATCGACGCCACATCACTCGAAGTGATCAAGGAGTTCTACGACGGCATCTTTCACACCACGGTGCCGGTGTCCGGGCCCAAGGTCGCCGAGCTGGCCAAGCTGATCGAGAACACGTTCCGGCTCGTCAACATCTCCATGATCAATGAGCTGGCGACGCTGACCGACCGTCTCGGCGTGAACATCTGGGAGGCGATCGACGCCGCCGGCACCAAGCCCTTCGGCTTCACCCGGTTCACCCCGGGGCCGGGAGTCGGCGGGCACTGCCTGCCCGTCGACCCGCTGTTCCTCGCATGGAAGATCCAGCAGGAGCTCGGCGTCCCCTTCCGGTTCGTGGAACTCGCCGACGACGTGAACCGGCACATGCCTGACTACATTGTTCAGCGCGTCGTGGACGCCCTCGACAGGCGCGGCATCCCCGTCAGTAGGGCCCGGGTTCTGCTGCTCGGCCTGACCTACAAGATCAACGCCACCGACCTGCGCAACTCGCCGTCGGCACGTGTCGCCGAGCTTCTGACCGGCCTCGGCGCCGACGTCCGCGGCGCCGAACCCAACATCCCGGACGGCGCCGGCACCGAGGTGACCGTTCGGCGGGTGGACGCGACGCCGGAGGAGGTCGCGGCCGCCGACGCCGTGGTGCTCCTCATGGACCACGCACGATTCGACCTCTCGATGATCCAGCAGCACTCGGCCTGGGTTCTCGACTGCCGAAACCGCATGTCCGGAGCGAACGTCGAAGTCCTCTGACCCTCCCCCTGACCAGCCCTGTTCCTCCATCCCCAGGAGTTCTCTTGCGCGACGAATGGGAGCACGCGCACACGGACTACACCGTGCCCGCGCAGCGTCGCAGCCCTGCCTCGCTGGCCGACAGCGAGGGCGACTGGCGCGACCACCTGGAACACTCGACCCCCAACGGCTGGCTGATCCGGAACAGCGCCATGACCGAGGCCCTCGTCAGCGGCAGGCCGATGTACCTGCTGCACACCACCCGGGGCATCGACGCCATCCGCACCAGCGGGCAGGTGCACGTCTCCACCGGATGCCTGGTCGGCGCCCTGTACTGCTCGCCCCTCGCCAACCAACGCGAGGGACTGCGCCCCCACAACCTCGGCGCCTACCTGATGGCGACAAAACCCGACACCACGCCCGTGATCCTCGAAGTCACCCCGGATGCCCCGATCCCGCCCAAGGGCGTCGACTACCTGCATCTCGGCGCCATCCACCTGCGCACCTACCTCCGCTACCAGAGCTTCCTCACCCAGGCCGAGACCGACCAGCTCGACCGCGCCGTCCTGGCCGGCCTACGCGCCGCGGCCGCGTTCCTCGACCTCGCCCTGCGCAACGCCACCGGCCACGCCACGCCGGCACCCGACTTCATCAACCAGCTGGCCGACGCCGTACGTGCCGTGCCGTTCCTCGGATACCTGTACTTCGAGGTGCTGTCCGAATACCTGATGCTCCACTCCACCACCCCGGAGACCAAGACCTACGCCCAGGCGGGCGAGCTGAACAACTGGCTCTACAAGCGGCTCGCCTTCGCCGCCGTGGACGGCATGGAGCAACTGTTCGACCTGGCCCGTTTCAAGCCGCGCCATCACAGGCTCGTTCAGCTCATCGAGGGCATCGAACCCGCTCTCGGCCCGGGAGTCGCCGAGTACGTCCGCCGACGGCTGTCCCACCTGCTCGCCCGGACTGCGCTGCACCCGTCCCAGGACGCGGCATCGGTCAACTTCCAGGGCACTGACCTCAGCACGATCCAGGAGACCGCGCCGGGACTGCTCGGCCAGATCGTCTTCCGCGAGATCCGGTACATGGGCCGCTATCGGGAGCTGTACCACTGCTTTGAGAAATCCAAGGCTCTTGAGGCGTGGGACTACTGGAACAGTGAGGGAATGGCTACACCCTTCAACGGAATCCTCCCCAAGGGCGAGATTGGAATAAGTCCCGTCTACCCCCGAGCGTCAGTCAGGATGTGGACGGCAGAACAGGACGGTACGGGCTATTTACATCCGGTCGAGGAGGTCGTGGCCGTTGTAACGCCGCACCTGGCGTCGTGGTGGGCACCTCCCCGCCAGCGCGAGACGTAGAACGCACCCCTGATGCACGAGTCGTCGGGGCGCGATCTCCAATTTCAACCCACCGGTTCTTTCGATGATCGGGGTTCCGCATGGCCGCCAAGTTCCTGAACATCCTGACCGGCATCAATCGCACCTCGGCGCCTTCGTCCGGCAGCATGATCCTCGTCAACGATCTCTACGGCGCGATGCCCGAGACCCACACGACCTTCCTCGGCAGGGAACCGGTCGATCAGGCCTGGCAGGCCGCGTTCGGTCAGCTGATTACCCTCTCCACGACGAAGCGCCCACACGGCCCGGGCTTCGACCCCTACCTTGACGAACTGACGCGTGAGGTCGGTGCGCTCATCGAGACGATCCGGCCGCACGCCATCCACGCCCAGTACCTCGGGTTCGCTCTCAGCCAGGCCTTCGCCAGAACCGCCGGCAACATCCCGATCATCGCCATCGCCCACGGCCCCGACATCATGGCGGCCGAGCACAGCGCCCGTGAGCGCGAAGGCCTGAACGAAGTCGCTGCGGCGAGCGCCGCGATCGTGGCCCCGACGTTCGCCTTCGCGGACCGTATCGACCGTCTCACTGGACACCGATTCACCGACCGGCTGACCGTCATCCCGTGGGGGATCCATCTGAGGCACGCCCGGGTACGCGACCGGCCGCCAACCGGCAGCGGCCCTCTCTCGCTGGTGCACGCCGGCCGCCTGGACGACAACAAATCCACGATCACCGCCGTCGAAGCCCTCGCCTTGACCCATCAGCCGCATCACCTGACCGTCATCGGCCACGGAATTCGACGAGAACACCTGGAACAGCGGGCCAACGAACTCGGTCTACAGGACCGGGTTCACTTCGACCCGTTCCTCCCCCGCGCCGAACTGTGGCGCCGCCTTCCGAACTTCGACGCCTTCGTCTTCACGACCAGAGGCATGGAAGCCTTCGGACTCGTCGTGATCGAGGCCCAGGCCCACGGCCTTCCCGTGGCCTACTCCGACCTTCCCGGTGTGAGGGAAATCCTCGGCAGCACCGGCGTTCCCTATACCCCCGGCGATCCGCGCTCGCTGGCCGACGCCCTGGACGAGATGAGCCGGGACCACCACCACCGCAAGGCCCTCACCAAGGCGGCTCTCAACAACGCGCGCCGATACGACATCACCACCACCGGCCGCCGGCTTCGCGAACTGACGCTGCGCGTTACCTCCTAACCCCTGCCCCCACTCGTCCAGACCAGCAGGTGTATCAGACGGGGCGTGGCCGACGGTGTCAGTGGATCGGCATACGCTCGGATCATGAGCACTCCCACTGAGGGGCTGACTCTGGGGGGCGTCAGCGCGATCGTCGAGAAGAAGATCCTCACCAGCCGGGTCAGGATCGAGCGCAAGGGTGAGCCGGTGTTCAACCCGGACACCGGTCAATACGAACCAGGGCCCCCGGTCGTGGTCTATGAAGGGCCCGGTGCACTCTTTCCCGCTGACGGGCCTTCCGTGGTCCTCCACCTGGCAGGGCAGGCGTACGTGGACGACACACGCTCCCGGTACAGGCTCCTGACGCCCCTCCATGCGCCGGTCGCCTCCAGAGAAGACATCGTCCGCGTCATGCAGGCGGCCGACCCGTCAGCGATCGGCCGCACCTGGCGCGTGCTGGACATAGGCGAGACCGCCAACCTCAGCGTGGTCCGCACGACATGGGTCGACCAGGACACGCAGCGAACAGGTGGAACGCCGTGACGACAGGCATCGACCCGGAAGAGGTGCGCCGCCACCTTGAAGCTGCCCTTCTGGTCGACACGGTCCGCATCACCCGGCCAACGGGAACCGCTCCGCTTGACCCGGCCACCGGCCTCGTGGGCGAGGTGCCGGTAGAGCACGTCTACGAGGGCCCCGGTGCCGTCCTGTCCGGGCATGGGCAGGTGACGGCAGAGGGGATTGTCGGCCGGCAGTGGCTGGACGACACGGTCTCCTGGTACCGGCTGCTCACCCCGCTCGGAGCTTCGCTCCCAGCCCGATACGACCGGGTAGAGGTCATCGCGGCGCGATCCGGCAACCCCGCGACGATTGGGCGGGTCTGGCAGGTCCTCGATCCGTCCGAGGCATCGACTGTTGAGCTGGTCCGAGTGACTCGTCTTGATGAGGTCACCCCGCCGTAGTGACCTGAGTCAGAGATTTCAGGTAGTTCCGTGGTGAGGCCGTGGCAGCGTCGACTGTTATGCGCTGAACCGCCGGGGGGTCCTTGACCAGGACACTAGATCGGAGCGTCGTCACGCGACCGACTATTCGGAGCCCTAGTCTCCGGTCATGGCATCGGATGACCGGGAACGACAGCGGCGCCGGAGCAGCCTCGCGGAACGCTTCGATCTGCTGACTGGTCGCAACCTTCTCCTCAAGGTCGTGCTCCTAACGGCCGGGCTGGTAACCGCGATCAGCACCCTTACGACTGCTGTCGTGACGGTTGTCGAATGGAGGGCCAAGAAGGACTGGCGGTCGGTCGAGTACACCAAGCTGGGTCGACTGCGCGCTGGCCACAGCCTAGAAAGCTTCCGAGCGGTCCTCGGGGTGCCGTTGTACCGCCGTACGTCCACGGGCGGAGATCTCACCTACAGCACGTTCTCGCCCCGGCCGGACTATTGGGTCGATGTCGTAACTGACAAGGACGATGTGAGTTTGGCGTTCGCTGTCACGTCGTGCGAAGCAGACTTTCGCCCGACCTTCACATTCCGGGACGGGTCTGCCCATCCCCGCGTTACGCTTCACGCGACCCGGTTCCAGGACATGGAACAGAGATCCTCTGCGAATGTGAAGGCGGTTCGCGGAATGACATCATCCAGTTATGCCTTTCATGTCTTCACGGGCGGCAACCCTACGAGTTACCGAAGTCTGGCGTGGGGGGTCAACGACACGTGCGCTGCATGGACGGAGGATCAGACGGAAGACGCCCTTGAACCGTGGGCTGAGTGGGCCGACAGAACCCAGCATCCGCAAGTCATTCGGCCTTGGAGCGAGTTGGCCCCGTCGGACCAAGAGCGCCTCGGCCGGGTAGTTGTGAACACGTACGCGGAGACCCGCCCCGCCACTGACTTCAGCAAGGTGTATCCGAATCAGATCGGTGTCGACCGGATCGCGGTCCGCCCATAGCCAGTGTCCTGAGTCGAAGATTCTTTAGTGGTTCAGCGCGGCAGGCTGCGCCTCCCGCGTGGGCTAGACGCTGCCAGATCTTACTATTCGCTCGGCTGGAACCAACTGAGAATCTCTGACTCTTTCAAACGAGCGAATTCGGAGCGCCCGTGATCGCGCATACGCTCGAATCATGGAGATCGCGAAGAGTCAGCTCACAGATCCTCACCACGTCCGTATCACGTCCCACGCCGGCGGCGGGGCAGTCGCCCTCGACGGCGTGGACATTTCCCGCCTCGTCCACAGCTACAGCCTGCACCACGTAGCCGGGCAACCAGCTCAACTGGTACTCCAGTTCTCGCCCGGGCGCCCTGTCACGGAGTACGACGGTCTCGCCCAGGTCGCAGTCGGCATCCCCCACGAACCTGGCGAGGCAGCCGAACGCTTCCTCGCGGCGATCGACATCCCGCTCCTGGAACAGGCCGCCATGCACCGATTGGACTTGGCCGGCGGCCGGCACGGGTTCACAGCAGCCATCGTCGAACAGCTACGGCAGTGGGCCCGAGGCGAGGAGGAGGGGGAGCCCGATGCCCTCCGCGTCTAACCCCCACCCGAACGCCCACGGCGCCGCAGGCGTCTACACGAATGCCGCTCAGATCGCGGCGCTCCTGGACGCCCGGGCGGTCCGGACTTTGCCGGAAACGCTCTCGGTCGTCCAGCACCACGCCATGCTCCTCGAGACCCGCATCAAGGCCCGGGCCTCCGGACGGCCGGGGCCCAACGCACCCACCGGCGACTACCGGCGGAGCTGGACCCACGAGGTCTCGACAGACGGCGTCACCGTGACCGCCACCGTCGGCACGAACAAGCCCCAAGCGCGCCGCTTGGAGTACGGCTTCGTCGGCGCGGACAGCCTCGGCCGGATCTACAACCAGGCTCCGCTGCCACACGTCGGGCCCGCGATCGAAGAGATACGGCCCATCTTTCTCGCCGCCCTCGGCGACTCAATCAGTGACTGACCGGCCCGACGAGCAGTCGCCTCACGGACCACGCCTGCGGCCAAGCTCCGCAGCCAGATAGGAGGAACAGTGCCCGTCTCCGGCCGCGAGGTCTCCCTCGCCGTACAGAAGATGCTGGCGACCGCCACGACCAGGAGCTGCGGGTACGGCACCGCACCCACGGCGTCCAGCACGCCAACCGGTGCCCAAGTCCCTTACTCAGTTCTCTACCCCCTCGGTCTGACAACCGACGGGCCGCCGTACGGCCAAGCCGACGGCGACGCCCGCGCCCTGCTGCAAGTCACGAGCGTGGCCACCACAGCTGAGCAAGCCGAATGGATGGCAGACCGCGTCCGGACCGCCATGCTCGGGCGAAAGAGCAGCGGAAGCGGCGCCTACACCACCGACATCACCATCCCGGGATGCGCTGTGCTCCGCCGTGGACTGGACAAAGAGGAGGGCGTCGCTGTCGCCGGCGGCATATACAGTTACGTGCAGCGGTATGTGGTCGAGGTGACATCGCTCTCCTGACCAGCACCGCCCTCACCGCGGAGGCCCCCTCGCGGACGTCCGGCCGATTCCGGTACGGGCTGATTCCCCTGTCGCGCTGTGCGCGGCGTCGTGGGGACGGGCCTCCGGTGCGTGCCGCTCCAGGGGTGTCCCCGGAGAGCGAGAATCAGTGGGTATCACCCAGCAGCGGTTCATGCGGCGTGGAACGACGCAGTTCTACTTCCTGAAGGCGATTGCCGCAGCCTCGAACATCCCGACCCGGCCGGAGCTGACCGGAGCCAACGCCACCGACCTCGCCGAGGCCATCTCGGACATCGAGGGATGGGCCCTGGAGAACGTGCCCATCGAAACGCCGGACATGGCATCGGAGTTCACGACGTCCATCCCCGGCGAGGACAAGGCGGACAACAGCTCCTTCACCCTCTACGAGGACAAGGTCGACGACACCCTGGAGACCCTCCTGTCCAAGGGCAGCGAGGGGTACGTGGTCATCCTCCGCAAGGGGGACATACCGCAGTCCAAGTCGATGGATGTCTTCCCGGTGCGTGTAGGCAGCCGGTCCGCCACGTACACCGCCGGCGCCGAGCCCGCCAAGTTCAAGGTCAGCTTCGGCATCACGGCAAAGCCCACCCTCGACGCCGCGATCCCGGCGAAGGCGTAAGGGGGAAGCCGCATGTCCACGCACACTCCGCCCTCAGCCGCGGTTGCCCGAGACCCCCACTGGGCAGCGAAGATGGAGCGCCTCCGCGCACGCCGCCTGGCCGAGCGCACCCTGTCGATCTGCGACGACCCGGCGCTCAAGGCGGCCGTCACCGAATCCGCCCTCCGCCTCGCACGTGCCCGTACCGAAGCGGGGTCCGCCTCAATCGAACAGGGCATTGCGGAGGCGGCCCGTTCCGAGTGGGTGGCTCAGCAGCCTGATGTGCTCGCAGCCGAGGGCGAACTTGACGATGCCCAGCGGGAACTCGACGCCGCGACGCTACGGCTGACCTTCCGAGCTCTGCCGCGTCCGGCGTGGGAGCAGCTGTTGCGGGATCACCCGCCCACGGAAGCCCAGGCTGATACCGGCATGGAGTACAACGTCGAGACGTTCCCCGCCGCCCTGATCGCCGCGTGCCACCTCGAACGCGACGACGCCGGCACCGAGGTACCGAGCATGAGCGAGACCGACGCCCAGGAGCTCCTCGACGCCTGGGCGGACGCCGACGCCAAGGCGCTGTTCACCACCGCCCTGGTCGTCAACCAGACCCTGCGCGCTGACCTGGGAAAAGGCTGATCGAAGACCCAGCCTTCCGGGCTGAGATGCAGCTGTGCGCCTCATACGGGATCCCGCACAGCCACTTCTCGGGAGCAGGGGACGGCCGCTGGTCGGCGCTGGACCGGGCGAAGGCGCTCGCCTACCTCGCCTACACGCAGGCGTCATGCGACGGCTGCGGCACACGCTCCGCCGAGTGGGACGAGCGAGTGGGCGGGGACCGGTTCGCGTACGTCCCCGAGCCGTACCGCTGCCCGGGCTGCGAGCTGATCGAGATGGAGCGCGAGCAGGTCCCCGATGGGGCCGAGGGCCGGGGGATGAAAATCGGGCTGCGGCCCCGGAAGGACGTGACGCCGTGAGCGGCGCCTACAACCTCTACGTCAACCTCATGGCCAACACCGGCGGCCTGACCACCGGGCTCCGAGGCGCCGCCGGCCAGCTTAGGAGTTTCGACGGCGGGCTGGCCGGAGTCGGCACACGCCTGGGAACGGTACGTGCCGCGACCGAAGCCCTCGCCCGCGCGCAAGCCGCCGCCTCCGCAGAAACGCTTCGCTCGCAGGCCCGCGCCACCCAGGCAGCAGAGCGGGCAGCTGCTGCACAGCAGGTCGTATCCCGGGCACACCGCGCGCAGTCCCTCTCCTTGTCCCTTGCGACCAGGGCGCAGGAGGCGCACACGGCCGCCACCCTCGCCGGCGAGCGCGCCGCACGAGCTCAGGCCCTTGCCCAAACCATGGCGGCCCGTGCGCAGGCCGCTGCTGGTAGCGGCGCGGCGGCCGCCGCACGCACGGCGCAGGCCGCCCAGGTCGCAGCCGACCGCGCCGCACAGGCCCACACCGCCGCGCAGAGCCGAGCCGCCGCCGCGACTCTCGCCGCCACCCGCGCCAGCGGCCTCGCCCAGCGCGCCTCCACGGGTCTCGCTGACGCGGAGAACCGCGCCCGCACTGCGGTCACCGCCCGGGACGAGGCCCAGCGCGCCGCAGCACGCACCGCGCAAGCGTCCGCACGCCAGATAGCCGACGCCGAGAGGGGAGTAGCCGCCGCCTCGGCCGCCCGGGCCACAGCCTTCGCCCAGGGCGGGCTCATCATCGGAGCCGCACTAGGCGTGGGCGTCGCCAACGCGATCCAGCTCGAAAAGGCCATGGCGAACGTCATGACGATCTCCCAGGAGATCACGGCGAAAAACGTTCAGGCCTTCACCGACGAGATCGTCCGCCTGTCCACGGAACTCCCGCAGACAGCAGAGCAGCTCGCCGAGGGCCTCTACCAGATCGTGTCCACCGGCTTCGACGGTGCCGAAGCCATGTCCATCCTCCAGGTCTCCGCCCAGGGCGCCTCCGCCGGCCTGACCACCACGGAGACCTCCGCGCGCGCACTCCTCGGAGTGCTGAAGGCGTACGGGCTGCCCGCGTCCGCCGCCAACGACGTGATGGACACGATGTTCCAGACCGTCAACCTGGGTGTCGTCTCCTTCGAGGAGCTCGCCCAGCAGCTCGGCGACGTCGTACCGATGGCGGCTGCCGCAGGCGTCGAGTTCGACGACCTTAGCTCGGCCCTGGCCGCGATCACCCTGGCAGGCATTCCCGCGGCCGAGGCCGCCACCGCGCTCAACATGATGATGACGCGGATGGTGAAGCCCACCCGCGAGATGCGCGACGCCATCAAGGACCTCGGGTACGAGTCCGTGGCATCCGCCATCGCCCAGGACGGGCTCTACGTCGTCGTCAACAAGCTCCGGGAGGTCACCGGCGGCTCGGCAGACGCCATCGCCAACATGTTCAAGGACATCCGGGCGACGAGGGCGATGCTGGCCCTGTCCGCCGCGGACGGGAAGAACTACGCCGACACCTACAAGGGCATCGCCATCGAGGTGGCACGGGCGGGCGCTGCACAGAAGGCGTACGCAATCCAGCTGGACACCACCGGCGGACAGTGGGCGCTCTTCCGCAACCAGGCCACCGCCCTGGGCATCGACCTCGGCCGGGCCCTCCTTCCTGCCCTTCAGACCATCGGCGAGTACTTCAAGATCCTTGCCGGTGCGATCAACGACCTCCCCGGGCCGGTGAAATCGCTCCTTGGCGGGTTCCTCGCCCTCGCCGCGGCGGGTCTCCTCCTGCGCGCGGCCGTGGAGAAGGCCGGCGTGCAGCTCGCCACTTTCCGCACCCAGGTGGCCGCCGCCCGCGCCGGCGGGTCAGCACTGCCAGCCGTCCTTTCCGGGGCTGGCCTCGCCGTCACCGGTCTGGCGGCGCTCCTGACGATCGGCGTCGCCGCCTACGCCGCGTACTCGGCTTCCAAGCAGAAGGCGAAGGCGGCAACAGAGGAACTCGTTGAAGCACTCCGAGCTGAGAGGAGCGAAGGAGAACAGGGAGCTGGCCTGCGGAAGTTGACCGAGCAGCTCACGAGCGGTGGCGACGTGGACAAGCTGCGCAAGGCCGGCGTCGAAGTGGAGGAAGCTCTCGACGCGATCCTCAACGGAGGGAAGCGATACCAGGACCTCCTCGATGAGCTGAACGCGAAGAAGAACGCGTCCGCGCGAGAAGTCGGCAAGGCCGTCACCTACGACGACAGCTTCGACCGGGCCCGAGATGTCCTGACCAAGCAGCACAAGATGTGGGACGACGCGGTGAAGAAGGAATCCGCGCTCGCCGCCAACATGGACATCGTCAACGCCAAGATCAAGAACAACCGGATCGAACTCGCCGGCATGTGGGACCTGACGGCGACGCTCCCCGTCGACAAGAACGGTGCACCCAAGTTCAGCGAAGAGATGCAGGCCATGGGCAAGGCCCTCGCCGACATCGTCGACCCGGCCAAGGCGTGGAAGGCCGCCCAGGACGAGGTCGCAGAGGCCAACCGCAAGGCCGGGAAGTCAGCCGACTCGGCGAAGGCGAGCCTGGCCGACTACATGGAGCAGCTCCGCAAGCAGCTGACCGCACAGAGGGACTGGCAGAAGAACCTCGGCACCCTGGCCGCCAGCGGTCGGCTTGAACTTGTCGACCACTTCGCCAAGCTCGGCGTCGACGCAGCACCGATGCTCGACGAGCTCGTACGCCAGCTCGGCAAGGGCGGTACGAAGGTCGCCGACGAGCTGGAGGCGATCATCCAGGAAGGCGCGGCTCGCTCCACACCGGCCTTCCGGGCTGGCCTGGAGCAGCTCCCGGCGATTGCCGAGAAGTACGGCAAGGAGATCGCGCAAGCATGGGCGGACGCCTCCGCCACCAACAACCCCGGGCAGCTCTCCCAGGTCATGCAGCGCATGGCGCTCGCCGACATGGGCCGGGCCGCGCAGAAGCTGCCGCAGGACGCCCGGGCAACGATGCAGCAGGGCATGAAGATGCTGGCCGAGACGGCCGCCCGCGGCGGCAAGGACGCCGCGGAGGCCATGAAGACCGCGCTCCTCAGCGGTGACCTCGAAGGCGTCCGAACACAGCTCGCGAACATCTTCGGCGCCGACATGCCCATAAGCGCGCCCGACCTCTCCGCCGTCGTCACGGCGTTCCAGTCCGCCGGCAGCCAGGCGAATATGGAGTGGAACGGCGCTCTCACACTGATCCAGACGGCGGCGGCGACAAAGGGGACCGCAGCAGCCCAGGCCCTGACCTCTGCCCTGTTGTCCGGGGACATGGCCGCCGTGAAGTCGACGCTGGACGCGATCGGCCTGTCCGTGCAGAACATCCCGGGCTCGAAGAGCATCTCGGTCAACGTGACCGCCAACCAGCCGCCGCCGGTCGTCATCTCGATCCTGTACCGCCGTACGCCGATGCCGAACGACAAGGACGGCAACGGCATCTCCGACTACATCCAGGCCCCGCAGGCGAACGGCAGTGTGCTGTCCTTCTTCGCGAGCGGAGGCGTCCGAGAGCAGCACGTCGCGCAGATTGCCCCGGCCGGAGCCTGGCGTGTGTGGGCTGAACCAGAGACCCACGGCGAGGCGTACGTGCCTCTGGCTGAGTCGAAGCGCCCCCGGTCCAAGTCGATCGTGGAAGAGGTCGTCCGGCGCTTCGGCGGAGAAGTCTCCTGGTACGCCAACGGCGGACTATCCGGATGGTCCTACCGGCCGGGAGCGGCCGAGCTGTCCTCCCTGTCCTCGATCCGTACGGACTCCATGCGCAAGGTGAAGAAGGGAGGTAAGGAGACAGAGGTCTTCGACCTGGACCTCTTCGAGAGGAACCTGGACAAGGCTGCGAGTAAGGCCGCCGCCTGGCGCCGCGACCTGGCCACCGTGGCCCGACGAGCCGGTCAGGACGTCGCCGACGCCCTTCAGGACATGGGCGAAGACGGTGTCGAGTTGACCAAGCGGATGGCCAACGGCAGCTCGAAGTACATCAAGGACATGACCGACGACCTCCAGGCGCTGGGGAAGGTCGCCCGGGCATCCCTGGGCGACTTCACCACGCAGCTGAAGGCGGCCATCGAGAACCAGGAGGCCTTCGAGGCGAACCTGGCCAAGATCGCCGCTTGGGGCTACACGGATCTGGCGACCCTCCTGGCCGAGCAGGGAGACAAGGCGGCCGAGACGGTGGCCGCCGAGGCCGCGCGTTCTCAGGGAGCGGCGCGGGATGCCAACGACGTGAGCAAACGCGCCAAGGAAGTCGTATCCGGAGATGCCCTCACCGACCTCATCCAGATCATCGGCGCGATTCGCTCAAGCGGGACAGGCATCCACGACGTCGCCGACACAACGAAGCTGGACGAGGACCGCATCATCGAGGTCGCTCTTCTCGGTCAGGCGCGTATCCAGCAGGTCCTGGGCGGTACCGCCGCGAAGTTCCTGGAAGACCTTGCACGGGCGAAACGCGGACTGTCCTACGCGAACGGCGGCATCCTCACCCCCGGTGTCTATGCCACGAGCAACGGCATCGTCCGCTTCGCCGAGCCCGCGACAGAAGGTGAGGCGTTCATCCCGCTCGGAGCCTCCAAGCGGGGACCGGCTCAGCGGGTGCTGGCTGACGTGGCAGGCCGGTTCGGATACCAGCTGGGGCGGGCCGGAGCGAACTCCCCTCGTGTAGTGGAAGCCAGACCCGAAAGCCGCACCGTCGTCATCCTCCGAGACGAGCGCCCGACCCCCCTGATCGGTACCCAGAACATCCGCATCGACCGCCCCGGAGCCACCGAGCAGCAAATCTCCGCCGCGGTCGGGTACCAGCTGCGGCGCGCCAAGCGAGGTGGGATCCGATGAGCGCCGTCCTCAAGGATCACCGCCACGAGCTGGGCGGCGTCGCCATCGGTTCCGGAACCCCGGTTGTGATCGCCACGATCGAGGGCTTGGGGCGTCCCGAAGTCCGGACCGGGGACGTGGACCCGCCGCATGCCGATGGGGTCTGGCTCGGGGCCGACTACTACGCCGGCCGCACGGTCCGTATCGACGCGGCCATCAGGACCCCTGGCGACCAGGCAGCCGCCCTGGACATGCTCGCTGCCCTTCAGCGCGTCCACGACGAACCCAGCCTGCGCCTGACCGGAGGTGCAACCACCGACCTGCGCCTCAAGCTCCCCGGTCGGGACGTTCGCGTCCTCCAGGGGCGCCTCCGCCGGCTCGATGCTGACCTGACGTCCTTGGCGTACGGCTGGATACCCCTGGACCTGGAGTTCTTCGCCGCCGACCCGCAGTTCTACAGCGACGCCGTCCAGCAGGTCACCTTGCCGCTCGGCATGATGGCTGACGGCGGCTTCACCGCCCCCCTGGTGCCGCCGATCGTGGTCAACCCTGGCCCAGACGCGAACCGCCGCCCAGGGTGGATCACCGTCGAGGGCGTAGCTCCGGCCTGGCCCGTGCTGCGGATCACCGGACCCTGTGCCAACCCGTCCATCACACACGTGCAGACCGGCCGCGTCCTCCAGCTGAACACAACGATCGAAGCCGGCGACTGGATCGAGATCGACACCCGCCCCACCTGGCGATCCGTCCTGCGCCGCAACGGCGGCAACGTGAACCTCACCCCGCGATCACGAATCGACACCTTCAACTTCCAGCCCGGCCGCAGCGAGCTGCGCTGGCAGGCCGTCGACCCCACCAACCGGGCTCAGCTGACCGTCACGTGGCGGCCGGCCTGGCCCACACTCTGATCGGGAGCCTCCGTGACCCTCACCCCCGTCCCCCTTCTCACCAACGGCGGCACCCACAGCGCCCAGAGCTTCCGCATGATGGTCCGCGACCTTGCCCGAGGCGCCGAGGGCGTCACGGAGGGCAGCGACCTGAAGGTCACGCCGCTGACCGTCCCGGCCGGAGGAGTCCTCGTTGGCGACGGCTCCGGCGTCATCCGTGGACGAGCAGTGCCCTGGCAGGGCCACTACACCGCGTACAACATCGGCACCGAATCCGTTCCGGTCGCCCCCACCGGCGGCACCCCACGCACGGACATGGTCGTGATGCGGGTACTCGACCCGGAGTACGAAGGCACCCGCAACCCGGCGAAGGACAAGATCGTCGCCTTCGAGGTGATCCCGGGTGTCTCTGCAACAGCAACCGCCCCGCCCCCGGGCTTCTCCGCGATACCGCTGGCCCGCATCAACCTGCCAGCCAACACCGGCACGATCACGGCAGCGATGATCACCGACCTGCGGCGCATCGCCAACCCCCGCAGGGAGCGCCGGATCCAGATGATCCGCGGCTTCCCCTACAGCCAGTCCCCGACTGCCGTCGACAAGTGGGCCGACTGGCCCACCGAGGCGCGCGTGCAGGTCGAAGTCCCGTCCTGGGCCGTCACCGCGAACTTGGTCACCCAGATCGGCGTGCGGTTCACCGGGAACCCGCACACACGCTGGCGCCACAAGTTCGGCGCGACGTTCGGCGCCGAGATCACCATGGACGACGACGCCGTCACGGGCTGGTCCCGCGAGAACATCATGCTCGGCGACACCCCGCAGATCACCCCGGCCCTGCGCGGAACCGTCCAGACCCTCAGCCTCCAGACCAACCCCCTGCCCGGCTCCACCTTCGGCCTGGACGTCAATGGCGGCTCCAACTGTGTCTTCGACGTGGAGTTCGTCGAGGGGGTGCTGTGACGCGCACCGGCTACCGCTACATCGCACAGCACGCACTCACCGGCGAAGTCCTCGATCCGGACCTTCCACTTACCGACGTCGAGTATGGGCCCGAGCTGAACGGCCCGGGAGCCCTCACGGCGACCCTCGCGCCGCGGTTCGGGCGTTCGCGACCCGACATCGTCGACGAGGGCAACACGCTGCTGTACGTGGAACGGGAGGGCCATCTGCGATGGGGAGGAGTCCTCTGGCAGGTCACGCCGGAAGACCGCACGCTCTCCCTCGAAGCCGCCGGCTGGTCCAGCTACCTCCAGCGGCGACACGACATCCACGGTGAGTACGACGGACGAGGCCCGTACGTCTACGCGGACCCCTGCCAGGTGATCCGCGACATCTGGGCGTACGCGCAGTCTCTCCCCGACGGGGACCTCGGCGTCGTCGTCGACCCCACGGTGTCGACCGCGAAAGTCGGCACGCCCGCCGATCCGCTGAGATCCGCATGGTGGGAGGAGCCGGTCCTCGGCGACGCTGTCGACGACCTTGTTGCCGCCGCGGGCTCCCCGGACTACACCTGCGATACGCAGTGGGGAACCGACGGGAGCATCCGTCGGCGGCTACGCCTCGGATATCCCCGCCTGGGCACACGTCGTACGGACATCAGCTTCACCAGCGGGGTCAACATCCTGAACAGCCCAGCCGTCCCGCGCAGCGCCGACGAGTTCGCACAGACCGTCATCGCGACCGGCGCCGGTGAGGGCCGATCCAAGCGTCGGCATGTCGACTCGGTCCGCGACGGCCGCCTGCGTATGGAGACAGTTCTCGCCCTGCCGGACGTGAAGGGGACCGACGTCCTCGCTCGCCGCGCCACTGCGGAACGCACCCGCCGGCAGCTCCGAGGCACCGTCGAGCAGATCAGCATCCGCCCTGATCACCCCGCCGCCCCGATAGGCAGTTTCCAGGTCGGGGACGACGTGTTCACGAAGGTCAGCAACGAGTGGCTCGACTTCGCCAGCTGGATGCGGATCGTCGGATGGAGCGTACGGACCGGAGGAACGGACGGCGAAACCGTCACGGTCCTCCTGAGCCGCGCGGACTCCTTCTACTACGGGGAGGCGAGCTCATGAGCAACATCGACATCGGCGGCCGCCTGGCTGCCCTTGAACGCCAGATCGCCAACCTTCAGCGGTCAAGCCGCCTCGGCCACTCTTCCATTGAGGACGCCGCGATCGAGGTCTACGACGAGAGCGGCTCCCTGCGCGCCGTCATCGGCCAGCAGGCAGACGGCACTTCCGGCGTCGTCGCCGTCAACGGACCTCCGCCGCCCCAGCCCTCGCGCCCGTACGTGTCCTCCGTCCTTGGCGGAGTCGCGGTCACCTGGGACGGGACCTTCCTCGAGGAGGTCGCGGCACCGCTGGACTTCGCCCGCGTAGAGATCCACATCGGCGCCACGGACGGCTTCATCATCGGGGAGGCCACCCTCCGCGCCACGATCGAGTCCCCGCGGGGCGGCACGCTCATCGTTGCAGCGGCCGACCCGATGTACTTCCGGCTCATGGCGCGCACCACCTCCGGCACAGCCTCCGACCCGTCGCCGCAGGCAGGCCCGGTGGGCCCGGCTGTCGTGGTGGCCCAAGAGGTCCTCGACGGGATCATCGACGAAACCGCCCTGGCCGAAGAGGCCGTGGGGCGGATGCACCTCCAGGTGGGCGCCGTCGGGCACACCCAGCTCGGCATCGGAACGGGCAACCTCGTGCCCGACCCGGGCTTCGAGGGGCCGTATACCGACCAGAACCTCACCGGCAAGACCGGATGGAGCCTGACCACCGGCAACAACTCCGCACGAGCCCTGCAGGCGGGGCCGAAGGGGCCTCCTCCCAGCACAGGGAGGGCCCTGATGGTCACGGAACTACCCGTATCGCCCGGTGACCGCTTCTTCCTTGCCTTCGACTACCGAGTGTCGGCGGACTGGGCAGGTGACTCGGTCCGGCTCTTCCTGGAGTGGCAGGACGCCCAGGGCGTCGCCCTGAGCTACGGCGTCCTTGCGGTGACCCCGGCGCCAGGCGGACCCTGGACGAGGGTCAACCGCCAGGTGCAGGCCCCGACCGGGGCGGTCAAGGCGGCAGTCTGGATCAAGAACCACGAGGCGACCGCCGGGACCGCCGACTTCGACAACATTGAAGTCCGCACGGTCATCGGCGCCGGCATGGTCCTGGCCGACTCCATCGGCACACCCGAGCTCGCGGCAGGTTCCGTCGTAGCGTCCAAAGTGGCAGCTAAGACGCTCACCGCGCGCGAAGTCAAAGCCCTGTCGATCACCGGAGCCGAGATAGCGACCAACACCCTCGTCGCCCGTCACATCGCAGCCGGCGCCCTCACGGCCGCGCACCTGGCCATTGGCGTGGACGGCAACTTGATCGCTGACCCCTCCTTCGAGGGCGCCATCACCACGGGTCGCCTCGGTACCGACTGGACCGTGGTCGCTCCGGGCAGAGACAGTCCCAAAGCCCTGCGCGTGGACTGCACCTCGGCGGCGCCGGTCGACAAGACCATCACGCTAGGCACGTTCCCCGCGATGCCTGGCCAGCGTGTCTGGCTCTCCGCCGACTACCAGCTCTCGACCGACTGGGTCGGGACCCGGGTGAATGTCTACGTCCGCTGGGAAGACGCCGCTGGAACTGTCCTTGCCTACAGCACGATCACAAGCGGTAGCGCCGCGGCGGGGTCCGGCTGGAAGACCATGTCCGGAGCACCGGGGACGGCCGCACCCGCTCAGACCGTGCTGGGGCGGATCAGGCTGGCAACTATCGACAGTAAGGCCGGGTCGGTCCTCTTCGACAACTCCACCTGCCGCATCGTGATCGGCTCCCAGCCAAGCGGAACCCGAGCCGAAATCTCCCCGGCCGGCCTCGTCCTCTTCGACGAGGAAGGCGACGAGCGCGTCAGCCTGGTCACAGGCAGGGCCAACTTCCTCACGCTGTCGGGCACCAACGGCGGCGCGGTCGCGACGATCGACGAAAAGGGTAACGCGGGCTTCAACGACGTGTCCGTCGCTGGCGGACTCACCGTTGGCGGCATGCGACTTGATTCGCGTCTCGCGGAGTCTCCCCGCGGTCTGGTCGCCATCAGTCGCCAGTACAGCGCGGTCACCGGCAGCGCCAACGAGATGGGGTTTGTCGAGCTGGCCTTCCAGTCAGACGTGACCCGGATGTACCGCATCGTCGTGGATTGCTATGTGACCGCGTCAGCCGAGACGGGAGAGGTCCACGTAACCCTCCGCGACGGCGGTGCATCCACTCCCACCGTCAGCAGTCCCATCATTCAGAATCGTGTTTTCCCGATCGCTGGCCTGACTTGGCGGTCGGTCCGGGTCGAGCTGATCAGGTCCGGAGCGAGCCTCGGGGGCGGCCTTCATCGGCTTCTGTCGACGTTCCACGCCCAGTGGGCGCCGGGCGGAACCACCGTGACGCTGTTCGGTAAGAGCGAGCAGCCAGCCCACATGTACGTGGAGGACATAGGGCCGGCGCTCCCTGACACGGGCGTTTACAACACCGGTGGTGGCGTGACCACCCCTCCCAAGCAGCAGTACGAGCGGACCTACACCGCTGCATGGTCGGGCAGTTACGCCAACCGGGGCGCGTACAACTCGTACTACGGCTCCCAGTGCATTCAGGGGTACTACTCCAGCAACAACGGGGTGCAGGCTGCCCTGATCGGATTCCCGTCGTCCTTGGCATCGGATCTGGAGGGAGCCTCGATTCAGTCGGTCGAGCTGTACCTGTACTACGCCCACTGGTATTACAACGCCGGCGGAAAGGCCGTGATCAAGGCGCATGGTCACGGGTCGAGGCCGGGGACCTTCAGCTGTGATGGTGACTCGCGGACGATCGACTGGGGCAAAAACGTCGGCAAGTGGATCGACATCACCGGGATCTTCGACTCGACCAGTTGGAGGGGAGTGGCACTCGACCCGGCGAACAGCTCCTTGGATTACTACGGGCGGGCCGAGGGAGTGGGCGAGGCCCATCCACCACAGCTGAAGGTCACCTACGTGAAGTAATCGGCACGATCGCGGGCGGCCGTAGAATGATCAGCGGCGTGGGGCCGACCGACTGGGGAGCCCTGTGAACGGCCCGAACCAAGATCCCACGCCCTGGGAGCTGCTGCGCGCAGTTCAGCAGTTGCGTGACGATCTGCGTGCCGACTTCGCCGCCCTGGCCAGTCGGATGGAACAGATGGTCACCAAGGACGTCTATGCCGCCGATCAGCGAGCCCTGAGCCAGCGGATCGGCACTCTCGAAGGAGACCTGGACGAGCTCCGCGAGCAGCGGGAGCGCGAAGAAAGCGACGCCCGGACCAACCGGCGCCTGGCCGTATCCGCGCTCCTCGCGCCGGTCATCGTCGCCGTCTTGGTCGCCGTGGTGCTGGCGAAGCTCAACCTGTAGGACCCATCCCGGCGCGGGGGAGTCTGGAAAGCGCCCGATGGCAACACCGCTCACAGCGGACCGAGTTCTGGCTGTTCTCGACGAGGCCGGTCTCACGGTCGAAGAGGTCGGCTCCTGGCGGAGTCACAACCGCAATCACAAGGGCCCCTGGGGCCCCGTTCACGGGGTGATGATCCACCACACCGTGACGCGTGGCACCGCGTACTCTGTGGCGCTCTGCTACGACGGGCACAGTGACCTGCCGGGGCCCCTGTGCCACTCCGTGATCGACAAGGCGGGTGTGGTCCACCTGGTTGGTCACGGGCGGACCAACCACGCCGGCAAGGGCGACGGCCGAGTACTCGCTGCGGTCAAGGTTGAGGCGGCACTGCCCGGCGACACCAGGGCCGACACCGACGGCAACACGCACTTCTACGGAGCCGAGCTGGTCAACCTCGGCGACGGCGAGGACCCGTGGCCGCCGGAGCAGGTCGAGGCAGCGGCCCAGTGGGCTGCCGCGCTCTGCCGCGCACACGGGTGGTCGGCGCAGTCTGTGATCGCCCACAAGGAGTGGCAGCCCGGCAAGATCGACCCCACGTTCGATATGGATGACTTCCGTGCCCGAGTGTCGGAGATCCTGGCCGACTCTGGAAGCAAGCCGCCCACCGGCACCAAGCCCCCGCAGGGGGGTGGAGCCCCGGCGTTCCCCGGCCGCAACGCGTTCGGCCCGGGGAAGTCCAACGAGCACATCCTGCGCCTGGGCCAGCAGCTCGTGAAGCGCGGCTTCGGCTCGCACTACCGCGTCGGCCCGAGTCCCGAGTGGGGCGAGGCCGACCGGCTCAACACCGCCGCCTTCCAGCGGGCGCAGGGGTGGAGCGGCGACGACGCCGACGGCTTCCCCGGCCCCGAGACCTGGCGACGCCTCTTCGCCTGACCAACCCCGACTTCGAGGAGCAGCCTTGAACCTGTACGCATCCCTGGTCCGCACCGGTATTCCGGCGGCCGTCGGCTGGCTCGTAGCCCTGGCGCTGAAGGTCGGCCTGGACCTGCCCGCCGATGCGGTCACCGGGGTCCTGACCCCGGCCGTCATCGTCGCCTACTACACCCTGTTCCGTCTCGCCGAGGAGCACGTCTCTCCGCGGTTCGGCTGGCTGCTGGGATACGCGCGGCCGCCGAAGTACGACAGGCCGAGGCCGACGCCGGCCGCCTGATCCACCTTCGGAAATGGAAGAGGGCCCCCGCCTCACGGCGGGGGCCCTCGACCTCTTGGAACCACCACCATACCAAGCTGACCGCCGCACCCGGACCCCCCGACACCGTGGATACAATCTATATGCACAGTCGGCGCGGGTGAGGAGCAGCAGTGGTTCGTCAGGCGAAGGACGGCAAGCCGTACCTGGTGGGTGTCAAGGAGTTCGCGGCGCTCTACGGAGTGCGCCCGCTTCAGGTCAGCCAGTGGATCAGCCGCGACAAGCGGCTCGACTACGAGTACGCACGGATCATCTCTGGCTCGCCGTACTGGCTGCTCGACTTCGCGAAGCGGTACGGCACGACGACCCCCCGGCCGAAGCGGCTGGACGAAGCCGTGCTCAAGCACCTGGTGGGGGAGCAGCAGCCGGGGTACTGGGAGTCGCGCGTCGAAGACCTCCCTGCGCTGGTGGGGCAGTCTGAGATCGCGGTGCTGTTCGGGCTGTCCGACAGTGCGGGGGTCCGCAATGCGGCGAAGACGGGGCGGCTCCGCCCGGCGGACTACACCCTCTCCGGATCGCCGATCTGGCTCCTCGAACCCCTCCTCGAGGACGCGCCGGCGCTCAAGGCGAGCGCCCGCGGCGGCGGGTGGACGATCAACGAGAACGTCCGTGACGCGCTCCTCGCGGGCACGTACGACGGCCACGGATCGAGGATCATCCCCCGCGGACCGGGAGCCGCAAAGGACGCCGAATAACCACCATTTGAGTCGATCGATTCTTGTTTCCACCCCCAATTGCATATAGAATAGAGGCATGTTGCCGCGTTCGAGCGGTGGCGTGAGTCGCAAAACGACCGCCATGGAGGTGTGCATGCGAGACCCGCCGGAACCTGTCGAAGCTGTTCGAGATCGACATGACCCCACATCGAAAGATAGATTCCAACACTGAACCGTTGGTCAACATCCCGTGGGGGGATCATGTCGCTTGAGCAGCCCACCCTGTTCGGCCTGGACGACATCCAGCCCGTGCGCCTCCCGGAATCCGTCCGCGATCTCACCATCCAGCAGCGATTCGAGGCATTCCACGCCTTGAACCCCTGGGTGATGCGTCACCTGGAGAACCTCGTCCAAGACGCGATCGGCAAGGGATTCCAGCGCATCGGCATCGGAATGCTCTTCGAACTCCTCCGCTACCGCTACGGCGAAGCGACGCGAGGCGATGAGTTCCGGCTGAACAACGACTTCCGCAGCCGCTACGTGCGCGAGCTCATCGGCGCCCGCCCCGACTGGGCGGACCTCTTCGAGACCCGCGCGCTGCGCGCTGCCTAACCCACCACGACCTCTTGGAGAGACGTGTCCCAGCAGCAGGCGCCGGCACGACCGGCGTCCCCCACGCTCAAGACCCGCAAGCCGACCGGCCAGGTCCCATACCCTCTCGTCCTCATCGAGGGCGAGGAAGGGAGCGGCAAGTCCTACTCCGCCGCCAAGTTCTCGGCCTCCCCGCTCACCGGGCAGACCTACTGGATTGACCTGTCCGAAGGGTCCGCCGACGAGTACGCCGCCATCGACGGCGCCGACTACTTGGTCATCGACCATGACGGCAGCTACCGCGACATCCTGGAGCAGGTAGAGGCCGTCCACGCAGAGGCTTGCCGTGCGGCCGGAGCTGGTGAGCCGCCCGTGGTCCTCGTCATCGACTCCGGATCCGCGCTGTGGCGCATGCTCACCAACTGGACCCAGGAGAGGGCCAGGCGGACGCGGAAGAACAAGGTCGTGCTTGCCTCGGACCCCGACGCCGGCATCGACATCCCCATGAACTTGTGGAACGACGCCGTGGACCGCTGGGGGCGGGTCATGCACCTCCTCCAGACCCTGCCCGGTATCGCGATCGTGCTTGCTCGCGGCAAGGAAGTCTCTGCCGTAGACGACAACGGCAACCCCATCTCGGGCCGTAAGGAATGGAAGGTCTCCGGCCACAAGGACCTCGGATTCGACTCCACCGTGTGGGTGCGCATGAAGCGCGACGAAGACCCGCACATCATCAAGGCGAGGTCACTTCGCCTCCGAGTCGAAAAGCGCCGCCCGCTGCGGCTGCCTGACTTCTCCATCGAGGACTTGGTCTTCAACCGGCTGGGCTGCTCCGCGAAGTCCCAACCGCGCGTCATGCCCGTGCTCGCCGGCGACAGGCTGGCGCCGTGGCTCAAGCGCGTGGAGGAGACCTCGGCGAAGGAAGCCCTTGCCGAGCTGTGGCGCGAGACGCGGCCGGACACCTCGGGCCTCACCAGGCAGGAGGCATCGACCATACAGGCGGCCATCAGCGACCGACTGGTGCAGATCGAGAACCCCCGCGACGACATGGACCAGGCGCTAGGCGACGACGTCGCCACAAAGCTGCGCGCAGCCGCCGAGCGCGCCAAGAGCGTCGACGGCGCGTCCGAAGGGCAGGCGGCCTGATGACCGCCCAGCCTGTGAGCAGCCCGTCTCTGTGGCCCGCAGCGCACATCCAGGACGCGCGGCGCCCCCGATCGCAACAGCGTCAGCTGGGAGCTTCCGACACCGTATGTGAGCGCCGAGCCGCCTACATCCTGTCGGGCGTCGAACGTACGGACACCTCCGACAAGCGAGCCGCGATCCTGGGTACCTACCTCCACGAGGGACTCCTCGGATCGGCCCGTACGGAGTACGGCTGGCTGGTGGAGACGGCGGTGGCCGACGACAGCATCCGTGGCCACGTCGACGCCGTCCACCTCGACGCGGCCACCGCCGCGCGACTTCCCAAGCGCCTGCGGCCGACGACGCCGGCCGACGTGGTCACCGTCGAGGACATCAAGACGAAGAGCACCTTCCTGTGGGACCGGGTGCTCCGGTACGGCGCCACCGGAGCCGAGATCCGCCAGGCGTACCTGTACGCCGACCTCCTGCGCACGGTGGGCTGGTTGGACATCCACGGGCAGAGGCCGATGGCCAGGCTCGGCCCGATCGACGTCGGCCGCATCCGGTTCCGCTTCGTCAACCGGGACAACGGGGCCGAGTACGTCCAGGAGTTCCCCTTCGACAAGGCCGAAGCCACCCGCGCACGGTGGTGGGTGCAGCGCGTCATGGAGTACGCGAACCCCGAGGAAGCCACCCGGTCGTTCGACGGGCCGGGGCTGGACCCCATCTGCGACAACTGCCCCTTCCGCACGCCCTGCTGGGGAGAGCCCAAGACCCCTGGAGCCGCCGTGCAAACGGTACTCGTCCACGACGACGCGGACCGCGAGACGGCTCTGTCCGAATACGTACGCGGACACGAGATGGAGGCCGAAGGCCAGCGGATCAAGAAGAAAGCCCGCGCGAAGCTCGACGACTCACCGGCGGGCATCTACGGCCCGAACCAGCTGAGATGGACCGGAGGCAACCCGGTCCAGGAAGTCGATCGCGAGGCCATGATCGACACCTTCGACACCCTCGGCGTACCGATACCCGAGAAGACCGGCGCCGACTTCCAGCGCATGGAGACCGTGATGAAGGAAGCCGGGGTCGCGATCCCCATGAGGACGGCCGCGAAGAAGACAACGCGCGCCATCCGGGTCACCGCCGTTCAGCGGTAGTCCAGGCCCCGCCCGCCTTCCAGCCCCGCCACCGCGACTGCCGCGGTGGCGGGGCCCCCCGTCCTGCCAGAAACACCGCCTCCGAGGGGCCCCGTGTCAATCCACCTGATGGTCGTTGCCAGCTACCTGCCGAAGGAAGTGATCACCCAGAGTCAGAAGCTCGCGCTGCAGAAGCTCGCCGACTCCGCCGACGACGAGACCCGTCTGTCCCGTCCGGGCCTGGCGCGGCTGGCCGCGTGGGTCGGCGTCAACGAGAAGCGGGCCATCACCCTGGTAACCGAGCTTGTCGCCAAGGGCCTCGTGGAGCGTGTCCAGACGGGCAAGGCTGGGCGGGCTGCGGTCTACCGCGTCTTCCCGAACGGCATCCCCCCGATCCCCAGCACCGCCGACCTCAAGGCACGCCTGGAGACCCAGCGGGCCGCCCCGAAGAACCCCGCCAAGGCGCGGACGGGCGTCAAACGGGCGGCTCCGGCCAAGCCGGCGATGACCGCCCAGGACGTCGAGGACCGCGTGAAAGACAAGGCGCAGGCCCCGCAGGAGAAGCCTCCACAGGCTGGGTTCCACGAGGGGAACCCTGAGGGAGGCGAGGGTCAGGTTCCACCGGTGGAACCCGGGGAGTTCCAAGCGGGGAACCCTGTCGGTTCCACCGGTGGAACCCCTTCCTTCCTTGGTTCTTCCTCTGTTCTTCCTTTCCCCCCTACCCCCGCGGCTGTCGCCGCAGGGGAGCCTTTCGGCGACGTTGGCACCACCGACCAGCAGGCTGCGCCACAGAAGTCGGGATGCTCCAAGCACGCGGGCAACCCCGCTTCCTCCTGCCGCGCTTGTGGCACGAACCCGCGCGCGGAACGCAAACGGCAGCAAGCCCGGGAGCGCGACGCCGAGCGGCGGGCCAACGATGACCACTGGGACCAGTGGCACCGGGACGCGGACGAGCGTCGGCGTCGCGCCGACCTCGGCGCCGGCACGGTGCTGGAGGCGCGGAGTGCTGCCAGGAGCGCGCTCCGGAACTGGAAGGACGCGGCCCGGGAAGAAGTTCCGTCCCAGGGGCGAAAGTCCCGCAGGAATGTGGACACCCCCACGAATGCCTATAAAATAGAAGAAGCAGGGGAGGGGTTCGGTTCTACGAAGGCGCCCTGAATCGCCTTCAAAGATAGATCCCAACTCTGTACTGTTGGCCACAACGACCTCTTGGAGAGATCATGAACAGCGAGGCTTCCCAGCTCGCCCCGTTGCCCGACCACGGCAACACCGACGACCGGGTGTGGCAGGCCATGTGGTCGGCCTACGAGCCGGTCATCACCCCGCTCCGCCGCATGGGGCTCGTCACCGACGTCGAGCTGGGTGGCGGGATGTACGGCATCACCGCCGAACTGAACGACGGCTCCTACCTGCTCATCACCTCCGAGCACCAGCTGCCCGCCGACCCCGCCGAGGTGGAGGGGTGGCACGTCCAGCGCATCAAGGACGACGTCGCGACGATCCAGGAGATCGTCTACGACTCCACCGAGATCGGAGCGCAGGCCGACCACGGCAATCAGCACCTGCCGCTGTTCGAGGCGATCGCCACCTTCGTCAAGCAGCGCGCCCTCGGGGTCCGCTTCAAGCCCCTCAAGGCGTTCAGCCTCACCGGCCTCAGGAACGACCACTCGACCGTCGAGCCCATCACCGACTTCTTCCCCAAGCCCGAGGGCGCGATCGCCCGGTACGGGCGGGAGGTCGCCGAGCTCCGCTCCATGGGCTGGCGGTGCCTTCACCAGCAGGGCGGCAACGACTGGCCGCTCTCGGTCTGGGCCGGTGACGGAGGCGTCGTCACGGTCGCCGTCGCCCTCATCGGCCAGACCCCGGAATAGGAGAGGGCGACATGACCGAGTCCCAGACTCAGAGTCCCGAGCCCTCCTGCAACCACCTCTTCGCGCACCCGCAGACCCCGGAGCAGCGCGAACGGGTTGAGGCCGCTCTCGAGAACGCGCGCCGGACCGGTGACGCACAGGGCGTGTTGGTCGCGATGGCTCAGCTCCTCGGCCCGTGCGACGTCCGCGACGGGAGGCAGTCGTGACCTGGCTTCTCGCCTTCGCCTGCGGCATCGCTGCCGGGCTCGCCGTGATCGTCGCGCAGGAGCTGCGATACGAGGCCCGCATGAGGGCCCCGCGCTGCATGACCTGCGGCGGACAGCACCGCATGCACGCCGCTCACAAGTAGCACCCCGCCCGGCCGCCACAACGGCGGCCGGGCCCCCATACCTCTTGGAGACCCTGATGACCCAGAACACCGGGCAGAGCTACCAGCTCCCCGACGGCCTGCACCTCGCGCAGGCACTCGACCGTGCCGAGGCACCAGGTGCGGCGAGCGGAGACGTAGCCCGCTCCATGTGCCTGCTGCTCGCGGCCACAGTGCGCGACATCCTCACCGACCACGACCACGACGCCGACTTTGACGCCTCCGCCCTGGAGCTCCACTTCACCCGCGGAGGCGTCAAGGCGAGCGGCTTCTACTGGACCGGCGACGGCAGCCGCCGCGAGTTCACGGGCACCGAGGACACCTACGACCTCGACGGATGGGCCCTGGGCCTCGGCGAGGAGAACCGCGACACGTGGGCCCCGCTGTGCGAAGTCCTCGGCAAGAACGGTCACACGGTCCGCTATCGCCTCGACCTGACCCGCGCCGCCGCGCTCTGACACCCCGCCCGGCCGCCGCGGCGGCCGGGCCCCAGACCTCTTGGAGACAGAACATGGGCTACGACTTCTACATCGTGGGCAAAGACCGGGCCATCAGGGGGACCGGCCCCCGCGACAACCTCAACCTGTCCGCCCTCCAAGGCGCCAGCGTTCTCGACACCATGGCCCACTTCGGCATGACGGTCGAGAAGGACCGGCCGCAGTGGCCGACCCTGGAGGCGTACGGCCTCCAGCTGGCGCACCTCTCGGACACGGCCGACCTCACCGAGGAGCAGCAGAAGGCGAAGGCCGCGTTCGTCGCGGCGTACCAGGGCGTCCGGGAAGCAGCTGACGACCAGCCCGAAGGCATCCCCGCGTACAAGCTCCGCTTCTGCGACGCGTTCTGGACCACACCGGACGAGATCGCCGCCGCCCTCGCCCGATACGAGGCACACCCCCGCTACGACTGCGCCGAACTGCCCTTCGGCGACCAGACCTGGTCACGGTTCATCGCCTTCCTCCGCGCCGCCCAGACCGCCGGCGGACTGCGCACCCTCTGACCGCCGCATCACCCGCCCCGCCCCGGTCCGAACCGGGGCGGGGCCCCCAAAGACCTCTTGGAGCACCACAACCGTGAACCGCGTCATAGATCTTCTGTGCGGCGCTGGCGGCAGCAGCACCGGCCTCACCGAAGCCGGGTACGAGCTCGTCCTCGGCGTCAACCACTGGCAGCTCGCCATCGACAGCCATGCCGCCAACCACCCCAAGGCCGACCACGCCTGCATCGACATCACCGGCTTCCCCATGAAGTACCTGCCGCGCGCAGACGTGCTGTGGGCGTCCGTCATCTGCACCGAGATCAGCCCCGCCGGCGGCCGCCGCCGCGAATCCGAACAGCTCGACATGCTCGACGGCCTCGAAGGCTGGAACTCCCTGCCCAAGGACGCCTTCGAACGGACCCGGGCTACCGCCTGGTGCGTCGTCCGCGCCGCCGAGGCCAAGAAGTTCAAGGCCGTCATCGTGGAGAACGTCGTCGAGTTCGGGCTGGACTGGATCCTCTTCTGGGTGTGGATCGACGCCATGGACAAGCTCGGCTACCGCGCACAGATCGTCTCCGTCTCCAGTGCCCACGTCGGAGACGAAACGAATCTGCGCGCCCCGCAATGGCGGGACCGCATGTACGTGGTCTTCACCCTCAAGACCATGCGTGCGCCGGACGTCGAGCCCCGCCCCCTTGCCTACTGCATGGACTGCGGCGAGGACGTGCACGCTCGCCAGTCGTGGAACAACCAGAACCAGCGCATCGGCAAGTACCGGCGCGACTACATCTATCGCTGCCCCAACACGGCCTGCCACCACGCCATGGTCGAGCCGTACGTCCGGCCAGCCAGCGACATCATCAACTGGGGCGACCTCGGAACCCGCATCGGCGACCGCCGCAGGCCGCTGGTGGAGACGACCATGGCCAGGATCCGCGCTGGCCTGACCAAGTTCCCCTACGAGCCGAGCGCCATCAACCTCGCCCACGGCAAAGACGGAGGCGATCGGGCGTTCGCCGTTGGCCGCCAGCCGCTGCCGACGCGCACCGTCAAGCAGGGCGACGCCCTCCTCGTTCCCACCGGCGGGTCCTGGAACACCGACGCCGCGTCCGTGGACGTCCCCCTGCGTACCCGCCTCACCAGGGAGAGCGAGGCCCTCGTCACCGTGGACCCGTTCATCATCGAGTACCGCAACAACGCCACGGCGTCCCGCGTCACCGACCCTCTGGCGGCCGTCACCGCCCAGGGCAACCACCACGGGCTCGTCGTGCCCGGCGGCGTGGCTCCGGCCATCGCCCGGAACACCCTCGTCATCCCCTACCGGAAGGCCGCCGTAAAGACCGCGGCCGAACCGATCCACACCCTCGCCACCCGCGACTCCGCCGGCCTCGTGCGCACCGCACCCGCCGTCGAGGACTGCTACTTCCGCATGTTGAACCCCCGCGAGCAGCTCCTCGGCCAGCGATTCCCTGAGAAGACCGTCATCTACGGCAACCAGGCCGAACAGACCATGCAGGCCGGGAACGCGGTCTCGGTGAACGTCGCGAAGTGGCTGGGCCAGCAACTGGAGGCCGTCCTGTGACCGGACCCCGGCAGACCACCGACACCCACGTGACCGACCACGCCCCCTGCTTCGGCGACGACGACTTCTCGCCCGCCGCAGACCGCTGGACGGACATCAGCGGCCTCCGCGACATCTGCGACCCGATCCTGTACGTCTGCGGCCGCTGCCCGTTCCGCGCCGCCTGCATCCGCCAGGTCAACCCGGCCAAGGCCGCGTTCGACGGCGTTTGCGGGGGCCGCATCTGGAACGACGGAACCATCCTCGCCGCGGTCGACGGAGCCGACGACAGCGAGCTCCTGCCGCCCGTCAACCGCCAGTCCTGCGGGAGCAAGCAGGGGGTGCGCGCCCACCGACGTGCCGCCGAACGCATGTGCACCAAGTGCGACAACCACCTCAACCGCCACGAGCAGCTCGCCCTCGTCCTCGACGAAGCATCCTGACAGGAGCCACCATGACCGACCTCACCATGCGCGATCTCCTCGCCCCCGTGGCCGCCATAGCCCTGATCGCCCAGGCCAACCCCGACCTGCCCGTCCCCCGGATCGACCTCGGCCCCGTCTACGACGACACCGACGCCCACCGGATCGGCGTTCAGCTCTACTTCGACAGGCCCTCCACTGGCACCTACGAGCGGTGGGCGGCCCTCATAGGCAGTGAGAACCCCGACTCCCACACCAGGCCCTCCAACGCGTACCCCAACGCGATCGTCCGGCGCACCTACGGCACATACGCCGGCGTCGTCATCGAGGCCGTCGCCCACCAGGACGACACCGCAGCAGCAGCCGTTACTGCTGACGCCGCCTGACCTGCTCAACGGCCGCCCCGGGCCAGCCCCGGGGCGGCCACCCGAAGGGGATCCCACCACCGATGACCGAACACGTCGACCCTGTCGCCGACCGGGAGACCAGAACCGTACGGATCTGCGCGGACCGATGCCCCACGTGCATCTTCCGCCCAGGCAACCTGATGCACCTGCCGCCCGGCCGCCTCGCCCAACTCATCGCCCAAGCCATCGCGCAAGAGGGGCACATCGTCTGCCACGACACCCTCGGCACCGGCGCCGGATCCATCTGCGCCGGCTACGCCTCCCACCCCGAGGGCCGGAAACGATCCCTGGCCCTGCGGCTCGTGCGCGCGGGGGCGTTGAGCGCCACCTTCACTGAGGCGGCTACCTCAGCCAGCAGCTGCCCTCCACTCCCGCCCAGCCCGAGTCAGACCCACATAGGCGCAGCCATGCACAAGGAGCAGTCATGACCCCCGCCCTCGTCACCATGATCCCGGCCGACGTCGTGGGATTCGACGGCCGGACCTACCCCGCCCTTGTCAGCGGTCCGGGCATGCACGGAGGCGTCAATCCGTACTTCTCACTCGACACGATGCGCGCCATCGCCGCTGACACGGCGGCCGACGTGGCCCAGTACGGCCATGACCGCGTAGACGCGGTCCACGTCATCGACGGAGGCACTGACTCCAGCGGCAATCCCCAGGCTGTCGTCGTGGCGATCTGCTGGAGCTACTACGACCAGGACGGCCCGGAGGGCATCACACGGGTCATCAACCCCACCGAGCACGGCCTGTACCCCGGCGCGGGCCTCGAATGGGTCTGGGACCTGGCTGACGACCCGTCCACCGAAACCCGCTGATACGCCCCGGGCGGGGGCGGCCGGTCTTCGCCCCCGCCCGGCACCACCACCAGCAAGGAGCTGACCATGACCCACATATGGACCGGCCGGACTTTCGTCTCCTGCCACCCCATGGACCTCGGAGACGTGCAGCTGAGGGTGGTCAGCTACACCGAAGGCGACGCGCGCGCCGTCGTCGTCGACGCCAACACCGGCAAGCGCCGCCGAGAGATCCTCACCGTGTCCCTGCACCCGACCGCACGAACCCGCACCGGCAAGCCGAGGCTGACCGGCTACGCGCCCGCCAGCGAAGACGAAGCCCCGGCCGACCTTCCCGATGCGGGAGCCACGGCGAAGGACTGGTTCGACGGCCTTCCCGGCCGACGCTTCCTCGTCCGCCTCCCGCCGGGCCTGGACCTGCTGAACGCCAACGATCGGCTGCACCACCATCAGCGTGCGCGGAAGACCCGCTCCCTGCGGCAGGCCGCGCGCTTCGCCTCGCGCGGCCTGCCGAAGTTCGATCGGGTCCACGTCATCGGCGTGTTCCACCCGCAGGACCGTCGGCGTCGCGACCCGGCCAACTGGTACCCGAGTTTCAAGGCGCTCCTGGACGGGCTGGTCGACCAGGGCGTGCTCCAAGACGACGACCACACACGGCTCGTCGGCCCCGACATGCGTATCGGAGACGTGGCGGCCGGGTCCAGGCTCGCCCTCCACATTCGGGATCTAGGGGCCTCTGACCTGGGTAAATAGTTCTGTCCCACGGTGAAATTCCTGCCTGGCGATCTTTGTCACCCCATCGAATGCATATAGAATAGAAGTAGAAGGAAGGGGAAGGCCCTTCCGAAAATAGGGGAGGTACGCACGATGATCGGCACCTACGAGCAGTACGACATCGAGGCCAAGCTGATCGCCGACGGCCGGCTCACCCGCCCGGAGGTCGAGGGGCTGCTGGACATCATCTACGAGGTTCTCGCCGAGGCGGCCCAGTGTGTGACCGGCTCCGACGAGGTCGACTGGCCGGGCCTCTTCGCCGACGAGGTCATCGACCTGCTCGTCGCGCTCCTCATCCCCATCGCCGACCGGCCGCACCTCGCCGAGGAGATGCACGCGGCCGCCGTCATCTTCCAGGCCCTGTGCGACACCCTCACCCGCCGCGGCTGACCCCCCACCCCTGGGTGGCCACCGCCGGCCGCCCGGGCCTCCACCCAACCGAAAGGCATCCAATGACCCTCCAGCAGATCGCCCTCGGCCTCCTGGGCTGGATCGGCATCGACATCCTCATTGTCACCGCGTACGCCTGCATCCGGGCCCGCGAACGCTCCTGACGCCCCGCCCCCCCGCATCCTTCCGTACGGCGCCCACCCTCATCCTCAATGCCTATAGAATAGGCATTTGGGCGGGGTGGGCGCCTCACCCACCCAGGAGTCACCGTGAAGCGGCACGAACCCGCCTCCATCCCCACCCACGAGCACCACCTCGGCGCCATGGCCCTGCTCCTCTTCGTTCACCAGCCGGACGAGCACCGCCTGAAGGCCGCACTGGGCAACGTCGAGAAGGCCCTCGACCGCAGCTGGCGAGACCGTCCCGACGACCTGGCAAACCTCCCCCTGGCTCACCACCGGGACCTGCTGCGCTACTTCGCCGCCCCACAACTGCTCGACCTCGCCTTGCAGCTCACCGGCCCCGACGCTGTCCCCCGCCTGGCCGGCGAAGCGCGCTCCCACCTTGCCGCACTCTTGGCCCTCTACCCTCCCCACCCCATCTGGTGGGTCATCTTCCGCGCCAACGGCAACGCCATGCGCCCCGTGACCGTCGAGCGCCCGCCGGTCGGAGAAGCCGCCCATGACAGCCGACTGCGGCAGATCGAGGACGACGGCCTCAGCGTCGCCGCGATCAACGCCGCCACCAATGAAGACGCCCTCCGCGAGATGACCCGCATGTGGGACCAGTTCGTGGCGAACGGAAGCTCCGCTCCCCGCCCCCTCGGCCGCCAGTAACCCCCAAGGGAGGGCGGCCACGGACAGGCCATCCTCCCCCTCATTGAGAGAGACGCCATGCAGCAGCTCGACATGTTCAGCGAAGACCAGCCCCGCAAGGCCCCCGCGCCGACCCCGCCGGCCACCACCCGCCTTGCGCTCGCCGACCTCCCCCCGGCGCCCACCCCCGTCACGATCGCCATTCCACCCAGCCGCCCCCACCAGCCCTCCACCCCCGCCCTGGTCGCACCCCGCCCGGCGAACCGCCGCTACTTCCCCCTCCAGCGCAACCCCCACCGCGCCGCACATGACATTGCCGAAGCCGTCGAGGCCGCCTGGCATGGGGCCCATGGCGGCAACCGAATCGAGATACCCGCAGGTGTTATCGCCGCCCTCGCCCTCTGGCCTCTACGCGGGCCGGATGCATCCCTTGCCGTCGACTGGTGGCTCGACCTCAACGACGAGGACTTCCTCGCTGCGCTCCGGGAGTGCTGGGCCAGGTGGTGGATCCAGCGCCCGGACCTCATCGATCGGGCCACCCCCCTCCATCGTTGGCTCGAAGACGAGCGCCCCGAGCGCACCCGAATCCAGGCCGTGCGCGCGGTGGCGCGCGCCGCCCTGACCGGCGGGCTGCTTCACCTCACCAGCGCCGCACCGGACTTCGGAGGCAACTCCGATGCGGACGTGCTCGGCGCGGTCATCACCGTGATGAGGTCCCGCGGCGCTCACGACGCTCTGGCGGAGATCCACACGCCGCCGGAGCTCAGCGAGCTCATGGCGCGCGTGCTGCTTGCTGATCAGCCGCCGACCCCTGGGATGAAGTTCAACGACCCGGCAAGCGGCACCGGCGGGCTGTACCGTGCCGCGGCTCAATCCCTGCGGGAGCTGGGGCTGAACCCCCACGACTTCGGGTGGGCCATGACCGATGTCGACCCCTTGGCGGCCGCCGGCGCCGCCGTGAATGCCATCCTGTGGGACCTCGGGCCGCACGTTCTGGTGGCGTGCGCCAACACGTTGACAGAAGGCGATCCGTACGTCCGCGCATCGGCGGAGTGGCGGGAGTCGCACGCGCGCCGGGATCGGATGGTGGAAGGTGCCCAGTTCCTGGCGCGCATCCGCCGTCTGGAAGTCAGCCTGAAGGCTGCCGTATAGGGCTCTGACCTGCTGAAACTTCTTCTGGCACGTTCTTGCGGCCCCCGTAAATGCCTATAGAATAGAAGTAGCGAAAGGGAGGGAATCACATGAACCGCAACCAGGCCGTCGCCGTCCAGATCCACGCCGACCGCTACACGATCATCGGCGACAACATCCTCATTACCCCAAGCGATGGCGACGTCCGCCGCGTCAAGGCCCACCTGGCGCCCAACCGAGACGGCGACGTCGCCATGCGCCTCACGCTCATCCACCCCCAGACCGGCCCCATCGACGCCATCGAGGCTGCCTACGGCCGCAACACCCCCGCCAGCCGCTTCGCCGGCATCGTCGACGACTACATCGGCTTCTGGTTCGGCGACCGGACCGGCACCTACCCCGAGCTCTGACCCAACCCGCGGGCCCGCCCCTCCCCGGGGCGGGCCCTCCCGTACGACCTCTTGGAGACCGAAATGCTCATCAACGACGAAGCCACCCGGCAGGTCGCCGAAACCGTCGGCAACGCCCTGGGTATCGGCTTCACCCTCCGCAACGCAGTCCTTGTCGGCGGTGCAGCCGAACTGGGGTACCCGGACGGCCGCGTCCTGGGCTTCCGCCCCATCTTCGGCGGCGCCTTCGTCCAGCTGTGGATCATCGGAAACGCCAAGGCCGCTGGCAAAGGCGAACCCCCCACCCTCGGCCTGCTCGACGGCCAGCTCTACCACGCAGCCATCTCCCTCATCGATGCCAAGGACACCGACCCGGCGGATCTCATCCTCGAGAAGCTCACCAACGACCTCCTGCCCGCCTTCGAGTTCAAGCCCTACTACGTTGGCCACCGCCCCTGGGAGGACGCCTTCAACAACGCACTCGCCGACGCCATCGCGGAGCAGGGCAGCCGCAGCCGCGACGCCGACCAAGGCCCGACCGGTGAGGAGTCGCCGACGGAGCCGCCCATCGACGCCGCCCCCGGCCCTGAGCCGGAGGAATCGGCCCCCGCGTCCACCGATGAACCGACAGCGGTCAGCGAGCCCGCGGCTGGGCCGGATACGTCCGAAGAGGAAGGGCAGGAACCGGCGGCCGAAGAAGCGGTGAAGGCGCCGGCCCGACCTCGCAGGTCCCGTCGCCGGACCCCGGCCGCGCCCAGCGCCAGCTGAGCCGACGGCGCTCGCCACGGGGGAGCCGTCCGAGATAGGCTGACCGAGACGTGAGGCCGAGCAGGCCATGAGGCTCCACCCCCTGGAACTGAGGGGGTGGAGCCTCTGCGCGTTGGAAGCGGAATCCGCTGCTCGGAAGTTTCGGGCCTGTCCCTGACCGTGGACTATCCGAGTTGGGGGTGCGCGGCGCGCCGCGCGAGGACCGTATGGGGACGCCAAGGGGACACAAGGGCAGGAAGAGACCGACAAAGACCGGAGCAGGTAGGACCGTCGCGGGCTATCTGACCTGCGAAAACGTCACAGATGCGCGTCCATGCGCAAGGGCCGCCAAGATCCCGAGAGGACTCATAATCCGTCGGCCGTGGGTTCGAGTCCCACCCGCCCCACCACAGGGTTGGTTTGCAGAAACGTTGCGACCAGCCGGTTCGGTGCCCGCCCGGGTCTCCTGGGCCGGGCACCTCCTCCTTTCCGGCCTTCGACCGCATTGGCCAGCCACACGATGAAGCCCATGGCTACGGCTCTGCTCGCCGTGTCAGCCGCCCTGCTCTGCACCTCGTGCGCGGGACCCCTGCCGCGCAGTGGTCCGGAGCTGAAGGCCGAGAGTGTCGCCGGGACATGGGAGGCCACCGGTTCGGTCTCCCTCGCGGTGCAGGCGGACGGCAGGTTCTCGACGAACGCCGTTCCGGCCTCCGGAGCCCTCGTCACGGGAGACGCGGCGCGCAGCGGCCGCTGGGAGCTCACCGACGACGGCAACGCCGAGCACACCGGTCTGATGCTGAGGTTCGACAGGCCGGAAGGCGAAACCGAGCCGATCCCGGTCCGTCTCGTCTCCCATGAGCAGGAGGGGAAGCTCTCGCTGTGCGTGTTCATCGAACCCGATGATCCGTGCACGGGATTCCTGCTGGTGAAGACCGAGGACTGACGGGGTACCGAGACCAGTTGACGTACGTACATACGTACGCGCATACGACGACGCCCGGCCGGTGTTCACCGGCCGGGCGTCGCCGTACGTGCCGGCCCGGGCTGTCTTCCTGCGGCTTTCGCTCGCTCAGAAGTCCTCCGTTTCGTCCGCGAGGTGGCGCAGTACGTCCGTCAGGTCCTGGCGGCGGGCGAAGGCCACCCGCTGGCGGTGGGCGCCCGAGCCGTCGCGCAGGAGGCCGCCCAGGGTCTTCGCCGCGTGGTCGAGGTCGCCGGAGGCGGCCAGTTCCGGAGCGACCAGGTCCAGCAGGGCCTCCGCGAGGTCGGCCGCGGGGAGTTCGGCCCCCGTGTACGGGTCGAGCCCGAACCCCTCCAGTCCGTCGTGTGCCGCCCGCCAGCGCGCGAGGCGCAGTACGTCGTCCCGTACGGGTGGATCGGGACGCTGCTCCGCGATCTCCCTGAGGGCCGTGGTCACCAGGGCGCGGGCCAGTTCGGCCTGGAGGATCGCCGAGTCGATGTCCGGGGACATGTCGGGCGCCCGGATTTCGAGCGTCGGCCAGTGCCCGGACGGGCGCAGGTCCCAATAGACCATCTTGGTGTCCAGGGCCGCCCCGGAGCCGAGCAGGGTCTGCACCGAGCGCCGGAAGTGGGCCGTGGACGTGAAGTGCGGGGGCAGCCCCGCCGAGGGCCAGCCGGACCAGGCCATCGCCCGCCAGCTCGCGTGACCCGTGTCACGGCCGCCCCAGAACGGCGAGTTGGCGGCCAGCGCGATCAGCGTGGGCAGCCAGGGTCTGATCCGGTTGGACACCGCCACCGCCGTGTCCACGTCGAGCGTGCCGATGTGGATGTGGCGGCCGCAGCTGACCAGCGTGTCGGTCAGCGCGCCGAAGCGGCGGTGCTGCTCGCGCTGGCGCGGTTCGTCGTCGGTCAGGTGCAGCGGCCCCTCCACGGACACGACCGGCGAGGGCGCGGCCAGCAGCCGGCAGCCGTGCGCGCGGGCCGCCCGGCCGAGGGTGCGCCGCAGGGCGGCCAGCTCCGTGCGCAGCGAAGCCGCCGAGTGGGCGATCGGGGTGGAGATCTCCACCTGGTAGCGGGTGCCCTCGGGGTGTATCTCGCCGGGCAGTCCGCCGGCCGTGGCGAGGACGAGCGGGGCGGCGGGGACCACCCGGAAGGTGCGGGAGTCGACGAGCAGGAACTCCTCCTCGACGCCGACGGTGAGGGGGACGGTGGGGCGCACCGTGTTCTGCGCGGTGCCGGTGCTCGTGGTGCTTTTGCCAGGTTCGATCACTACGCCTCCCTGGACATACGAGTCTTTTCATCATGAGCTGAACACGAGGTGAGGAGCGCACGTCGATTCAGTCAAATGTCAGGTGATAGTGGCGGGTTACCGGCAAGCGACCGCCCGCGGCGGGGTCCGGGGGCCGGATGGGGCGACTGTTGCCGGAGTACGGGGCCGCGGAAAATGCCCCGGGGGTCCGGACGGCCGACGGTTATCATCCGACGTGACCCGTACGACCGCGCCCACCCGCCCCCGGCGGCGAATATTCGCCGACCTCACCCCGATGCGCACGTCCCCGGACTACCGGCGCCTGTGGATCGGCGGAACCATCTCCTGGGTCGGCCAGGCGATGACCACCCTCGCGATCTCGCTCCAGGTCTACGACATCACCGACTCCAGTTTCTCCGTCGGGCTCGTCGGACTCTTCTCCCTCGTCCCGCTCGTCGTCTTCGGGCTCTACGGCGGGGCCATCGCCGACACCGTGGACCGGCGCAAGCTCGGCCTCTACAGCTCCATCGGCTCCGCCGGGCTCTCGGTCGCGCTCGCCGCGGCCGCGCTGCTCGACTACCACCGGGTCTGGTTCCTGTACGCCGTCGTCGCGCTCCAGGCGGTGTGCGGGGCGCTCACCGGACCGGCGCGGGCCGCGATGATCCCGAGGCTGCTGCCGGCCGAACAGCTGCCCGCCGCCAACGCGCTGAACTCCGTGACCATGACCTCCGGGACGATGGTCGGCCCCATGCTGGGCGGGCTGATCGTCGGCTGGTGGGGCTACCAGGCGGCGTACCTGATCGATGTGGTCACCTTCACCGCCGCGCTGTACGCGATGTGGCGGCTGCCGTCGATGAAGCCCGACCGGGCCGAGGGCACGCGGGGGAGGGCTTCCGTCGTCGACGGCCTGCGCTTCCTCGGGACCCGGCCCAACATCCGGATGACCTTCTTCTCCGACATGGCCGCGATGGTGCTGGCCCAGCCGAAGGCGGTGTTCCCCGCCGTTGCCGTGCTCTGGTTCGGCGGCGACGCCAAGACCGTCGGCCTGCTGGTGTCCGCGCTCGCCGCCGGGGCGCTGCTGGGCGGGCTGTTCTCCGGCTGGCAGGGACGAGTGCGCAGGCACGGGCTGGCGATCCTGATCTCGGTCGCCGCCTGGGGGCTGGCCATCGCCGTGTTCGGGCTGACCCGGAACCTGTGGCTCGGGCTGTTCTTCCTGGCCCTGGCCGGGTGTGCGGACACCATCTCGATGGTGTTCCGCAGCACGATGATGCAGGCCGCCACCCCGGACGAGATGCGCGGCCGCCTCCAGGGCGTCTTCATCGTGGTCGTCGCGGGCGGGCCCCGGCTCGGGGACTTCTTCGCCGGGACCGTCGCCGACCTGACCTCCCCGACCGTGGCCGTCACGGGCGGCGGGCTGGGGTGCGTGCTGGTGCTGGGCCTGCTCGCGCTCCGGTGGCGGGGCTTCGCCCGGTACGACTCGCGCTCCCCGCAGGCCTGACCGCCGGCCCGTCCTGCTTACGCGTCCACCGGCTCCCGGGTGCGCTCGCCGCCCACGTCACCGGTGTTGGTGGTGCCGGCCGGTTCGAACAGCAGGATCTGGGCCTCCTCGTCCGCCACCGGGCAGTGCTCCACGCCGCGCGGAACGACGTACATCTCGCTGGGCCCGAGGACCACGTCCCCGTCGCGCAGGCGGATGGTCAGGGTGCCGCCGATCACCAGGAAGAGCTCGTCGGTGTCCTCGTGGGTGTGCCAGACGAACTCGCCCAGGAGCCTGGCGACCTTGACCTCGTAGTCGTTGACGCGGGCGATGCGGCGCGGCGCCCACTGCTCGGTGAAACCGGCCAGCTTCTCCGCGATGTTGACCTTGTCGGCCTTCTGTGTCGTCATGCGGACAGACTGACGGGGCGGACGCGGGGCGGTCTTGTACGTTCCTGACATGGCCGCGATACGTCCGCGCAGCACCGTCTCCGCCTGGCAGCCGTCGGTGCCGGGCATCGCCGAGGTCTTCCACGCCCGCTTCACCGAGCACGCGTACCCGGCCCACGTGCACGACACCTGGGCGCTGATGATCGTGGACGGCGGGCGGGTGGACTTCGCCCTCGACCGCGAACGGCACGGCGCCGGGGTGTCGGATTCGGTGGTCCTGCTGCCGCCCGGGGTGGTCCACGACGGGCGGACGGTGACCGAAGGGGGCTTCCGCAAGCGCGTGCTGTACCTGGACACCTCGGTGCTGCCGGAGCGCCTGGCCGGAGCCGCCGTCGACGCCCCGCTGCTGGCCGACCCCGCGCTGCGCGAGCGGGTGCACGGGCTGCACCTGGCGCTCGGCGAGCGGGATCCCTTCGAGGCCGAGTCGCGGCTGGCGTTCGTACGGGAGCGGCTGCGCGGGTGGTTGGCGGGGCGGGGGGCGACGCCGGAGGGCGGGACGCCGGCGGGTGGGACGCCGGCGGGTGGGGCGCCGGTCTCCGGTCCGCCGGGTGCGGGGACCGCCGTACGGCTGCGCGAGCTGCTCGACGCCCGGGCCGTCGCGGGGATCACCCTGGAGGAGGCCTCGGCCGAGCTGGGGCACGTCCATCCCACCCAGCTGATCCGGAGCTTCCGGACGGCGTACGGGCTGCCGCCGCACGCGTATCTGACGGGGCGGCGGGTGGCGGCGGCGCGGCGGCTGCTGCTGGCGGGGATGGGGGCGGCCGAGGCGGCCACGGCGGCGGGATTCTACGACCAGGCGCACCTGACGCGGCACTTCGGGCGGCATGTCGGGATCAGCCCGGCGCGGTTCGCCCGGTCCGGCCGGGTGTGATGCGGTGCGGTGCGGTGTGGGGGGTGCGGTGCGGTGCGGGGGGTGCGGTGCCGCGCCGTTGCCGGGGGCGCTGCCCCGGACCCCCGCGCCTCAAACGCCGGCGGGGCTGAAGATCGGGGCTCCGCCCCGGGCCCGCGCCTCAAACGCCGGCGGGGCTGGGGGGTGTGGTTGGGGGAACGATGCCGCGGGCCAGGCCCAGGGAGACCAGGTCCTGGGGGCGGATGCGGAGTTGGTCGGCCGTGGCCGGGGCCGCCGACGGGGGGCGCTTGAGGATGGCTGCCGCCAGTTCCGGGGCGATCACCGAGAAGTAGCTGTCCGGGGTGACCCAGGTGTTCCCCGGCGCGGCCAGCGCGAGCGCGCCGCCCGAGCCGCCCTCGCCGATGAGGAGGGTGGTCACGGGGACGGCGGCCGCGGCCACCGCCGCGAAGGTGTCGGCGATGGCGGCGCCCGCGCCCGCGTGTTCGGCGGCGGCGTCGTTGGCCGCGCCCGGGGTGTCCACCAGGGTGAGCACGGGGAGGCCGAGCCGGTCGGCGAGGCGGATGACGCGGGCGGCCGTACGGTATCCCGCCGGGCGGGTGGCGGTGCCGCACTGGGCGGCGTACGCCACGGCCCGGCCCCCGCGCAGCCCGAAGCCGCACAGCATGCCGGGGTCGGTGCCGCCCGCGCGGTCCCCGGAGAGGGGCAGGCGGAGGTCGAAGTACGCGTCCAGGTACGCCTCGGCGCGCGGCCGGTCCGGGTGACGGGACTGCTGGACGGCGTCCCATCCGGTCGCGGGGAGCCGTACTCCCCCAGCCACCGCCGGGAGGTGCCCCCAGGCCAGCGCGGCCGGGGGCTCGACGGGCCCGGCGGATCGGGGCGCGGCGAGGACGCGGAGCCAGTCGGCCAGCGTCCCGGGGAGTACGGCCGGGGGGACGACGGCGTCCACGTGCCCGGCGGCGTACTGCCCCTCGGCGCAGTACGCCGCCGGGTCCGCGTCCGCCGGCCGCACCCGGGACCCGGCGAAGCCGACCTGGGCGCCGGGGAGCGCGAGGACGACATCGGCCCCGGCGCCGAGGGTGGCCCAGCCGCCGCCGGTGGTGGGATCGCGCAGGACGGCGACCTGGGGGAGTCCCGCGGCCCGGGTCAGGACGCACTGGCGGGCCACGCGCTGGAGTTGGGTCAGCGCGAGCATGCCCTCCTGCATGCGGGAGCCGCCCGTGGCGATGAGGGAGACGAGGGGGAGGCGGTGCTCGCGGGCGTGCGCGTAGGCGGCTTCGAGCCGGTCTCCGGTGCGTTCGCCGAGGGACCCGCCGAGGAAGCCGAACTCGAAGGAGATCAGGGTGGCTTCGCGGCCGCCGATGCGGGCGGTGCCGGTGACGACGGACTCCTGCTCGCCGGTCCGCTCGGCGGCGCGGGCCCGGGAGTCGTCGTAGCCGGCCCAGGCCAGGGGGCCGTCGGCCGGGGACTCCCGTCGGGGGGAGGGGAGTTCGGCGAAGCTGCCGGGGTCGGTCACGGAGGCGATGGCCGCGCGGGCCGAGAGGCGGGTCGTCGTCACGGGGCCACCCTAGGGGGTGACTTGCCGATCAGGCCGGGCTCGCGACGCCTGCCGCGCACGCTCGCCGCGTTGTCGTCACTCGCCGACGAGACACCTCCTGGGGAGTGCGGTGTCACGGCAACGGCAGGGCGATCTTGACGGCGTAGGCGGCGACCAGGCCGTAGCCGAGGCGGAAGGTCCAGACGCGGGCGGTGTCGGAGATGCGGGTGCCGGCGAGGACGCCGAGCGCGACCAGGGTCTCCTGCCAGAGGAGGGAGGCGCCGCCGAGGCCGAGGAGGAAGGCGGCTCCGGCCGCGCCGGTGGTGAGGGTGGCGCCCTGGGCGGTGGTGAGGGCGGCGAAGTAGAGGGCGGTGGTGGGGTTGATGGCGGTGAGGCCGACGTACCGCGCGAAGGCCTTCGCCGGCCGGGCCGTGGGCTCGGGGCTCCGCCCCGGACCCCGCGCCTCAAACGCCGGCGAGGCTGGATGGTGCGGCGAGGCTGGATGGTGCGGCGAGGCTGGATGGTGTGGCGGGGCCGGATGGTGTGGCGGGGCCGGATGGTGTGGCGGGGCTGGATGGTGTGCCGGAGCCCGGTCTGGGCGGTGGGCCTTTGTCAGGCCGTGGGTGGCGATGGTCAGGAGGATCGCCGCCGAGACCAGGCGGACCCAGGCCTCGACCGGGGAGACGTGGGAGGCCACCCAGGGGCCCAGGGCGGTGGCGAGGGCGGCGTAGCCGAGGTCGACCGTCGCGATGCCCGCGGCCGCGGCCACCGCCGTGCGGCGGTGCCGGATCGCTTCCTGGAGCAGCAGCACGCTCATCGCACCCATCGGCATCGCCACGCCCAGGCCCGCGACCGCGCCCGCCAGGGCCGGTGTCATCAGTTCGCTCATACGGCGAGGCTCGGCCCCCGCCCCCGAGGCACGAGCGTGAATACCGGACCCGGCTGCGAGAATCGCGGTATGGACCGCCTAGACAGGGAAATCCTCGGCATCCTGCAGCAGGATGCGCGGATCTCGTACCGGGACCTCGGCGTCCGCGTCGGGCTCAGCGCCAATGCCACCGCCGACCGGGTGCGACGGATGCGCCGGGACGGGGTGATCCGCGGGTTCACCGTCGTGGTGGATCCGGCGGCCGACACCGCGGGCGGGCTCGTCGTCTTCATCGACCTCACGCTGCGGCAGGACACCACCAACGAGGAGTTCGAGCAGCAGGTGGCCAAGCTGCCGGGGATCACGGAGGTGGTGCACGTGACGGGGCAGTACGACTACCTCGTACGCGCCCGGGCCGCCGACCCCGCCGCCCTCGACTGGCTGCTGCGGCGGCTCAAGCTGGAGGCCGGGGTCGCCCAGTCCAGCACCCGCATCGCCCTGCGCGCCGCCACCCGGCCTGCTCAACGGTGACCCCCACCCCGGCCCCGGCCCCGCCCCCACGAAGCCGGGCCCGGCCGACCGGCGGCCCAGGCCCGTACCGCCACCCCGCCCGGGAGGGCTAAAGCGCCGACTCCCACGTCACCGTCGTGCCCCGCGCCCCCGATTCCGTACGGCCGTCGTCCGCCACCGTCAGGCGGACCCGGGACGGGACCGCGTCCACCTCCACCTCGATCGAGGTGACCTCGCTGCGCCGGTGCGCCGCGGCCAGCGCGCCGCGCAGGGCGGACAGCAGGTCGCCCGCCACCGGCTCCGGGAGCAGGGCGTCCACCGCGCCCGCGAAGTGCACGGAGGGCTGGAAACCGAACAGGACCGCCGCCCCGCCCGTCTCGCGCAGGACCCGGCCCCGGAAGGTCGTCGGGGCGTCGGTCGGCGGCTGCTGGAGGGCGAAGATGGCCGTCCGGACCTCCTGGATGGTGGAGTCCAGCTCGTCGACGGCGCGGCTGAGTTCGTCGCCCACCGTGTCTCCGGACGGGGCGTTCGAGGAGCGCCGCCGGGTGCTTTCGAGCATCATCTCGGTGGCGAAGAGCCGCTGGACCACCAGGTCGTGGAGGTCCCGGGCGATCCGGTCGCGGTCCTCGTACACCGCGAGCTGCTCCCGGTCGTGCTGGGCGTCCGCCAGTACGAGGGCCAGCGCGGCCTGGGAGGCGAACTGCGAGGCGAGCAGCCGGTCCACCGCGTCGTACGGGGGGCCGCCGCGGGTGCGCGGCAGGGCCAGGGTGCCGATCAGCTGGCCGCCGCTCTGGAGCGGGAGCATCATGCTGGGCCCGAACCGCTCCCGGACGTGGGTGGTCATCCGGGGGTCCGTCGCCGAGTCCTCTATGAAGACCGGCTCGCCGCCGAGGAGTTGTTCCAGCACCGGGGAACCGGGGGCGATCGCCGTCCCCACCAGGTCCCCGGGGTCTCCGTGCGTGGAGGCGGCGACGATCTCCATGCCGCCCGCGGGGGTCGGCTGGAGCACCACCCCGGCGGCGGCGTCGGCCAGCAGCCGGGCCCGTTCGGCCACGCACATCAGGGCGTCCGCCGCCGGCCGTCCGGCCAGCAGGGTCGTGGTCACGGCGGCGGCGCCCTCGATCCAGCGCTCCCGGCGGCGCGCGGTCTCGTAGAGCCGGGCGTTGCCGATCGCTATGCCCGCCTGCGAGGCCAGGACGCGGAGCAGGGCGAGGTCCTCGTCCGTGAAGGGGCCGCCCCGCTTCTCGGTGAGGTAGAGGTTCCCGAAGACCTCCGTGTGCACCCGGATCGGGACGCCCAGGAAGCTGCGCATGGGTGGGTGGCCGGGCGGGAGCCCGGCGGCCAGGGGGTCCTGGGTGAGGTCGTCGAGCAGCAGCGGGCGCGGATCGTCGATGAGGACCCCGAGCAGGCCGGAGCGGCCGTCCGGCAGGCGGGGGATCGCGGCCCGCTGGGCCTCGGTCATCCCGGAGGTGAACAGCTCGGTCAGCCGGCCGCGCTCGGGGTCGACGACCCCGAGCGCTCCGTACCGCGCCGCGCACAGCTCGGTCGCCGAGTCCACGACGTGCTGGAGGGTGGCGCGCAGCTCCAGCTCGGAGCCGACGCTGAGCACCGCCTCCAGCAGGACCGGCAGGCTCGCGGTCTCGCCCTCGCCCTCGCCGGTCTCGCCCTCGCCGGTCTCGCCCTCGCCCGTCCCGCCCTCGTCGGTCTCTCCCTCGCCGGGCTGCTGCTCGTCGGGCTGCTGCCCGGCGTCCGTCATTCGGCCAGCGGGTTGAGAACCATGGGGGCGATCTTCCCTTCGAGCATCGCGCCGAGGCCGAGTACGGCGCACACGTCCGGCCGTTCCGCGATGGCGACGGGCATTCCGGTGGCGTCCCGCAGCATCTGGTCCAGGCCCGGCAGCAGGGCGCTGCCGCCCACCATCATGATCCCCTTGTCCGTCAGGTCCGCCACCAGGTCCGGCGGGCAGTCCCGCAGTACCTTGCCGATGCCGTCGAGCACGGCGGTCAGCGGCGTGTGGATGGCGTCCCGTACGGCTGCGGTGTCCACGTGGACGGAACGGGCCAGTCCGGTGGCCACGTCGCGGCCGTGGATCAGGGTGGAGGCCGGCCCCTCGGAGGTGATGCCGTTGCCGTGCAGGGCCAGTTGGAGCGGCCGGACGGCCTGGCTGGGCAGCATCAGCTCGTGCGCGTGGCGCAGGTGCTGGACGACCGCGTGGTCGATGGCCTCGCCGCCGACCGGGATCCGCTCGGCGGTGACGATCGAGCCGAGGGAGAGGACGGCCACCTGGGTGGCGGCGGCCCCGCACACCATGATCATCGTCGCGGTCGGCTGTTCCACGGGCAGGCCGCAGCCGACGGCCGCCGCGATCAGGGTGTCGACCAGTTCGACGCGGCGGGCGCCGAGCCCGACGAGGGTTTCCACGGTCGCCCGCTGGGCCAGCGGGTCCGCGTCGTGCGGGGTGCAGGCGGCGGCCCGCAGCCGCGGCTTGCGGCGCAGGGCCCGGCGCAGCTTCTCGCCGAGCAGGTGGCGCAGCATCCGCTGGGCCATCTCGATGTCGACGACGGTGCCGCCGGAGACGGGGCGCACGACCCGGATGTAGTCGGGTGTGCGGCCGGTCATCCGCTCGGCGAAGGTGCCGACGGCGATGAGCGCGCCGGTCCGGGTGTTCACCGCGGCGACGCTGGGCTCGTCGACCACGAGGCCGGCGCCCTTGACGTACACGCGGGTCCTTGCCGCCCCCAGGTCGACGGCGACGTGGCAGCGGCGCAACTGCTCAAGACTGACGGTCACGGCAGATCCTCCGAGAGCACTGACGCAAGAAGACCGGCGGAACTGCCGGTCGCTTTCATATCATCTCGGGTATTTCGGAGTTATCGCCCGTTGTGCTGCTCCGGTCGGGGGTGGGGCGCGGCTGCATGGGGGTGGATTTCTGTACCGACAGGCAGCACCATGCCCGCACCGCACGCGCTACTCGCGCGTAACAAGGTAAAGGGGACTCGATGCTGACGACCCGCCAGAGGGTGCCGGCGTTCCTGACGCTCTGCCTGGCCCTGCTCGCGCCCTTCCCGGCCCATGCCGCCGACCGGGTCAATGCCGCCACCTCCGAGCAGGCGGCTCCGCGCAATCCGGTGGTCTTCGTGCACGGTTACAACGCCGATCCCGGCGTCTGGGGAGCCCTGCGCGAGGACCTGCGCGCCACCGGGTACGCCGACTCGGAGCTCTTCTCCTTCGGTTACGACACGCACCAGTCGGTCAACGAGGTCCTCGCCGGGCGGCTCGCCTCCTACGTCGAGGACGTCCGCCGCCAGACCGGCGCGGCCAAGGTCGACGTCGTCTCGCACTCCTTCGGCTCGCTGGTCAGCCGCTGGTACGTCAGGTTCGGCGGCGGCGCGGCCACCGTGGACCACTGGGTCTCGCTCGCCGGAACCAACCACGGCACCTCCACCGCGTGGGCCTGCGCCCTGTGGGACCAGGCCTGCCGGGACATGACCCCCGGGTCGTACGTGGTGAAGAACCTGAACGGCGGGGACGAGACCCCCGGCGCGGTGAAGTACGCGACCTTCTGGTCCAACTGCGACGAGGTCGTCAATCCGGACGACAGCGTCCCGCTGGCCGGAGCCGCCAACACGCCGGTCGGCTGCCTCAAGCACAACGACCTGCTCGGCGACGACGCCACCTCGGCCGGCGTACGCGCCTTCCTCGCCGCCTAAGCGCCGTCGCCGCCTAAACGCCGTCGCGGTCGCCGACGCGGTCGCCCTCCTCGAACGAGACCCGCTGGAGCAGGCCGTACGTGAACTCCGCGACGTACGGCCTGCCCCGCGCGGCGAAGGCGAGGCGCCAGCGGGTCGGCGCGGTGCCCTCCATCGGCCGCACCGGCGCGAAGGCCCGCGCCACCTCGTCCACCGTCGCCGACCAGGGCCGCAGGTCCTGCGGCGACTCCAGTACGGGCCCCCGCGCGCCCGGGGCCCGTACCAGCCACTCGTTCCACACCGCCCCGTCGGGCGCGGCCAGCACCTCGAAGCGCAGGTCCGGCCAGAGCGGCACCGGCCACAGCAGGGCCTCGCACTCCAGATCGCCGATCGTGCGGCGCTCGGAGGACTCCGGCGCGCCCAGCACCGAGCGGTAGCGGGCCAGGGCCCCGCGGGAGCGGGGTGACCGCACCATCGCCTGCCAGCGCTTGTTGGCCTCGCGCTGGTCCGCGAGCGAGGCGCCCAGCCGGCGGCGGGCCTCGTCGGCGAGGTCCGGCTGGAAATCAGACATCCGCCGCAACAGCACCAACTGGAAGGCGGCCGGCCCGAAGAAAGTCATGGAGGAAACGATTCCACACAGGATCCTTACGTTCTCGGGATCCGGATGTTGCCGCCGACCACGTAGCCTGCGGGCGCCATGAACTACTGCCACGCGTGCCGGAGGCACCTCAACGGCGCACTGGCGTGCGCCGGGTGCGGAACCCCGGCCGAGTACCTGATGCCCGCCGCGCCCGGCTTCGTGCCCGCCCCGGCGGCGCCGGTCGTCGACGAGCCGCCGGTCGCGCTGGCCGACGTGTTCGCCGACTCGCTCGTCGTGCTGTCCGCCCCGAACGAGCGCAGGGCCGGTGCGCGCCGCCGGGCCACGCACCGCAGGCGCCGCCGGACGCTGCTGACCTTCGGGCTCGGCCTGCTGATCGCGGCCGGGGGCTCGCTGGCCGTGGTCCACATGGCCACCGACGGGCAGCGCACCGACCGGGCCGCCAACGTGGTGCTGACCGACGAAGGTCCGCAGCAGCCCGCCCCGCTGCCCGAACTGCCGACCTCGGGCGCGCCCACGGGCCCGGGGTCCGGGAAGGCCACGGCGAAGGCCACGGCCGCGGGCACGAAGAAGGCCGGAGCCGGGGCGCCTTCCGGGGGCGTCGCGCAGCCGGGATCGATGACGTCGGCCCCCGCCCCGGCGACGTCGGGGCCGGTGTCCGGTAGTCCTGGCCCCGGGTCATCCGTACAGGCGAGCGGGTCGGGCACGCCTTCGCCGGGCGCTTCCGGCAGCGCGCCGCCGCCGCCCCCGCCGTCGCCGTCGCCCACGCCCAAGCCGACGAAGAGCTGCGTGCTCTGGATCTTCTGCTCGTGACCCGCTGCTCGTGATCCGCGGCTCGTGATCCTCTGCCGGTGAGCGGCCGGGTCAGCCCAGCATCCGCCTGAGCAGGTCCCGCAGCACCGCCCGCTCCGCGGGGGACAGACCCGCCAGCGGTTCGCGTGCGAAGTCCAGCGACTCGCGCAGTCGCTCCGCGGTCTGCACGCCCTCCTCGGTGGGGGCGGCCAGTTTCACCCGGCGGTCGGCCGGGTCCGGGCGGCGCTCGACCAGCCCGCGGCTCTCCAGCCGGTCGATGATGCCGGTCACGTTGGAGGGCTCGCACCGCAGCTTCTGCGCGATGCGGCGCATCGGCATCGGCTCCAGGGAGAGCAGGTTCAGCACCTTGGCCTGCGCGCCGGTCAGCTGGTGGCTGGCGGCCGCGTGCTCGTACTCCATGTGGTAGCGGGCCACGACGTCGCCGATGAGCTCGACGACCTCGACGGTGACTGGGTCTGTGCGACGACTGGGCATGGGTCCAGCGTACCCATTTACTTGACAACATGAAATATCTAGGCGCATGGTTGTTTCACCTAGTGAAGCAATTTTCTTCCTTACCCAGGAGCGCCGCATGTCTGTGATCCCCGCCGTCAGCCGCGAGTGGCACCTCGTCCGTCGCCCGCAGGGCTGGCCCGTCGCCGAGGACTTCGCCCTGCGCGAGGTGCCCGTCTCCGCAGAGCCCGCCCCCGGCCGGATCCTCGTGCGCAACCTCCACATGTCCGTGGACCCGTACATGCGCGGCCGGATGAACGACGTGAAGTCGTACATCCCGCCCTTCCAGCTGGAGCAGCCCATGGACGGCGGCGCGGTCGGCGAGGTCGTCGCCTCCGCCGCCGAGGGCTTCGCGGTCGGTGACCACGTCCTGCACGGTCTGGGCTGGCGCGAGTACGCGGACCTCGACGCGAAGCACGCCACCAAGGTGGACGCCTCGCTCGCCCCGCTCTCCGCCTACCTCGGCGTGCTCGGCATGCCGGGCCTGACCGCCTACGCCGGGCTCTTCGAGGTCGCCTCCTTCAAGGAGGGCGACGCCGTGTTCGTCTCCGGCGCGGCCGGTGCCGTCGGCGGCCTCGTGGGCCAGTTCGCCAAGATCAAGGGCGCGTCCCGGGTGATCGGCTCGGCCGGCTCGGACGAGAAGGTGACGCTGCTCACGGAGAAGTACGGCTTCGACGCCGCCTTCAACTACAAGAACGGCCCCGTCGGCGAGCAGCTGAGGGACTCCGCCCCCAAGGGCATCGACGTCTACTTCGACAACGTCGGCGGGGACCACCTGGAGGCCGCCATCTCCTCCCTGAACGTGAACGGCCGCGCCACCCTGTGCGGCGCGATAGCCCACTACAACGACACCGAGGCCGCCCCCGGTCCGCGCAACCTGGTGCAGGTCATCGGCAAGCGGCTGCGGCTGCAGGGCATCCTCGTCAACGACCACGCCGGGCTCCAGCCGCGGTTCGTCCAGGACGTGGCCGGATGGCTGCGTTCCGGGGAGCTGACGTACGACGAGACGGTCGTCGAGGGCGTGGAGAACGCGCCCTCCGCCTTCCTCGGAATGCTGCGCGGCGAGAACACCGGAAAGATGATCGTTTCTTTCACCGGTTAGGCTCACTGCACACCGTCGTGACCGTGGGCGCGAGTCGCGGCGATTACCAGGAGGATTTCCTTACATGTCCATCCAGCAGTCCGACGTCGCGTACACCGCCGTAGCCACCGCCGAGAACGGCCGTGACGGTCGCGTCGCCACCAACGACGGCCAGCTCGACGTCGTCGTGAACCCGCCGAAGGAGCTCGGTGGCAGCGGCGCCGGCACCAACCCGGAGCAGCTGTTCGCCGCCGGCTACAGCGCCTGCTTCCAGGGCGCCCTGGGCGTCGTCGCGAAGAACGTGAACGCCGACATCTCCGGCTCCACGGTCACCGCCGAGGTCGGCATCGGCAAGAACGACGACGGCTTCGGCCTGATCGTCAAGATCTCCGCCGTGATCCCGAACGTGGACGCCGCCACCGCCAAGGACCTCATCGAGAAGGCCCACCAGGTCTGCCCGTACTCCAAGGCCACCCGCGGCAACATCACCGTCGAGCTCGCCGTCTGATCCGGCCCCCGCTCGCCGAAGGCCGCACCCCGCTCCGGGGTGCGGCCTTCGCCGTGAGCGCGCCGGGAACCACCCCCTAAACTGCCCCTCATGCGTGATCTTGCGGGGGGTTTCCGGTATCTGCTGGCCGGACAGCGATGGGTGCTGCGGCACGGCCGGTGGCTGGGCTTCGGGCTGCTGCCCGGGCTCGTCTCGTTCGCCCTCTACGCCGGCGCGCTGGTCGGCCTCGGCTACGGCGCCGACGACCTCACTGCCTGGGCCACGCCCTTCGCCGACGGCTGGTCCTCTCCGTGGCTCGGGCTCTTCCGCGGCTTCCTGACCGCGCTGGTCTTCTGCCTCGGGCTCTTCCTCGCGGTGATCACCTTCACCGCCGTGACCCTGCTGATCGGCCAGCCCTTCTACGAGTCCCTCTCCGAGCAGGTCGACCGCAGCGAGGGCGGCGAGGTCCCCGAGTCCGGGCTCCCGCTCTGGCTGGAGCTGTGGGTCTCGGCCCGCGACAGCGTGAAGGTGCTCGGCCGGGTGCTGCTGTACGGGATCCTGCTCTTCGCCCTCGGCTTCATCCCGGTGATCGGGCAGACCGTGATCCCGGTGCTCGGCTTCTGCGTCTCCGGGTACTTCCTGACCCAGGAGCTGACCGCCGTCGCCCTCCAGCGGCGCAAGGTGGACCTGCCCGACCGGCTGGTGCTGCTGCGCTCGCGCCGGATGCTGGTGCTGGGCTTCGGGGTGCCGCTGGTGCTGGCCTTCCTGGTTCCGCTGGTCGCCGTGTTCCTGATGCCGGGCGCGGTGGCGGGTGCCACGCTGATGGCGCGGGACCTGATGCAGGGTTCCGCGCCGGAGGCGGAGACGGAGGCGGACGGGGGAAACCGCGAGCCGTCCGCGCCAATGGTCAACGGCTTCGGTCCGCCGCCGGTGTACTAGCCGGGGACTTCGCAGCCCGGGAATCCGGACCCGCCCGGCCAGGTCTCGTCACCGCCCGGCCCGCAGTAGCGTGATGGCGCCCGCCGTGTCCTCCCCGCCGTGGGCGGCCGGGTCCGCGGCCAGCCGGCGCCGCAGCAGGTCCACGTACGGGGAGATCAGCTCGGTGCTGACGCCCTGCTCCTCGGCGGTGCGCAGCATGGTGCCGCTGCCCGCGACCTGCATGGCCAGGTTGGACACCACCCCCGAGGTGAAGTCCCGCGAGGTCAGCCGCTCGGCGGCGTTGCCGACGAAGAAGCCCATCGCGCCGAGCCACTCGGACAGCAGCGGAGCCAGGTCCTTCGGGGCGATGTCCTCGCCCTCGGTCAGCGCGTAGGCCTGCGAGACACCGGCGAACATCCCCCACATCGCGCTGAGCAGCGCCACGTCGTGCAGCGCGGCGTGCCCGGGGTCCTCGCCGACGAAGCGGGCCCCGGCCGGGACCTCCAGGGCCGCCCGGTGGGCGTCGAAGAGCGGGCGCGAGCCGCTGTAGAAGACGTACCCCCCGGCTTCGGGGACGCCGATCATCGTGGGCGTGGCCATGATCCCGCCGTCCACGAACCGGGCCCCGCGCTCCTTCGCCCAGGCCGCCCGGGCGCGCCCCTCGGCCGGGGTGCCGGTGGTGAGGTTGACCAGGTCCTTGCCGGTCAGGTCGATGCCGTCCAGGGCGGAGCCGACGGTGGCGTCGTCCAGCAGGCAGACCACCACCAGCGCGCTCGCGGCGACCGCCGCGGCGGGGCTCGCGGCGACGACGGCTCCTTCGGCGGCCAGTGCCTCGGCCTTGGCGGCGGTGCGGTTCCAGACGGTGAGGGGGTGCCCGGCGGCGAGCCAGGTGCGGGCGAGGGCGGTGCCCATGTCGCCGAGTCCGAGCAGGGTGAGCGGGATTCGCGGTGTGTTGTCGGTCATGGCGTTTAGCCTGGTGGCAGGCCGTGAGGCACTCAAGTACGCACTTCGGAGTGGGTGGTTACCCCGAAGTGAGCGAGCAGGTGGGGAGGGGTGGCCCGATGGCGCTGACACGGAGGCCCGGTGCGGATCACTGCGGGATCGCGGCGGCGATGTCCGTGATCGACGGCAAATGGAAGGTCTCGATCCTGTGGGAGCTGAACCAGCGCCCGCGCCGCTTCGGCGAGCTGCGCCGGCTGGTGCCGGGCGTCTCGGAGAAGGTGCTCGCCGCGCAGTTGCGCGAGCTGGAGGCGGACGGCATGGTCCACCGCGAGGTCTATGACGAGGTCCCGCCGCGCGTCGAGTACTCCCTGACCCCGCTCGGCCAGGACTTGAACACGGCCTTGGAACCCCTGGGCGAGTGGGGGGTCAAGCACCTCCTCCCCGACACCGCCTGAGCGGCGGTCAGGCGGCGTCGACCTCCACCGTCACCACGCAGGGCGTACGGTCGTCCGCCGCGGCGAGCAGGGCACCGCCGGGCGCCCACACGGCCGCGCCCCCGCAGCCCGTCCAGGGGCCCGCCGGGCCGACGTGGTTGGCGAGGACCACGTACAGGCCGTGCTCCTCGGCGATGCCCGGGTGGATGGTGTCGCGCTCACGGATCCCGTCGCCCGTCCCGTACAGGGAGCTCGCGAGGTGGACCCGGCAGCCGTCGGCCGCGCCCCGGCCGGGCAGCTCGGGGAAGTGGTTGTCGTAGCAGACGCCCAAGGAGAAGCGGATCCCGCCGAGTTCGAAGCGCCCGTCGCCCTCGCCGGGCCGGAAGACCTGCTGCTCGTGCCGGAAGAGGTGCTGCTTCGCGTACGTCGTCACGTGCGAGCCGTCCGCGTCGTGGACCAGCGTGGCGATGGCGGGGAGCGGGCCGCCGGTGGGCAGGGCGACATTGACCGCGGTGGCGATGCCGGCCGAGCGCAGCGGGTCCAGCCGGGGGTCGTCGGCGCCCGTCCACAGGCCGGGGTCGGCGGCCAGCGCGTCCAGCTCGTAGCCGGTGAGCGTGAACTCGGGGAACACCACCAGCTCGGCGCCCTGTTCGCGGGCCCGGCCGGCGAGGGCGGCGGCCCGCGCGGCATTGGCGCGGACATCGGCGGGGACACAGGTCATCTGCGCTGCGGCGATCTTCACCCGGCTCAGGATGCCAGCCGGCCGGCGACCTCCTTCAACAGGGTCAGGAAGGCCAGGGCGGCGGGGGAGGGGGCGATCCCGCGCGGGGTGGCGGCGTAGACCTGGCGGCGCGGGGTGTCGTCCGGGTGCAGGGGGACGAGCGCGAGATCGGCCCGGGCCGAGGAGGCGGCGAGCGCCGGGATCAGGGTGACGCCGAGCCCGGCCGCGACGAAGCCCTGCTTGGCGATCCAGTCGGCGGCGACGAAACCCGTACGCGGGCGGAAGCCTCCGGCCAGCGCGGAGTGCATGAGGGTCTCCTCGGGCCGGGTGCCGGCCGCGATCCACTCCTCGTCGGCCAGTTCGGCCAGCCGTACGTCGGCGCGCCCGGCGAGCCGGTGGCCGCGCGGGAGGGCCACGTACATCCGCTCGTCGAGCAGGTGGTGCGCGGTGCAGTCCCGAGGCGGCTGCCCGGAGGTGTCGGCGACGACGGCGAGGTCGAGCTCCCCGGCGGCGAGGAGGGCCAGGTGCTTGGCGGAGGGGCCCTCGGCGCGGGTGACGGTGACGGCGGGGTGGCGGGTCCGGAAGGCGGCCAGCGCGCGCGGCAGCAGCGCGGCGTCGGCGGTGGAGAAGGCGCCGATCCGCAGCCGCCCGGCGCCGAGGGTGCGCAGCGCGTCGAGTTCGGCGCGGGCGGTGCGCAGCCGCTCGCCGACGGCCTCGGCGTGCGGGAGCAGGATCCGTCCGGCCTCGGTCAGGCGGACCCCGCGCGGGAGGCGGTCGAAGAGCGCGGTGCCCCACTCGTCCTCCAAGGTCTGGATCTGCCGGGAGACCGCGGACTGGGTGTAGCCGAGGGACCGTGCGGCGGCCGTGAAGGAGGCCAGGCGGGCCACGTGCAGGAAGACCTCGTACAAGCCGTGCGGAGTGGGCATGGCAGCCATGCTAGACATTCGCTTGTCGCATGCCGGGGCCGCATCTAGCGTCGGGGACATGGACACAGCACAGAAGATCGCCTTCCTCGGCCTCGGTCACATGGGAACCCCGATGGCCCGTCATCTGCTGGCCGGGGGACATGACGTGACGGTGTGGAACCGGTCGCCGGGCAAGGCGGAAGCGCTGGTGGAGGCGGGTGCGGCGGTCGCGGCCACGCCCGCCGGGGCGGTCCGCGAGGCGGACCTCGTCATCACGATGCTGGCCGGCCCCGAAGCCCTGCGGGCCGTCGCCGAAAGCGTGCTGCCGGCCCTGCGGCCCGGCGTCCACTGGATCGACACCTCGACGGTGGGTCCGGAGGCGGTGCGGGAGCTGGCGGGGCGGCTGCCGGCGGGGGTGACGCTGACCGACGCGCCCGTGATGGGCAGCGTGGACCGGGCGGCCACGGGGCAGTTGTGGGTGCTGGCGGGCGGCGACCCGCTGCCCGGCCCGGTCCGCGAGGTGCTGGAGGCGCTCGGTGAGGTCACCGAGTGCGGACCGGCGGGCGCGGGCGCCGCGCTCAAGCTGGTGCTGATCAACGCGGTGGTCGGCGGGGTCGGCCTGGTGGCCGAGGCGCTGAGACTGGGCCGGGAGCTGGGCCTGCCGCAGGAGCTGGTCCGCGCCGAACTGGCCCGCGGACCGCTGGCGGGCGCGGTAGCCCGTACGTACGCCGACGCGTCCCACTTCCCGGTGGCCCTGGCTGCGAAGGACGTGGCCCTGGCCACGCGGTGCGCCCCGCTACCGATCCTGGAGGCGGTGCACGCCACGCTCACCGCGCGGCCGGAGCTCGCGGACCTGGACCTCTCCCGCATCCGGCCGGACGGTGGCGCCGCCGCCTGACGGCCGGACGGCGGCGCCGCCGTCTGACCGTCAGGCGGTGACGGCCAGGGACTCCAGCATGACGTGGTGGTCGGAGAAGGCCGAGTCGGCCACCGAGCACCAGCGCCGGGGCTCACTGCCGAACAGGTAGTCGATCTTCGCGCCGGAGGAGTGCGTGGCCCGGCCGGTGCGGGAGGCGCCCGTCTGGTCGCACTCCTGGTAGCCCTCGGTGCCGGGGCCGGTCGAGTAGAGGCCCGCGGGCCACACCCAGGCGGCCGAGTTGTTCGGGGCGTCCGGGGAGAGCGAGTTGAAGTCCCCGCCGAAGACCGTCTTGGGGAACGTGTTCACGATGGCCTTGATCTCCGCGAACTGCTCGTCCCGGTAGTCCCAGGTCGGGTGGTCCGGGTTGCTGCCCAGCGGCGAGGCGTGGACGTTGCAGAGCCGGACGTCCCAGTACACCGCCGTCGCGCACTGGAAGGGGCGCTGCTGGCCGACGTACGGCTGCGTCAGCGGGTACTCCTGGGCGTCCGCCATCTGGCCCTTGATCACGATCGCGGTTCCGATGCGGTCGGCCCGCCCGTCGTCCTCACCGCAGCGGCTGTTCCACTTCCCGGCGGCTCCCTGCGACCACTGGTACGCGGCGAAGCTCTTGTTCCAGCCCGGCCCCAACTGGCTCATCAGCGCGGTGAGGTCGTCCTCGCACACCTCCTGGAGCAGTGCGACGTGGACGTAGTTGTTCTGGACGTGGTACTTGACCACGTCGATCTTCTGCTGCGGAGTGCCGGTGCCCTCGCAGTGCCAGGTGGAGCGCTGCGAGCCGCACATGTTCCAGGACATGACCTGGAGGTTCTTCGTTTCGGCGGCCACGGCCGACGGCGTTCCCAGGCCGGCGGCGAGCAGGAGCGCGATCAGCACCCCCGCGGTTCTCTTCAGCAATCCGGACGTTCCCACGAGCTAGCCACCCCTTTGGTCGGACCTTGTCGACGATCAAGGTATCCGGCGGGTCGGCCCGGCTCAGCCGGGGGTCCCGGGGCCTCGCAGCAGGGTCAGGAAGGAGCGGAACGCGGCGGGCATGTCCACCGATTCGGGGGCGAGCAGCCACTGGTACTGCAGGCCGTCCATGACGGCGGTCAGCAGCGGGGCCGCCTGCTCCGGAGTGAGGCCGGAGGGCAGGCGTTCGCCGAACTCGGCGCGCAGCACCGCCGCCATCTCGCCGCGGACCTGGGCGTAGCGCTCGGTGAAGAACTCCCGCGCGGGGTGCCCCTCGGTGACGCTCTCGCCGAGCAGCGCCGAGAAGGTCTGCACGATGCCCGGGCGCATGGCGTTGTACTCCACCAGGGAGGCCAGCAGGTCCAGGCGCCAGGAATCGGCCGAGGCGCGCGAGCCGCCGCCCGTGTCCCAGCGGTCGCGCTCCTCCAGCACCGCGACCAGCAGGGCCTCCTTGGTCGGGAAGTAGTGCAGCAGGCCCTGCTGGGTCAGGCCCACGCGTTCGGCGACCGCCCCGAGGGACGCGCCCCGGTAGCCGCGCTCCGCGATCACTTCCAGGGCCGCGCGGACGATCTCCCCGCGGCGTTCCTCGCTCCTCGCCCTGACCATCGCCCCGGCGCCCCTTCCGTTCACAGCTGCCAGCAGGACCGTACGCCATTCATATGTCACGAAGAGATTACGAACCCTACCGCTTAACAGGTAACGGGTCCACGATGGGGGCACCGCACCCCACCGCACCCGCACCCGCACCCAACGAGGAGGCACGGCCGTGACCGATGCCGATCAGGCCCGCGAGAACGCCGTCGAGGCGGCGCTGGGCAAGCTGGATCTCGACACCAAGGCCCGGCTGCTGGCCGGCCAGGACATGTGGTCCCTGCCCGCCGTCCCCGAGATCGGGCTGGAGTCCCTGGTCATGTCCGACGGCCCCATCGGGGTCCGCGGCGTGCGCTGGACCGCCGACGACCCGTCCATTGCCCTGCCCTCCCCGACCGCGCTCGCCGCCGCCTGGGATCCCGCCCTCGCCCGCCGGGCCGGCCGGCTCCTCGCCCAGGAGGCCCGCCGCAAGGGCGTCCACGTCCTCCTCGCGCCCACCGTCAACCTGCACCGCTCCCCGCTCGGCGGCCGGCACTTCGAGTGCTACTCCGAGGACCCGTACCTCACCGGCGCCATCGGCACGGGCTACGTGAACGGCGTCCAGGACGGCGGGGTCGGCACCACCGTCAAGCACTTCGTCGGCAACGACGCCGAGACGGAACGCTTCACCGTGGACTCCGTCATCGCCCCGCGCCCGCTGCGCGAGCTGTACCTGGCGCCCTTCGAGGCCATCGTCGCCAATGCCCACCCCTGGGGCATCATGACCGCCTACAACCAGGTCAACGGCACGACCATGACCGAGCACCAGTACCTGGTGAACGAGGTCCTGCGCGGCGAATGGGGCTTCGACGGCTACAACGTGTCCGACTGGATGGCCGCCCGCTCCACCACCGGCGACATCCAGGGCGGCCTCGACGTGGCCATGCCCGGCCCCACCACCGTCTACGGCCCCGCTCTCGCCGAGGCCGTCCGCGCCGGGGAGGTCCCCGAAGCCGCCGTCGACGCGGCCGTGCGCAACGTCCTGCGCCTCGCCGCCCGCGTCGGCATCCTGGAGGGCGCCCCCGCCGTGGTCGACGCGCTCCCGGCGCAGGTCGACGGCCAGGCCCTGGCCCGCGAGCTCGCCGCCCGCGGCTTCGTCCTCGTCCGCAACGAGGCCGTGCCCAAGAGAAGCGCCGCCCTGCCGCTGGACGCCGCCGACGGCCGCACCGTCGCCCTCATCGGCGCCGCGGCCCGTGACGCCCGCGTCCTCGGCGGCGGCTCCGCCACCGTCTTCCCCGAGCGGATCGTCTCCCCGCTCGACGGCCTCACCGCGGCCCTTCCGGACGGCACGCTCACCTTCTCCGTCGGCGCCGACCCCTCCGACGAACTCACCCCCGCCGACAAGGGCTTCGAGCTCCGCGCCGTCTGCCGCGACGCCTCCGGCGCCGTCCTCGGCGAAGGCAGCCTGCCGTCCGGCCAGGTCCAGTGGATCGGCGACGACCTGCCCGCGGGCGCCACGTACGAGACCATGGCGAGCATCGAGGTCTCCGGTACGTTCGTGCCGCGCGAGAGCGGCGAACACGCCTTCGGCACCCGGGGGCTCGGCGCCTTCGCCCTCGCCGTCGGCGGGCGGACCCTCTGGGAGGGCGTCCAGGAGATGGGCAACGAGGCCGACCCCTTCGAGGCCTTCTTCGGCGCCCCCAGCGAGCGCGCCCGCATCGACCTCACCGCCGGGGAGCCCGTGGCGGTGTCGCTGACCTACCAGGTCCCCGACGTGTCCGCGCTGCCGCTCAAGGCCGTCATGTTCTCGCTGCTCCACCTCGGCCCGCAGCGCGACGCCGACGAGCTGATCGCCGAGGCCGTGGCGGCCGCCCGGGCCGCGGACACCGCCGTCGTGGTCGTCGCCACCACCGAGCGCGTGGAGTCCGAGGGCTTCGACCGGCGCGACCTCACCCTGCCGGGCCGCCAGGACGAGCTCGTGCGCGCCGTGGCCGCCGCCAACCCGAACACCGTGGTCGTCGTCAATGCCGGCTCCCCGGTGGAACTCCCGTGGCGCGAGGAGGTCGCCGCCGTGCTGCTGACCTGGTTCCCCGGGCAGGAGGGAGGGGCCGCGCTGGCCGACGTACTCCTCGGGGACGCGGAGCCGGGCGGGCGGCTGCCCACGACCTGGCCCGCGCGGTTCGCCGACGCGCCCGTCACCGAGGTCGTCCCCACCGAGGGGCGACTGGAGTACCGCGAGGGGCTCTTCATCGGCTACCGGGCCTACGAGAAGCACGCCGTCGTCCCGGCCTTCCCCTTCGGGCACGGACTCGGCTACACCGACTGGGCCTACGAGTCCCTGGAGGTCACCGCCGACAAGGTCCGGGTCCGCGTGACCAACACCGGCTCCCGGCCCGGCCGCGAGGTCGTCCAGGTCTACCTGGCGCCCGTCTCCGCCTCCGACGGTGTCGAGCGCCCGGCGAGCTGGCTGGCCGCCTTCGCGGGCGTCGAGGCGGGCCCCGGCGAGAGCGTCGAGGCCGAGATCGCCCTGCCCGCCCGGGCCTTCGAGATCTGGGACGAGCAGGCCCGCGGCTGGCGGCGGATCGGCGGCACCTACGAGGTCCGCGCGAGCCACTCGCACGGTGACACGCGCCTCACGGCCGCGCTCGAGATCGCGTAACACACCGTAACCACCGCAATGGCCGGAAATCACCCCTGAAAGCCGGTCCGGGGGCGGGCCCTGACACTCGCCCCCGGACCTTCCGTGCACGCCGGCGTCAACGCGGCGGTTCGGCCGCCGTCACCTGGCGGTGCGCCAGTTCCGCCAGCCGTGCCTGCCCGTCCTTGCCCGGATGGAACCAGTCCCAGCGGCTCAACTGATCCGCCGCGAAGGGGTACTGGAACACCGCGCCGCCGTCGTAACGGCACAGCTCGTCCTTCGCGCAGACCTCGCGCAGCACCTCGTTGTACTCGACCACCCGCGCCCGCACCTGCTCGCGCCGGGCGGTCGCCCCCGAGGCCGCCGACAGCGGATCGGCGAGCATCGACTGACAGATGCCCAGCTTCCAGATCTGCCGGACCATCGGGCTGTCCTTGCCCTGCTCCCACAGCCGTTGGAGGTCCGGAACGCTGGAGACGTACACCTGGGAGGCGGGGGACGCGGCCCGCAGATCCTTGAGGGCCTTCTCGAATCCCGCCCGGAATTCCGCGACCGGAGTCATCGACGAAGCCGTGGGCCGGCAGGCGTCGTTCGAGCCCACCATGACCGTGACCAGGTCGGGCTTGTGCGCGGCGGCCCCGGCCAGCTGCCCCGGCAGGTCCGCCATCCGAGAGCCGGTCACCGCGTAGTTCCAGCTGCGGGCGGGCGCCTCGGTGTCCCCGAGGAGCCGCGCGGCGAGGGAGCGGACCGCGGGGTCGTTGCCGGTGGCCCAGGAGACTTCCGGGCAGTCGGCCAGCACCGAACAGGCGTCGAAACCACGTGTGATGGAGTCGCCCACCGCCGCGATCGAGGCCGGCGCGGTGTTCCAGCGCGGCGCCGCCTGGGCCCCGCGTTCGCCCCTGTCCTGCGACCCGCCCGAGCTGCACCCGGTGACCGCCGCGGCCAGCAGCACGACCGCCGTACCCGCGCCCGCGAGAGTCCGGCGCGCGCGGGTGCGCGGAGCGGTGGTGCGCATCGGAAGGACGCCTCCTTGTCGCCCCCACATCGTTCGGGGGGTCCTGCTGAGTGAAAGCTCTGTGTTTACGGGCCTTGGAGCGACCGTACGTCACACCATGACCCCTGGCGCACGGTAGCTTTTTCCCGTGGCGTTTCGGCCGCAGGTCCCGTAGCGCAATGTCAAATAATTTCCGTTACATTACATCACGTCACATACTGTCCGTTTTCTGGAGTTTATTCCCGACCTCGTCCCACACTGGAGGTCCCGGTGACGACACGTGGAGTTCTGTACGTGCATTCCGCACCGCGCGCGCTCTGCCCGCATGTGGAATGGGCTGTTGCGGGCGTGCTCGGGGTGCGGGTGAACCTCGACTGGATCAGACAGCCCGCCTCCCCGGGCACCTGGAGAGCCGAGTTCTCCTGGCAGGCCGAAGCGGGCACCGCATCGAAACTCGCCTCCGCACTGCGTGGCTGGCACCTGTTGCGCTTCGAGGTGACCGCGGAGCCCTGTCCGACCGCCGAGGGCGAGCGCTACAGCTCCACCCCGGAGCTCGGCATCTTCCACGCCGTCACCGGCATGCACGGCGACATCCTGATCCCGGAGGACCGGCTGCGCGCCGCCCTCGCCCGCTCTGCGCGCGGCGAGACCGACCTGGAGGCGGAGATCGCCAAGCTGCTCGGCAAGCCCTGGGACGACGAACTGGAGCCCTTCCGCTACGCGGGCGAGGGCGCCCCGGTCCGCTGGCTCCACCAGGTGGTTTGAGCTTCGGCCCAACACGAAGGGCCCCGCACGGCAGTCGCCGTGCGGGGCCCTTCGTGCGTACGGAACTCAGACGCTTCGGAACGCCAGGGTCACGTTGTGGCCGCCGAAGCCGAAGGAGTTGTTGATCGCGGAGATCGGGCCGTCGGCCGGCAGCTTGCGGGGCTCGCCACGGACGATGTCCGCGTCGATGTCCTCGTCGAGGTCGTCGAGGTTGATCGTCGGCGGGGCCAGCCGGTGGTAGAGCGCCAGCACGGTCGCGACGGTCTCGATACCACCCGCGCCACCCAGCAGGTGACCGGTCATCGACTTGGTCGCGGAGATCGCGATGTGGTCGAGGTCGTCGCCCAGCACCTTGCGCAGGGCCTTCAGCTCGGCCGTGTCACCCTGCGGGGTCGACGTGGCGTGCGCGTTCACGTGGACCAGCTCGGCCGGGTCGAGACCCGTGTTGTCGAGCAGGTTCTGCACCGCGGCCGCGACACCGCGGCCCGTCGGCTCCGGCTGCGCGATGTGGTGGCTGTCCGCGGACAGACCCTGGCCCAGCACCTCGCAGTAGACCCGGGCACCGCGCGCGGCGGCGTGCTCGGCGGACTCCAGGACGACGACGCCCGCGCCCTCGCCCAGTACGAAGCCGTCACGGGCCTTGTCGTACGGGCGCGAGGCCTGCTCGGGGTTCTCGTTGTTCTTGGACATCGCCATCATGTTGGCGAACGCGGCGATCGGCAGCGGGTGGATCGCCGCCTCGGTGCCGCCCGCGACGACCACGTCGGCGCGGCCGGTACGGATCATCTCGACGGCGTAGCCGATGGCCTCGGCGCCGGAGGCGCAGGCGCTGACCGGAGTGTGCACGCCCGCGCGGGCGTTGACCTCGAGGCCGACGTTGGCCGACGGGCCGTTCGGCATGAGCATGGGGACGGTGTGCGGGGAGACCCGGCGCACACCCTTTTCCTTCAGTACGTCGTACTGGTCGAGCAGGGTGGTGACGCCGCCGATACCGGAGGCGATCACGGTGCCCAGGCGCTCGGGGACGATGGACTCGTCCTCGCCGGCCGGGGCGGTGTAGCCGGCATCGGCCCACGCCTCACGGGCGGCGATGAGGGCGAACTGGGCCGAGCGGTCCAGCTTGCGGGTCAGCGGGCGGGGCAGAACCTCGCTCGGGTCCACGGCGACCCGGGCGGCGATCCGGACCGGGAGTTCGGCGAAGCGCTCGCCCTCCAGGGGCTTTACGCCGGAACGGCCGGCCAGCAGACCTTCCCAGGTCGAAGCGCTGTCGCCACCCAGCGGAGTGGTTGCGCCGATACCGGTGACGACCACGGTGCGATTGGTCGGGCTCACAGGAATTCTTTCTCCACGTCTCAAGGGTGCTGAATTGTCACGGCGCCACCGCCAGGTGGCGACAAACGCTCGTCAGGCTCAGGCCTGGTGCTTCAGGATGTAGCTCGCGGCGTCGCCGACCGTCTTGAGGTTCTTGACGTCCTCGTCCGGGATCTTGACGTCGAAGCGCTCTTCGGCGGCGACGACGACCTCGACCATGGACAGGGAGTCGACGTCCAGGTCGTCCGTGAAGGACTTGTCGATCTCGACGTCCTCGACGGGGATGCCGGCGATCTCGTTGACGATCTCGGCGAGACCGGCGACGATCTCTTCCTGCGTGGCGGCCATGTGGCGCTCCTTCTGTGGGTAACTGGGTAAATCAGACCGGGATGTGGATCCCGGCCCTAGGGGAGGGTAACGACCGTCGCGGCGTAGACGAGTCCCGCCCCGAAGCCGATGACGAGCGCGGTGTCGCCGCTCTTCGCTGCTCCGGTCGCCAGGAGCCGCTCCATAGCGAGCGGGATCGAGGCGGCCGAGGTGTTGCCGGTGGTCTCCACGTCACGGGCGACCGTGACGTGCTCCGGCAGCTTGAGAGTCTTCACCATCGAGTCGATGATCCGCATGTTTGCCTGGTGCGGAATGAAGACGTCCAGGTCGTCCGCGGTGATTCCGGCGGCGTCGAGCGCCTGCTGGGCCACCTTGGCCATCTCGAAGACGGCCCAGCGGAAGACCGCCTGACCCTCCTGCGTGATGGCCGGAAACTTCTCGCCGCCGTCCTTGCCGAGGTACTCGTCCCACGGCACGGTCTGCTTGATGGTGTCGGACTTGTCGCCCTCCGAACCCCACACCGTGGGGCCGATGGCCGGCTCGTCCGAGGGGCCGACGACCACGGCGCCGGCGCCGTCACCGAACAGGAAGGCCGTCGCGCGGTCCTCCAGGTCGGTCAGGTCCGAGAGCCGCTCCACGCCGATGACCAGGACGTACTCCGCCGAGCCTTCCACCACCATGCCCTTGGCCAGGGTCAGGCCGTAGCCGAAACCGGCGCAGCCGGCGGAGATGTCGAAGGCGGCGGGCTTGACCGCGCCGATCCGGTGCGCGATCTCGGTCGCGACGGCGGGGGTCTGCTTGAAGTGCGAGACCGTCGAGACGATCACGGCACCGATCTGCTCCGGGGAGACACCGGAATCGGCCAGCGCCTTGCCCGAGGCCTCCACCGACATCGCGGCGACGGTCTCCTCGGGCGAGGCCCAGTGCCGGGTCGCGATGCCGGAGCGGGAGCGGATCCACTCGTCGGACGAGTCGATGGTCTCGAGGATGACCTCGTTGGGCACCACACGGGTCGGGCGGTAGCCACCGACGCCGAGGATGCGGGCGTACGGGGAGCCCTTGGCCGGCTTGATCTTGGACATGCTGTGTGGGCTCCTTCTCTCAGGCCGTCAGTTCGGCGACGAGCGCCGCGGCCTTGTCGAGATCGTCCGGGGTCTTCAGGGCCACGCTCGGTACGCCCTTCAGCGCGCGCTTGGCCAGACCCGTCAGGGTGCCACCGGGGCACAGCTCGATGATCCCCGTGACGCCCAGCTCGGCGAACGTCTCCATGCACAGGTCCCAGCGGACCGGGTTCGCGACCTGGCCGACCAGGCGGGCGACGACGTCGGCACCCGTGGCGACGACGAGGCCGTCCTTGTTCGAGACGTACTTCAGCGCCGGGTCGGCCGGGGAGAGGGCCTCGGCGGCCTTCTCCAGCGTGGCGACCGCGGGGGCCATGTGGTGCGTGTGGAAGGCACCCGCGACCTTGAGGGCGACGACCTTCATGGAGCCTTCGGGCTTCTCGGCCTCCAGGGCAGCGATCTGCTCCATGGTGCCGGCGGCCACGATCTGGCCCGCGCCGTTGATGTTGGCCGGGGTCAGACCCAGCTTCTCCAGGTGTGCGACGACCACGTCCTGGTCACCGCCGAGGACCGCGGCCATGCCGGTCTCGGTGACGGCGGCGGCCTCGGCCATGCCCAGACCGCGGGTCCGGACGAACGACAGCGCGTCGGCCTCGGACAGGACGCCGGCGATGGCGGCGGCGGTGATCTCGCCGACGCTGTGGCCGGCGACGGCGCCGAAGGCCGTGGAGCCGGACGCGGTCTCAAGGGAAGTGGTCAGTGCCGAAGCGGAGAGCAGACCTGCGGCGACCAGCAGCGGCTGGGCCACCGCCGTGTCACGGATCTGGTCGGCGTCGGCGGTCGTGCCGTAGTGGGCAAGGTCCAGCTCGATGGCGTCCGACCACGCGGCGACGCGGTCAGCGGCACCGGGCAGGTCGAGCCAGGGAGTCAAGAAGCCGGGCGTCTGAGCGCCTTGGCCGGGAGCGACGAGTACGAGCACCCTCACACTCTCTCTTGTGGATGGTCCCTGCCGCCCGTGGGGACAGGGACGAAGAACCGTCGGGGTAATTGTTGATGTCCGACAAAAGTCTAGGACTGAGCATCTCCGTCGGCCAGACGCCCCAGGATCAGGGCGATCCGCAGCGTGAACGCCGAGCGGACATCAGAAGGAGACCATCCCGTGACGTCGGTCACACGTCGCAGCCGGTAGCGCACCGTGTTGGGGTGCACGAAAAGCATCCGTGCGGCCCCTTCGAGGCTGCTCGCCTGCTCCAGATAGACGCTCAGGGTCTCCAGCAGCGCCGACCCCGCCTCTTCCAGCGGTCTGTAGATCTCCTCCACCAGTTGTTCCCTGGCTGCGGGATCCGAGGCGATGGCCCGTTCCGGCAGGAGATCGTCCGCCAGGACCGGTCGCGGAGCATCCTGCCAGGCCGTGCAGGCCTTCAGTCCGGCGGCCGCGGCCTGCGCCGACTTCGTCGCGTTGAGCAGGTCGGACACCACCGGGCCGGCCACCACCGGACCGGCCGCGAAGGGCCCGATCAGGGACTTGGCGACCTGCATCGGATTGTCGCTGCCGCCCGCGATGACGACCAGACGGTCCCCCAGTACACCGGTGAGGACCTGGAGCTTGTGGTGGCGGGCCGCCCGGCGGATCGCCTCCACCGTCAGCTCGCTGTCCCCCTCCGGCGCGGTGCCGAGCACCACGCACACGTGCTCCGGGGAGTTCCAGCCCAGCGCCGCCGCCCGGGACAGCGCGCCCTCGTCGGCCTCACCGGACAGCACCGCATTGACGACCAGCGACTCCAGCCTGGCGTCCCACGCCCCGCGCGCCTCGGCGGCCTGCGCGTACACCTGGGCGGTCGCGAAGGCGATCTCCCGGGCGTACACGAGCAGCGCCTCGCGCAGGATCTGCTCGTCGCCCGGGGCCGCCACCTCCTCGATCGCGGTCTCCATGACCTCGATCGTGGTGCGGACCATCTCGACGGTCTGGCGCAGGGTGATAGCCCGGGTCAGCTCGCGCGGAGCCGTCCCGAAGACGTCGGTGGAGATCGCCTGCGGGGTCTCCGGGTGCCGGAACCACTCCGTGAACGCGGCGATGCCGGCCTGGGCGACCAGGCCGATCCAGGACCGGTTCTCCGGGGGCATCGCCCGGTACCACGGCAGGGTCTCGTCCATCCGCGCGATCGCGTTGGCCGCGAGCCGGCCGGAGGACTTCTCCAGTCGGCGCAGCGTCGCGGCGTGCGGATGGGCCGGAGCGGGATGCGCGGCGTGGGTGGCGGGCGAATGCTCACGTTCGGGTTGGGGCACGGGACAAGACTGCCTTATCGGGAAGGCTGTGCGGAGTCCGGTCCCGTTCCCGTTTCACGGCCGGCGGCTACGGTGACCCCCATGATTGATGTACGCCGAGCCGCCGACCGGTACGAGGGCGGGGACCTGCCCGCCGGGATCACCACCCGGCACGCCTTCTCCTTCGGGTCCTTCTACGACCCGGACAATCTGCGCTTCGGTCCCGTCCTGGCCTGCAACGAGGAGTTGCTCGCCGCGGGCGCCGGCTTCGACGAGCACCCGCACAGCCACACCGAGATCGTGACCTGGGTGGTCGAGGGCGAGCTCACCCACCAGGACAGCACCGGCGAGAAGGGCCTGGTCCGGCCCGGGGACGTCCAGCGGCTCAGCGCCGGATCCGGGGCGCGGCACGTGGAACGCAACGACGGCGAGGTGCCGCTGCGGTTCGTGCAGATGTGGCTCGCGCCGCTCACCGCGGGCGGCGAGCCCTCGTACGAGGTGGTCACGGGCATCGCCGACGGCACGCCCTACGAGGTCCCGGCGGCCGGCGCCGTCCTGCACGTCCGGCGGCCCGGCGCGGGCGAGCGGGTCGCCGTACCGGCGGCGGAGCGGGTGTACCTGCACGTGGTACGCGGGGACCTGCGGCTGGACGGGGCCGAACTGGGCCCCGGGGACTCGGTACGGATCACCGCCGAGCGGGACCTGGAGATCACCGCCGGATCCCCCGGGGAGCTGCTGATCTGGGAGCTGCCCGCCTAGGTCCTGTCAGGGACAGGGCCGTCACGGGCAGGGCTCAGCGCGAGCGCAGCTCGGCCAGGACCGCGTCGGTGAACGGGGTCCAGGCCTGGGCCGCCCACGGGCCGAAGGTGCGGTCCGTCAACACCACGCACGCGGCGCGCGCGTCCGGGTCCACCCACAGGAAGGTGCCGGCCTGGCCGAAGTGCCCGAAGGTGCGGGGCGAGGACGTGGTGCCCGTCCAGTGCGGGGACTTGCCGTCGCGGATCTCCAGGCCGAGCCCCCAGTCGTTGGGGGACTGGTGCCCGTAACCCGGCAGGACGCCCTTGAGCCCGGGGTGGACGACGGAGGTGGCCTCCGCGACCGTGCGCACGTCCAGCAGCCGGGGCGCCTGGAGTTCGGCGGCGAAGCGCAGGAGGTCGGAGACGGTGGAGACGCCGTCCTTGGCGGGCGAGCCCTCCAGGGTGGTCGAGGCCATGCCCAGCGGCTCGAAGAGCGCCTGGTGCAGGTACTCCGCGAAGGGGATTCCGGTGGCCTTGGAGATGTGGTCGCCGAGCACCTCGAAACCGGCGTTCGAGTACAGCCGGCGCTCCCCGGGCGGGGCCGTCACACGGTGCTCGTCGAAGGCCAGGCCACTGGTGTGCGCGAGCAGGTGACGGACCGTCGACCCCTCGGGCCCGGCCGGCTCGTCCAGCTCGATGGCCCCTTCCTCGTACGCGACGAGGGCGGCGTACGCGGTGAGCGGCTTGGTGACCGAGGCCAGGGCGAAGCGGTGGTCGACGGGCCCGTGGGAACCGGCCAGGCTCCCGTCGGCGCGTACGACGGCCGCCGCGGCCGTGCCCACCGGCCAGGTCTCGATGATCCGCAGGCTTTCCAGGGTCTGAGCGCTCTCCATGCCGCCGAGCCTACTTGCTTGGAGTGCACTCCAGGGTTTTAGCGTGGGGCCATGAGCCAGAGCCTGACGCAGACGCGGTACACGATCAGCGAGGTCGAGGCCCGGACCGGTCTGACCCAGCACACCCTGCGCTGGTACGAGCGGATCGGCCTGATGCCGCACGTGGACCGCTCGCACTCGGGACAGCGGCGGTTCACCGACAAGGACCTGGAGTGGCTGGCCTTCGTGGGCAAGCTGCGCGCCACCGGGATGTCGGTGGCGGACATGGTCCGGTACGCCGAACTGGTCCGCGAGGGCGAGCACACCGTCGAGGAGCGCCGCGAGCTGCTGGAGCGGACGCGACGCGATGTGCGGGCCAGGATCGCGGAGCTGGGCGACGCACTCGCCGTTCTGGACTACAAGATCGGCATCTACTCGGGGAAGGCACGGTCATGACGGAACCCAAGAAGCTCGAACAGGCCGAACTCGGCAAGGGCGGCCCGCTGGTCGGCGTCCAGGGCCTCGGCTGCATGGGCATGAGCGAGTTCTACGGCGACACCGACGAGGCGGCCGCCCGGGAGACCCTGGACGCGGCGCTGGCCGCCGGGGTCACCCTCTTCGACACCGCGGACGTCTACGGGCGGGGGCGCAACGAGGAGTTCCTCGCCCCGTTCGTGGCCGCGCACCGGGACGAGATCACCCTGGCGACGAAGTTCGCCATAGAGCGCACCGACGACCCCGTCTACCGGGGCGTCCGCAACGACCGCGGGTACCTCCGCCAGGCCGTCGAGGACAGCCTGCGCCGGCTCGGCGTGGACGTCATCGACCTGTACTACATGCACCGGCGCGACCCGGCCGTGCCGCTCGCCGAGTCGGTCGGCGCCATGGCGGAGCTGGTGCGGGAGGGGAAGGTGCGCCACCTCGGGCTCAGCGAGGTCACCGGCGCGGAGCTGCGCGAGGCGCACGCCGTGCACCCGATCGCGGCGCTCCAGTCGGAGTGGTCGCTGTTCAGCCGGGACGTGGAGCGCAGCGCGGTGGGCGCGGCGGCCGAGCTGGGCGTGGCCTTCGTGCCGTACTCCCCGCTCGGCCGGGGCTTCTTGACGGGGGCCTTCGCGGACGCCTCCGCGGACCTCTCGGAGGGAGACTTCCGGCGCCACCAGCCGCGGTTCACCGGCGACAACGCGAAGGCGAACGGGGCGCTGCTGGCCCCGGTGCGGGAGATCGCGCAGGAGCTGGGGGCGAGCCCGGCGCAGGTCGCCCTGGCCTGGGTGCAGCAGCGGGCCCAGGTGCACGGCCTGACGGTGGTCCCGATCCCGGGCACCCGCAAGCCGGGCCGCCTGCGCGAGAACACCGCGGCCACCCGGATCACCCTGACACCGGCGCAGCTGGCCCTGCTGGACCCGATCGCCGCTCAGGTCACGGGAGACCGCTACCCGGACATGAGCTCCACCTCGGCGGCCCGGGAGGCCTGAACGTTTCCATGTGCGGCGCCGCTGCTGGGGCTCCGCCCCAGTCCCCGCGCCTCAAACGCCGGCGAGGCTGGAAGTCCAGCCCGTCCGGCGTTTGAGGACCGGGGTCCGGGGCGGAGCCCCGGGGAAACGGTGAAAGGGCGGGGCGGGGACCGGCTCCGCGCAGCGGCTACGCCTCCGCGGCGAAGCGGTCCCGCAGCGCCGCGTACTCGGTGTCGGTCAGCAGGCCCGCGCTGTGAAGCTCGCTCAGGTGCCGCAGCCGGTCGTCGCCCGAGCGGGCACGGGGAACCGCGGCAACCGACGCGCGGGCGCGCACGGCGGCGAGCACGGCCGCGGCGAACGGCAGCGACTCGTGCACCGCCCCGTACCCCACGCCGAAGACGGCCGCCGCGAGGTCGTGGTCCGGGCGCGGGTCCCCGCTCGCGTCCCGCAGCAGCAGCCGCAGGTGGCCGCCCGGGCCCGCGGGGGAGCGCCACTCCACGCCGGTGAGGGCGGAGAGGGGGTAACGCTGGTCGCACGCCTTCCATTTGGTGCTGGTGGCGCCCGTACGGGACCACCGGAAGGTGACGGCCGAGCCGTCGAACTCCACCCGGGCGTCGTACGCCTTCAGCTGGACCGGCGGCTGTGGCACGCCGACCAGGAAGCGCGTCGCCGGCTCGGCGGCATCCGGCCCGAGCCGGGAGCGCAGGGCGTCGGCGAACGCCTCGGCGTGCGGCGCCCGCTCGCCCGGCAGCACCAGCCGGTACGGGTCGCAGTTCTCCTTCAGCTGCCCGGCGGCGGCCTCCATCAGCGGATCCGCGCCCGCCCGGGGAAGGACACGGAGCACCACCGTGTCCCGCTTCCCGGCGGTCACGGTCACCCCCGACACCGCTTCCAGGGGGATCCGGCGTGCGCCCAGCGCGTGAAAGAGCCTTGGCAGCCTCGGCGTTCTTATCCCCCGTGCGAAGCGGATGAGCACCGAGTCCGAGTCGAACTCCCAGACGGCATGGTTTCCGGCCAGTACGTCACCCATGCGCCACATCGTAAAGGGCGCCGCCCCCGCGCGTCCCCCTCGCTGCGGAGCCCGTTTTTCGCGCCTCTACGCGCGTCAGTCCTGGTCCGCCCCGGAAATTCCACCGCGACACGCGTCGTCGCCGGTCGCACAGACAACGGAAGCGAACGCACCGGTTCCGATCCTGGCGAAGTTCTCCAGCGAGTCCGTCTCTGGCGCGAAATAGCCGGTGTGGCTCTTGGCCCTCGCCGAGGACAGCAGCCGCGCGCCGAAGTCCGGGTCCACCGGATCGGCGCCGTGGCCCACTCCGCCGACCTCCAGGTGCGGTACGTCCGCGATCCAGTCGCCCTCGTCCCGCGTGGCCCAGACCCGCGCCGAGGTGCGCAGCCCGTCGACGTTTTCCGCCCGCATGCCCGGGCTGCCCGCCACCACCACGTCCGTCACCCGGTCGGGCAGCTCGTGCGCGGCGACCCCGCACACCACCGATCCGTAGCTGTGGCAGAACAGCGCCACGTCCGCGTCCCCGGGCAGGGCCACCGTCAGCGACTTCAGCCGGACCGCGCCGTCGACGGCCATGCGGCCGGTGGCCGCGTCCATGCCGACCCCGGTGGGCGCGGTGTAGCCGGCCCACGCGATGACCGCCGTACGCCTGTCCGGCTCGGCCGCGCGCTCGGCCGCGTACAGGGACTCGGCCATCCCGACGGGGGAGGTCAGGCGGCGCTGGGTGCGCTCGAAGGTGATCGCGTCGGTGTCGACACCGGGGACGATCACCGAGACCCGGCGGGCCCGGTCGAGGTCGCCGAAGACCTCGGCCACGCGGCCGCCGCCGGTGGGGTCGAAGGCGAGGATCTGCCGGCCGGGGGTGGCGAGCGAGGCGAAGCGGTGGGAACGGCGGGTGGCCATGGCGCGGTCGGCCGGGGTCAGGGCCACGTCCCCGCTGCGGGCCTCCTCGACCCGGCCGGCCTGCTCCAGACCGTGCAGGTTGGCCTGGTAGCGGGTGGCTACGGGGACCCCGTCGAGGTTGCCGACGACGAGGGGGTAGCCCTCGGCGAGCCGGGCGCGCTGGGCGCCGTCGAGCCCGGCGAAGAAGCGGGCCACCGTCCGTACGGGGGCGTCCGCGGGCGGCACGGGGCGGCCGTCGATCCGGGCCTTGGCCCAGGCGGCGAGCGCGGTGGCCCGCAGCGGGGTGCCCCCCTCGGGGCGGTGCACGGCCGTCCAGCCGGTGGTCGCCAGCAGGATGAAGACCACCGCCAGCGCGAGCAGGGTGCGCAGGGTGGCAGGGCGCGGGTCGGCGCCGAAAGCGGTGGGGTGGGCAAGGCCGGGCACGTTCACTGTGACCAGCGTATGAGACGCCTTCCCTGCCGAGCGCGCCGGGTGACGCGCCTCACGCCCGACCGTGGGACGGTGTGAGGCGCGGCGCGGGGCCCCCGGGTCAGCCCGCGCGCACCCGGTCGGCGTCGGCCGGCGGGCGCCATTGCGCGGCCAGCGCAGGGCCGATCCGGTCGAGGTACGCCTCGGTCATCCGCCGGATCGCGGCCACGCTGGTGTCCTCGCCCTGCCCCCAGAGCCGCCCGGTGAGCCGCATCACCCCGCAGAACGCGGCGACGGCCACCCGCGGCCGCGGATCGGCGTCCACGTCCAGTCCCTCGCGGGCGGCGATCAGCCGGGAGATCCGCTCCTCCAGTTCGGTGGAGCGGCGCAGGTGCAAGGCGAGCAGGGCCGGGGTGGACTCGATCAGCCGGTAGCTGCGCATGTAGAGGTCGACGGGGACCACCTCGGAGATGGCCTCCTCGACGCCGTCCCAGGCGGCGAGCGCGGCGCCGCGCATGGCTTCGAGGGGGCACTCGGCGGCCGGCCGGGCGTGCAGTTCGGCGAGGAAGTGCGACTCGACCAGGTCCTGGACGGCGAAGGCGACCTCCTCCTTGTTGGCGAAGTAGCGGAAGAAGGTGCGCTGGGACACGTCCACGGCGTCGGTGATCTCGTCGACGGTGGTGTGGTCGTACCCCTGGGAGATGAAGAGCAGGAGTGCCGCGCGCAGCAGCGCGCTCCGGGTGCGCCGCTTCTTGCGTTCGCGCAGTCCGGCCACCGGCGCGGGCGGCGCCGACCGCTCGTCGGTCCTCACCGGGGGGCTCCTCTCTGACGCCGAGTGGGCGGTCAGAGTACCGGTGCGCGGCGCCGCGGCGACCGTCCCGTTAAGCCGTTTGCGAAGAGCCGGCCGCCGCCTTCGGAGGGTTCGCACGTCCGCTCGCGCATGACACGTTCGGGGTTCCCCCGTCCGGCCCACGCACCTCGTACGGGGGCCGGTGCGGGCCCGGTCCGAGGGACTGCGGAAGCGTCAACTCCGTGCGTACGACAGCCCTGCCGGAGGGTCGGCGCCGGGACCTCGCCTATCCGGGTGGACCCCTCCCGGGCCTCTTCCGCCCGCCCGTCGCCGCAGGTCAGCGTGGTGTCGGCGGAGCCCCGGAAACGGTCCGGGCGCCCGCCGTCCACAAGGAGTTGACCCGTCATGCGTACGTGTAACACCACCCGCGTGAGCACCACCCGCGTGAGCGCCACCCGCCTGAGCACCACCCGCGTGAGCACCGTCCTCGCCGCGACCGTCCTCGCCCTGACCGCCCTCATCCCGAGTACGGCCACCACGGCCCACGCGGCGGGCCCGCCGGCCCTCGGGGCCTGTGCGACCGGGCAGCTGTGCCTGTGGGCGAAACCGGACTTCAAGGGCGCCCGGCAGACCCACGAGCTGAGCACCCTGGACGTCAACAGCTGCACCGCGCTGCCGGCCGGGACCACCGCCCAGTCGCTCACCAACCGCACCGGGCGCCCGGTGACCACCTACCAGTCGGACGTCTGCGCGGAGACGGGCGAGTTCCAGACCTACCCGGGCGACGGGGTCTGGCTGCCCCAGTCGCCCTACCAGGTGCGGGCGTTCAAGGTGTGGGAGAGCTAGCCTCCCGCGGCGTGGGGGGCGTGGTGGCCGGGGCCTCGGCCGCCACGCCGCCCAGCCGGGCGACCTCGCCGCGCAGCGCCCGTACCTCTGCCTGGAGTTCCTGGATGGCCGCCAGCTGAAGCCGTTCCACCTGGTCGTCGCGCTCGAAACGGGCGATGAACCAGGCGGCGATGTTGGCGGTCACCACACCGAGCAGGGCGATCCCGGACAGCATCAGGCCGACGGCGAGCACCCGGCCGAGGCCGGTGGTGGGGGAGTGGTCCCCGTATCCGACCGTCGTCATGGTGGTGAAGGACCACCACACGGCGTCGCCCAGGTTCTTGATGTTCCCGTCGGGGGCGTCGCGCTCCACGCTCAGCACCGCCAGCGAGCCGAACATCAGCAGACCCACGACGGCCCCGGCCACGTAGGTCGTCAGCTGGATCTGCGGAGCCATCCGGGCCCGCCGGCCCACCAGCATCAACGTGGCGACCAGCCGCAGCAGCCGCAGCGGCTGCACGAGCGGCAGCACCACGGCGGCCAGGTCCAGCCAGTGCGTCCGTACGAAGTGCCTGCGGTCCGCCGAGAGGCCGAGCCGTACGAGGTAGTCGAGGGCGAAGGCCCCCCACACCACCCACTCCACGTGGGTGCACGCCCGGTGCACGTCGGCGCTCGCGTCGGGCAGGACGATCGGCACGGCGTACGCCACGGCGAAGGCCATGGCGAGGAGGAGCAGCGGGGTCTGGCTCCGCCGCTCCCACAGCAGCTGGCGGGATGGTTCCTTCATGCCCGCATCGTAAAGAACGCGTAAGGGGCGCTGGGACAAGGTGTCCCGGCGCCCCACGCAAGGGTGACGGCTACGCGTCGCCGCCCGCCGCGCCCGGGTCCGCCGCCGCGACGTCCAGCAGCTGGTACCGGTCGACGGCCTGCTTCAGCACCGAACGGTCGACCTGACCGGTCTTGGCGAGCTCGGTGAGCGTCGCCAGGACCACCGACTGCGCGTCGATGTGGAAGAAGCGCCGGGCCGCACCGCGCGTGTCCGCGAAGCCGAAGCCGTCCGCGCCCAGCGAGGTGTACGGGCCGGGCACCCACCGCGAGATCTGGTCCGGAACCGCCCGCATCCAGTCCGAGACCGCCACGAACGGCCCCTGGGCACCCGACAGCTTCCGCGTCACGTACGGAACGCGCTGGTCCTCCTCCGGGTGGAGCAGGTTGTGCCGCTCCACGTCGACGGCCTCGCGCCGCAGCTCGTTCCAGGAGGTCGCCGACCAGACGTCCGCCCTGACGTTCCAGTCCTCGGCGAGGATCCGCTGCGCCTCCAGCGCCCACGGCACCGCCACACCCGAGGCCAGGAGCTGCGCCCCGATGGTGCCGGCAGTGCCCTGCGACACCCGGTGGATGCCCTTGAGGATCCCGTCCACGTCGACGTCCGCCGGCTCGGCCGGGTGCTGGATCGGCTCGTTGTAGACGGTCAGGTAGTAGAAGACGTCCTCGGCCTCGGGCCCGTACATCCGCCGCAGACCGTCCTTGACGATGTGCGCGATCTCGTAGCCGTAGGCCGGGTCGTACGCGACGCAGCCCGGGTTGGTCGAAGCCAGCAGCTGGGAGTGACCGTCGGCGTGCTGGAGGCCCTCACCCGTGAGGGTGGTCCGTCCCGCGGTCGCGCCCAGGACGAAACCGCGCGCCAGCTGGTCGGCCATCTGCCAGAACTGGTCACCGGTGCGCTGGAAACCGAACATCGAGTAGAAGACGTAGACCGGGATGAGCGGCTCGCCGTGCGTCGCGTACGCCGAACCCGCGGCGATCAGCGAGGCCGTGCAGCCCGCCTCCGAGATGCCGTCGTGCAGCATCTGGCCGGTCGGCGACTCCTTGTACGCCAGCAGCAGGTCGCGGTCGACCGCCTCGTACTGCTGCCCCAGCGGGTTGTAGATCTTGGCGCTCGGGAAGAAGGCGTCCATGCCGAAGGTGCGGTACTCGTCGGGCGCGATCAGCACGAACCGCTTGCCGATCTCCTTGTCCCGCATCAGGTCCTTCAGGATGCGGACGAAGGCCATCGTGGTGGCGATCGACTGCTGGCCCGAGCCCTTCTTGGCGGCCGCGTAGGTCGCGTCGCCCGGCAGCTCCAGCGGCTTCGCGCGCACCACACGGGTCGGCACGTAGCCGCCGTGCGCGCTGCGCTGGTCGTGCATGTACTGGATCTCGGGCGAGTTGCGGCCCGGGTGGTAGTACGGCGGGGCGCCGCTCTCCAGCTGCGCGTCCGTGATCGGGATGTGCAGGCGGTCGCGGAAGCGCTTGAGGTCGTCGACCGTCAGCTTCTTCATCTGGTGCGTCGCGTTGCGGCCCTCGAAGTTCGGGCCGAGCGTCCAGCCCTTGACCGTCTGCGCCAGGATCACCGTCGGCTGGCCCTTGTGGGCCTTGGCCGCCGCGTACGCCGCGTAGACCTTCTTGTGGTCGTGGCCGCCGCGGCCCAGGTGCTGGATCTGGTAGTCGGTCATGTTCTCGACCATCGCGCGCAGCCGCTGGTCGCCGCCGAAGAAGTGCTCGCGGATGTACGCGCCCGACTCGGTGGCGTACGTCTGGAACTGCCCGTCCGGGGTGGAGTTCATCTTGTTGACCAGGATGCCGTCGCGGTCCTGGGCCAGCAGCGGGTCCCAGGAGCGGTCCCAGATCAGCTTGATGACGTTCCAGCCGGCGCCGCGGAAGATCGACTCCAGCTCCTGGATGATCTTGCCGTTGCCGCGCACCGGGCCGTCGAGGCGCTGGAGGTTGCAGTTGACGACGAAGGTCAGGTTGTCCAGGCCCTCGCGGGCGGCGATGGACAGCTGGCCGAGCGACTCCGGCTCGTCCATCTCGCCGTCGCCGAGATACGCCCATACGTGGGACTTGGAGGTGTCCGCGATCCCGCGCGCCTCCATGTACCGGTTCATCCGGGCCTGGTAGATCGCACCGAGCGGGCCGAGACCCATCGAGACGGTCGGGAACTCCCAGAAGTCCGGCATCAGCCGCGGGTGCGGGTAACTCGAAAGGCCGTACGGGGCCTTCGACTTCTCCTGGCGGAACGCGTCGAGCTGCTGCTCGGAAAGCCGGTCCAGGAGGTAGGCGCGGGCGTAGATACCGGGAGAGGCGTGGCCCTGGAAGAAGATCTGGTCGCCGCCGTCGCCCTCGTCCTTGCCCCGGAAGAAGTGGTTGAAGCCCACGTCGTAGAGGGAGGCGGAGGAGGCGAAGGTGGCGATGTGGCCGCCGACGCCGATCCCGGGACGCTGGGCGCGCGAGACCATGACGGCCGCGTTCCACCGGGTGGCGTTCAGGACCTTGCGCTCGATCTCCTCGTTGCCGGGGAAGAACGGCTCGTCCTTGGTGGCGATCGTGTTGACGTAGTCCGTGCTGCGCATCTCGGGAACGGCCACGCGCTTCTCGCGGGCCCGCTCGATCAGCCGCAGCATCAGATAGCGGGCGCGCTCACGGCCCCGCTCGTCGACCGCTGCGTCCAGGGAGTCGAGCCACTCCTGCGTCTCCTCCGGATCGAAGTCCGGGACCTGACTCGGGAGGCCGCCAATGATGATCGGATTGCGATCGGATGCGGAAGCCACGCTGTTCCTTCGCTGTCGGGGGAGTCGTGCCTTGGGTTCGCCGCCTCCCATGGTCTTACGCTCGGTCGAAATCGTCATCTTTACCACCGGGTAATCCCTGGAGCCGGCAGGGAACACATGGGGAGGACAATGGTGGGATCGTTGGCGGTCGCGGCCAAATCGCAACCCTACGCCCCAGCCGGTCATCACCTCCGTAGGGCCGTTCGTCCCTCAAACAGGTAGGAAAGCCCTCAAGCGTTGCCGATGATGCCGAACGAGCTGGAATGGTGTGGGATGAATCACCAGAGGTGCACACGGGAAGGCTGAAAGTTGCGGCGAGACGGCCGCAATCGTCACCGTTTCGACGGTCTCGGCGGCCGGGTACTTGCGCGATCCGCCGCGCCCGTGTGGACTACGCCCAATGCTGCGCGTACGCGCGCCGCCGAAGACATTCACCGAACATGAGCAGGAGGCACCCCGTGAGCGCGACCGCGGACCACGCGGAGAGCCTGGCCGCCCGGCTGGGTTTCCAGTCCGAACAGGTGGTCCAGGAGATCGGCTACGACGACGACGTCGATCAGGAATTCCGTGAGTCCATTCAGGACCACATCAGCAACGACCTCGTCGACGAGGAGTACGACGACGTTGCCGACGCGGTGCTGCTCTGGTTCCGGGAGGAAGACGGCGATCTGACTGACACGCTGGTCGACGCCACAGAGCTGGTCGAGGACGGCGCACTGATCCTGCTGCTGACCCCCAAGACGGGCCGCCCCGGCTACGTCGAGGCCAGCGACATCAGCGAGGCCGCCGAGACCGCCGGCCTTTCGCAGACCAGGAGCATCAGTGTCGGCAAGGAGTGGGCCGCCACCAAGCTGGTGACGCCCAAGACCGCCGCCAAGTCCAAGCGCTGAGCCGCGCCCGCTGCCGAGCGGACACGCTTCCACACCCCGCCGACCAGGTGACACCGGTCGGCGGGGTGTGTGCGTTCCCGGCCCTGGGCGCCCCGAAGGGGTGGCCTAGGCTTTGCCTCACCCGAACAGTCCAATGCGTGGATGCAGGAACGAAGGGATGCGAGAGATGGCGATCGAGGTCGGCGACAAGGCCCCGGACTTCGAGCTCAAGGACAACCACGGTGCGACCGTGCGGCTCTCCGACTTCCGGGGGGAGAAGGCAGTGGTACTGCTCTTCTACCCGTTCGCCTTCACCGGCGTCTGCACCGGCGAGCTCTGCGAGCTGCGCGACCAGCTGCCGCGCTTCCAGAACGACGACGTGCAGCTCCTCGCGGTCTCCAACGACTCCGTTCCGACCCTGCGGGTCTTCGGGGAGCAGGAGGGCCTGGACTACCCGCTGCTGTCGGACTTCTGGCCGCACGGGGAGACCTCCCGCGCGTACGGCGTCTTCGACGAGGAGAAGGGCTGCGCGGTCCGGGGCACCTTCATCATCGACAAGGACGGCGTGGTGCGCTGGACTGTCGTCAACGGACTGCCCGACGCCCGTGACCTGAACGAGTACATCAAGGCGCTCGACAGCCTCTGAAAACCCCCTGTGGGGCGGGAACCCGTCACTAGGATCGAAACGTTGATCCCATTGCAACCGCACGACGGGGCACTGCCCCACACAGAACCCAATGGAGGACCCGTGGGAGTCAGCCTCAGCAAGGGCGGCAACGTCTCGCTGACCAAGGCCGCGCCTAACCTGACGGCGGTCATCGTCGGTCTGGGCTGGGACGCTCGCACCACCACCGGTGTCGACTTCGACCTCGACGCCAGCGCGATCCTGACCAACGACCAGGGCAAGGTCGCCAGCGACGCGAACTTCGTCTTCTTCAACAACCTGAAGAGCCCCGACGGCTCGGTGGAGCACACCGGTGACAACACCACCGGTGAGGGCGAGGGCGACGACGAGGCGATCAAGGTCAACCTCGCCGGTGTCCCGGCCGACGTCGCCAAGATCGTCTTCCCGGTCTCGATCTACGAGGCCGAGAGCCGCCAGCAGAGCTTCGGCCAGGTCCGCAACGCGTACATCCGCGTCGTGAACCAGGCCGACAACACCGAGCTCGCCCGCTACGACCTCTCCGAGGACGCATCGACCGAGACCGCCATGGTCTTCGGCGAGCTCTACCGCAACGGCGCGGAGTGGAAGTTCCGCGCCATCGGCCAGGGCTACGCCTCGGGCCTGCGCGGCATCGCGCAGGACTTCGGCGTCAACGTCTGAGCCTGAGAGCAGTCATCCGTCCGGCGCCGTGCACTGTGTGTACGGCGCCGGACCGGCTTTGCCACCACCACACCGTCGTCCGGGGAGGACCACAACATGGGCGTCACACTCGCCAAGGGGGGCAATGTCTCCCTCTCCAAGGCCGCACCGAACCTGACCAGGGTTCTGATCGGTCTCGGATGGGACGCGCGCTCGACGACCGGGGCGGACTTCGACCTCGACGCCAGTGCGCTGCTGTGCAACAGCGGCCGGGTGCTCGGGGACGAGTACTTCGTCTTCTACAACAACCTCAAGAGCCCCGAGGGCTCCGTCGAACACACGGGGGACAACCTCACCGGCGAGGGTGACGGGGACGACGAGTCGATCATCATCGACCTCACCAAGGTGCCGGAGCGCGTGGACAAGATCGTCTTCCCGGTCTCGATCCACGAGGCGGACTCCCGCCGGCAGAGCTTCGGCCAGGTCAGCAATGCCTTCATCCGCGTGGTGAACCAGGCGGACGGCCAGGAACTGGCCCGCTACGACCTCTCCGAGGACGCCTCCAGCGAGACCGCGATGATCTTCGGCGAGGTCTACCGGTACGGGGGTGAATGGAAGTTCCGGGCGGTGGGGCAGGGGTACGCGTCGGGGCTCCGAGGCATCGCTCTAGACTTCGGGGTCAACGTTTCGTAAAGCCGTACAACACGATGGGGTGCCAGTGGTTCTCAAAACCTTCGGCTGGTCGTTCGCAGTCACTGCGCTCGGTCTGGTCGCAGCGGTGTTCTACGGGGGGTGGGAGGCCTTCGGGATCGTGGCGATCCTGTCCATCCTCGAGATCTCGCTGTCCTTCGACAACGCGGTGGTCAACGCCGGAATCCTGAAGAAGATGAATGCCTTCTGGCAGAAGATCTTCCTCACCATCGGTGTCCTCATCGCGGTCTTCGGCATGCGACTGGTCTTCCCCGTCGTGATCGTCGCGATCAGCGCCAAGATCGGTCCCATCGAAGCGGTCGAGCTGGCCCTTCGGGACAAGGACATGTACAAGCAGCTCGTCACGGACGCCCACCCGGCCATCGCGGCCTTCGGTGGCATGTTCCTGCTGATGATCTTCCTCGACTTCATCTTCGAGGACCGCGACATCAAGTGGCTCGCCTGGCTCGAGCGTCCGCTCGCCAAGCTCGGCAAGATCGACATGCTGTCCGCGTGCATCGCGCTGATCGTCCTGGCCGTCACCTCGATGACCTTCGCCACCCAGGCCCACCAGCACGGTGGCGCCCACGTGGACAAGGCGCAGACCGTCCTCATCTCCGGCATCCTCGGCCTGATCACCTACATGGTCGTCGGCGGCCTCTCCGGCTACTTCGAGAACAAGCTGGAGGAAGAGGAGGAGGCCGAACACGAGGCCGAGGAAGCGGCCAAGAAGACCGGCAAGCCCGTCTCGGCCGTCGCCATGGCCGGCAAGGCCGCCTTCTTCATGTTCCTCTACCTCGAAGTCCTCGACGCCTCCTTCTCCTTCGACGGGGTCATCGGCGCCTTCGCCATCACCAACGACATCGTGCTCATGGCCCTCGGCCTCGGCATCGGTGCCATGTACGTCCGGTCGCTGACGGTCTACCTGGTCCGCCAGGGCACCCTCGACGACTACGTCTACCTGGAGCACGGCGCGCACTACGCCATCGGCGCGCTCGCCGTGATCCTGCTCGTCACCATCCAGTACGAGATCCACGAGGTCATCACCGGCCTCGTCGGCGTGCTGCTCATCGCCTGGTCCTTCTGGTCCTCGGTGCGCCGCAACAAGCGCCTGGAACTGGAGGGTTCCGCCGCCGAGGCATGACCGCGGCGGTAATGCGGAACGCTCCATTGCGGGGCGGCCCGGAGGGTCCACGGACCCGGCGGGCCGCCCCGCTTCCGCATGCGGGACGAACGGCCACACGGCCAAAGGGCCGGGGGACCAGGGGATCAGGGGATCAGGGGGGTAGGGGATGGGATTCTTCGACGGCATTCTGGGCAGCCGGGCCGTGCAGTTCCAGTCGGGCAGCGCCTCGTCGAACGCGATCGAGCTGACCAAGCGACATTCGACGGTGTCGCTCACCAAACAGGGGGCCGTGCACGGCAATCTGCGCGTCAACCTGTCCTGGCGCATGCGCACCTCGGACATCGGCGGCCGCTCCGGCCAGAGCGGCCAGCTCTTCCGGCACCCGTTCAAGCTGTTCAAGCCCGACATGGTGCAGGCGCACACCCAGGGCATGGTCAACGTCGACCTCGACATGGGCTGCCTGTACGAGCTGACCGACGGCACGCGGGGCGCCGTACAGCCGCTGGGGAACCTGCTGGGCGACCTCAACGACCCGCCGTTCGTCAAGCTCAGCGGGGACGACCGGTTCGGCTCGGCGTCCGGGGAGACCCTGTACGTCAACCTCGACCACGCCGACGAGATCAAGCGGCTGCTCGTCTTCGTCTACATCTACGACCAGACCCCGGCCTTCGACCGGACGCACGCCATGGTGACCCTGTTCCCCGTCACCGGGCCGCGGATCGAGATCCCGCTGGACGAGCGGCAGCCGCAGGCCCGCTCCTGCGCGGTCGTCTCCCTGGAGAAGGTCAAGGGCGAGCTCGTCGTGCGGCGCGAGGTGAAGTTCGTGTACGGGTTCCAGGCCGAGCTGGACCGGCTGTACGGCTGGGGGCTCCAGTGGGGGCGGGGCTACAAGAGCAGCAAGAGCTGACCGGAGGCCCCACCCGGGGCCCCACCGGAGGCCCCACCCACCGGGGGCGCCGTCAGTGGCGGATGAACTGCGGACCCTGCACCGGCAGCCGGAAGGTCGGATCGCCGCCCGGACCCGGCACCGGGACCGGGGACACCGGCTGCGGGTACCCGTAGGCGGGCTGGACGGCCGGCGGGGCCTGGGTGGGCGGGGCCATCGCCGCCGTCTGTTCCGCGGTGGGGCCGGTGGCCGCCGCGGCCTCGGCGGGGCTCTCGCCGGCGTTCTCGTCGACGGAGATCCCGTGGTCGGTCGCCAGGCCCACCAGCCCGTTGGAGTAGCCCTCGCCGAGCGCGCGGAACTTCCACCCCTCGCCCCGGCGGTACAGCTCCCCGCAGATCAGCGCCGTCTCGGCGCCGGTCTCGGGCCGTACGTCGAAGTAGGCCAGCGGTTCGGAGCCACCGGTCGCGGTGGCGTCGTAGAGGAGGATCCGCAGGTCGTGGACCCGCTGGAAGGGGACGTCCTCGGCCGAGGCGACCACCAGGATCCGGTCGACCGTCGGCGTCACCGTGCGCAGGTCCGCCTGGACGGCGTCGGTGATGGCGTCGCCGAGCTGCTTCTTGCCGAGCCGCCAGACGGCCCCCGAGGGGTGCCGGGGCTGGTTGTAGAAGACGAAGTCCTCGTCCGAACGCACCCGGCCGTCCGGGCCCACCAGGAGCGCGGAGGCGTCCACGTCCGGTACCTCGGGGCCGCCGGTCCAGCGCAGCACCGCCCGGACCGCCACGGCGGCCACCGGGATGTTCGAGCCCTTCTGCATCGCGTGCGTCATGCCCGTCATCCTGCCCTCCCGGGGTGGAGCGGGACAATGCGGCCCCCCGTAGGGCCTTGTCTCGAACGCGAGACCTGGGCATGGTGCAAGAGGGTTACCTGAACTTCATGTGCTTGAGGAACTCTTGACTCACGTTCGTACGTACTATTACCGGCCATGCCAGTTGGGCCGCCGAGGCAGTACGGGGGAAGCACATGCGTCACTTTGGGCACGTATCGCCCATGGTCCGTAAGGACCTCTTCCACCAGGAACCGGCGGAATTCACCGGCGCCTCGCCGGCCCGTGTCCTCGCCGCCGCGCTCGGAGCCACGCTCTACAGCCCGGCCACCCGCCCCACACTGGCCCGGGACATCCGCAAGCAGGCCGGCCGCGGAGTCGTCTCCATGGTCCTCTGCCTGGAGGATTCCATCAGCGACGCCGATGTCGCCGGGGCCGAGGAGAACCTCGTCCGGCAGTTCACCGACCTCGCGGCGGACCGTGCCGAGCACCCCCTGCTGTTCATCCGCGTCCGCACGCCCGAGCAGATACCCGATCTGGTGCGCCGCCTCGGCGGGTCCGTGAGCCGACTGGCCGGATTCGTACTACCGAAGTTCGACGAGAGACGCGGTATCGCCTTCCTCGACGCCGTCGCCCAGGCGGAGGCCGCGAGCGGACAGCCCCGCCTGTATGCCATGCCCGTCCTGGAAACCCCGGAGCTCCTCCACCTCGAAACCCGCGTCGAGGCACTCGCCGGCATCTCCCGCACGGTCAACCAGTACCGCGAGCGGGTCCTGGCCCTGCGGCTCGGCGTGACCGACTTCTGCTCCGCCTACGGCCTGCGGCGCACCCCCGACATGACCGCCTACGACGTCCAGATCGTGGCGGGCGTGATCGCCGACGTCGTCAACGTCCTCAGCCGGGCCGACGGCACCGGATTCACGGTCACCGGACCGGTGTGGGAGTACTTCCGCAGCCAGCAGCGCCTCTTCAAGCCCCAGCTCCGCCGCAGCCCCTTCCTGGAGGAGGGCGTGGAGGAACTGCGCACGGCACTCATCGAGCACGACCTGGACGGGCTGCTGCGCGAGATCGAACTCGACCGGGCCAACGGGCTGCTCGGCAAGACCTGCATCCACCCGGCGCACGTCACGCCCGTGCACGCGCTGTCGGTGGTCTCCCACGAGGAGTTCTGCGACGCCCAGGACATCCTGCGGCCCGAGCGCGGCGGCGGCGGAGTGATGCGTTCCGCCTACACGAACAAGATGAACGAGGTGAAGCCCCACCGGGCCTGGGCCGAGCGCACGATGCTGCGCGCCGAGGTCTTCGGTGTGGCGAAGGAGGAGGTCGGCTTCGTCGACCTCCTCACGGCCGGGCTCCAGGTGTGAGCAGGCCGGTGACGACGAGGGAAGGCAAGAAGATCGACACGGTGTGGTCGGGAACATGGGTCGCGGACCGCCTGGGAGTCCGGCTGGAGGACGCCGAGGAGACGGCCGGCGGCCCGCCGCTGACCGAACTCCTCGGGCTGGCCCTGCGGCGCAACCCCAAGCGGGCGCACCTGCTGGTCTCGCAGGTGCTCGGCAAGCACGTCCCGCAGTCCCCGCAGACGGTGTACGCCGCCGGGTACGGGCTCGGCGAACGCGTGCGGGCACTGCTCGGCGACGACGCGGCCGCCTCGGCGGTGGTCCTGGGCTACGCCGAGACCGCCACCGGGCTCGGCCACTGCGTGGCCGACGGCCTGGGCCCCGCCCCCTACCTGCACTCCACCCGCCGGCCCGTGCCGGGCCTCCGGCCCGCCGGCGGCTTCGAGGAGGCCCACTCGCACGCCACCTCGCACCTGCTGCTGCCGGAGGACCCGACGCTGCTCGCGGGCAGCGGCCCGCTCGTCCTCGTCGACGACGAGTTCTCCACCGGCAACACGGTCCTCAACACCATCCGCGACCTGCACGCCCGCCACCCCCGCTCGCACTACGTGGTCGTCGCCCTCGTCGACATGCGCTCCCCGGCCGACCGCGACCGGCTCACCGCCTTCGCCGCCGAAATCGGCGCCCGCGTGGACCTCATAGCCCTGGCCTCGGGCACGGTCTCCCTCCCGGAGGGCGTCCTGGCCAAGGGCCAGGCCCTGGTGGAAGAACACGAGGCACCAATCCAGCCCACAGCCGGGCCTATCCAGCCTCTCCGGCGTTTGAGGAGCGGGGTCCGGGGCGGAGCCCCGGCAGACGGCCTGCAGCCGATCACGCGCGTCGCCCTCGACTGGCCCGCTGAGATACCCGACGGCGGCCGCCACGGCTTCACCCCCGCCCACCGAGCGGCGCTGGAGGCCGCCCTCCCCACCCTCACCGCCCAGCTCGCGGCAGCGGCCGGCGCCCAGCCAGGACGCGTCCTCGTACTCGGCAACGAAGAGCTGATGTACGCGCCGCTGCGCCTCGCGAAGGCCCTGGAGGAGACCGGCGCGGCCGCCGAGGTCCGCTTCTCGACCACCACCCGCTCGCCGGTGCTCGCCGTGGACGACCCCGGCTACGCCATCCGCACCCGGCTCGTCTTCCCGGCCCACGACGCCCCGGCCGACGGCCCCGGCGACCGGTACGCCTACAACGTCGCCGGCGCCGGCTTCGACACCGTCATCGCCGTCGTCGACTCGGCCGGCGACACCCCCGAACTCCACAGCGGGCTCCTCGACGCCCTCGCCCCGCACACCGGCCGCGTGGTGCTGGCCGTCGTCCCGTCGTACGTACCCGAGCGGCAGGAGCCGATCATGCCCGAGCCCCTGCGCGGCCCCGCCTTCTCCTCGTACGCTCCCGAGGACGTCGGCTGGCTGCTCCAGGACTTCTCCGGCGTCGAGCTGGAGGCCCCGACCGAGGAGCGCGAGGAGGCCATCCAGGCCGGCGGCGCGCACTACGCCGAGTCCCTGCCCGTCGAATACCAGCCGTCCCCGCAGTACCAGGAGCTCTACCGGAGCGCACTGACCGCCTCCGCCGCCCGCATGGCCCGCGCCGTCGGCACGGTCACCGAGACCGTCCTCGCCGAGCGCTCCCCGTCCCCGGTCCTGGTCTCCCTGGCCCGCGCCGGCACCCCCGTGGGCGTCCTGATGCGCCGCTGGGCCCGGGCCCGGCACGGCCTGGACCTCCCGCACTACGCCGTGTCCATCGTGCGCGGCCGCGGCATCGACGCCAACGCCCTGCGCTGGCTCGCCGCCCATCACGACCCGGCCGACATCGTCTTCGTCGACGGCTGGACGGGCAAGGGCGCCATCACCCGCGAGCTCCGCGAGGCCCTCGCGGAGTACGACGGCTTCAACCCGGAGATCGTGGTCCTCGCCGACCCGGGCTCGTGCGTGGAGACGTACGGCACCCGCGAGGACTTCCTGATCCCCTCCGCCTGTCTCAATTCCACCGTGTCCGGTCTCATCTCGCGTACGGTTCTGAGGTCCGACCTGGTCGGACCCGCCGACTTCCACGGCGCGAAGTTCTACCGCGAGCTCGCCGGAGCCGACGTCTCCGTCGCATTCGTCGACACCGTCGCCGCCCACTTCGACGAGGTGGCGGACGCCGTCGACGAAGAGGTCAAGGAGCTGCTCGCGGCCGACCGCACACCGACCTGGGAGGGCTGGGCGGCGGTCGAGCGGATCAGCGAGGAGTACGGCATCCACGACGTGAACCTCGTCAAGCCCGGCGTCGGCGAGACCACCCGCGTACTGCTGCGCCGGGTGCCGTGGAAGATCCTGGCGCAGCGTGGCGCCGGGGCCGACCTGGACCACGTACGACTGCTCGCCGAGCAGCGCGGGGTCCCGGTGGAAGAAGTCGACGGGCTCCCCTACACGTGCGTAGGGCTCATCCACCCCCGATTCACGCGCGGCGCCACCGGCGCCGACGGAAAGGCTGTGGCCTCGAAGTGACTGTCCTCGTAGCCAGTGATCTCGACCGTACGCTCATCTACTCGACGGCCGCCCTCGGTCTGACCATGCCCGACCCGGAGGCCCCGCGGCTGCTGTGCGTCGAGGTCCACGAGAGCAAGCCGCTGTCCTACATGACGGAGACGGCGGCCGGACTGCTGGCGGCGCTCACCGAGGACCCCGCGGCCGTCTTCGTCCCCACCACCACCCGCACCCGCAAGCAGTACCAGCGGATCCGCTTCCCCGGCCGCCCGGCCCCGTACGCGATCTGCGCGAACGGCGGCCAGCTGCTGGTCGACGGGGTGCCCGACCGGGACTGGCGGCGTGCGGTGGCGGGGCGGCTCGCGGAGGAGTGCGCCCCGCTGGAGGAGGTCCACCAGCACCTGCTGGCCGCGGCCGACCCGCAGTGGCTGCGCAAGGCGCGGGTGGCGGAGGACCTGTTCGCGTACCTCGTCGTCGAGCGGGCCCTGGTCCCCGACGAGTGGCTCAAGGCGCTGACCGAGTGGGCCGAGGCCTGCGGCTGGACGGTCTCGCTCCAGGGCCGGAAGATCTACGCCGTCCCGCGCCCGCTCACCAAGAGCGCGGCGATGCACGAGGTGGCCCGGCGTACGGGAGCGACCACGACCCTCGCCGCCGGCGACTCGCTGCTGGACGCGGACCTGCTGCTGGCGGCGGACGCGGGCTGGCGCCCGGGCCACGGCGAACTGGCCGACGCGGCCTGGACGGCGCCGACGGTGACGGCCCTGACGACGGCGGGCGTCCTGGCAGGTGAGGAAATCGTCCGCGAATTCGGCCGGTCGGTTGCGAGACTGACGGCATGACCAAGGGCAACAGCACCAAGATCACGGACGAGCTCTACCGGTACATGCTCGACCACAACCCCCCGCTGGACGCGATCCAGCGGGGGCTCGTGGCGACGACGTACGCCAAGTTCCCGGACGTCGCCGGGATGCAGTCGGCGGAGGAGCAGGGGCCGCTGCTGGCCTTCCTCGTCCGGCTGACCGGCGCGCGCCACATCGTCGAAGTCGGCACTTTCACCGGCTTCTCCTCCCTGTCGATGGCCCAGGCGCTGCCCGCGGACGGCCGCCTCATCGCCTGCGACGTATCCGAGGAGTGGACGGCGTACGGCCGCGAGGCCTGGGAGGCGGCGGGCGTCGCGGACCGCATCGAGCTGCGCATCGCACCGGCCCTGGACACCCTGCGGGCGATGCCGGCCGAACCGCACATCGACATGGCCTACGTGGACGCGGACAAGGAGAACCAGATCGCCTACTGGGAGGAGCTCGTGCCGCGGCTGCGTCCGGGCGGCCTGATCGTCACGGACAACACGCTGTTCCACGGCACGGTCCTCGACGAGTCCGCCACGGGCTCGGCGGCGGGCGTCCGCGCCTTCAACGATCACGTCTCGGCGGACCCGCGCATGGAGTCGGTCCTGCTGGCGATCTCGGACGGCCTCACCCTGTCCCGCAAGCGCTAGCGCTGGGGCTGGGGCCAGCGCGAGGGTGGCGGGGGGCCTTTCAGCCGCAGCCACCTCCACCGCAGCAGCCCCCGCCGCCGCCCATGGCCGCCGGCGCGGGGGCACTGCTGGTGCCGCCCACGGCGACGGCGGACAGCAGCTTGACGGTGTCGGCGTGCCCGGCGGGGCAGTCGGCGGGGGCGGAGGACTCGGCCATGGGACGGCTGACCTCAAAGGTGTCGTCACAGGTCCGGCAGCGGAATTCGTATCGAGGCATGCGCACAGGTTAGGCGGTGTCCGGCCGGCCTGGCACGGTCCGCGGTGCCACCCGCCGCTCCCGTGCCGCCCGGTCGGGGTGGCGGGCCTGCCAGTACGGATTGTCGTGCGGCAAGGCGCTGCCCACCCGCCCGTACATCCCGAACCACATCAGCATCACGCCGACGACGAAGCTGAACAGCACGTTCTGGATGTGGAAGGCCAGGAAGTTGAAATCGCTGTCCAGCAGGGCGAGATTGACGAACCCGCTCAGGATGAACGCCACCCCGAGCACGATGTTCACGGTGGAGGCGAAGGTTCCGCCGATCACCATCCCGACGAACAGCAGCGCACCGATACAGATCGACAGGACACTCAGCGCGCCGTTGGTGTTCAGTGCGAGCACCGTGTCGCCGCCGGTGTCGAAGAACCCGATCCGGTCGATGAGCCCCAGGACGCCGAAGACGACCAGCAGCAGCCCGGTCAGGCCGGCGCCGACCCGGTAGACCTTGCTGAGCTTGTGATCGGTGGGCAGGTGCTCGTCGAGGCGGGCATTGACGGGATGCAGCACGCGCTGCACGTATCGGTGGGAGACGTGCGGTGCGGGGGGCGCAGAGGGCTCATGGGGCATGTACGGCGCATAGTGCTCGTGGGGCTCGGTGCACCCGTAGAGCGCATGAGGCACGTAAGCCTCGTGCGGTACAGGAGGCACCGGAGCTGCGCGGCGCGCACGCGGCCTGTGGAAGATCCTGGACGTGTGGGACGTGTGGGACGCGTGGGCAGCCATACCGCCCTCCTCTGCTCCGCTCCGGGAACTCCGTTCCCGCAACCTCCAGCATCCGCCGATGCCCACCCCCGGACAACTCCAGACAATCCCGAATAACTCCAACGACTCCGACCGGCTCCGGCCTCACCCGACGGCTCGCTGCCCCCGGATGTCCGCCACCACCTGGGCCACTGCCACCCGTACCTCCTCCATCTCCTGGAGGAAATGCCAGTAGTCGGGATGCCGTCCCTCCAACCCCGCCAGCGCCCGGCCCACCCGCGCCACGGCCTCGTCCAGCGGCCGCGCATGCCGCGGATCGGGCACACTGCGGCCCGCCATCGCCAGGCGCTGCGCATCCCGGATCGCGAACCGGGTCCGGTCCACCTCCGCCTGCGGATCCCGCGCCACCGCCTCCAGCCGCGTCAGCCGGTCCTGCGCCGCCGACACCGCCTCGTCCGTGGCCTCCAGCGACCCGCGGACGGCCTCGATCAGCGTCCCCACGTCGGCCCAGCGCTGCTCGTCCCGCGCCCGGCCGGCCTCGAACAGCCGGTCCTCGGCCTCCGCGACATCCCGTACGGCCTGGTCCGGCACGTGCTGCAGGTCCTGCCAGCACGCGGCCGCGAACCTCCTGCGCAGCTCGCTCAGCACCGGATCCACCCGGTCCGCCCGGTTGCGCAACGCCTGCGCGCGCGTACGCAGACTCACCAGCCGCCGGTCGATCTCCGCCGCCCGCTCCGGCAGCCGCGCCGCCTCGGCCCGTATCGCCTCTGCGTCACGCAGGATCCGGTCGGCGCGCTGCACGGTCTCCTGCACCCCGTGCTGGCCCGCGCCCTGGTTCAGCTTGGTCAGCTCCGGCCCCAGCGCGGCCAGCCGCGCCGCCAGATCATCGGCCCGGATCCCCTTGGCCCGTACGGCGTCCAGCGCGTCACTGGCTCCGATCAGCGCGGCCCTGGCCCGCTCCCGGGCCGGCGCGACCCGCGCGAGCTGCGTCTCGGCCTTGTCGAGCAGCGGCTGCAGCCCCTGCGCGAACCGCTCCAGCTCCCCCTTGACCCGCACCAGCTCATCGCGCGCCCGGGTCAGCTGCTCGCGAGCCCGCGCGGCGACGGCCCCGTCCAACTCGGGCCGGTCCAGGTCGTGCGCGTCCACCGCCTCGATGTACCGATGGCTGACCTCGTCGATCCGCCGCCCCAGCGCGGCGAACCCCTCGCTCGCCTGCCGCCCCGCCGGAGACCCGTCCGCCGCGGCGATGGTCTCGATGGAGATCCGCAGATCCCGCTGCGCCGTATCCAGCTCGTAGAACGCGGCGGCGGCAGCATCCTTCGCCGCCTGCGCATCCGCCCGCCGACTCTCGTCCCGCCCGCCGAACCACCGCCGGGATGCCGTCGTCACAATCCCTCTCCCGTGCCGCGTCCGCAATGCCCCGGTCCATTGTCCCCCACGGGAACGGGTTTGCGTGGGGGGTGTGCCCGCCATGTAGGCTGTCCACTCATCCACGGGTGCGTAGCTCAGGGGTAGAGCGCTGCTCTTACAAAGCAGATGTCGGCGGTTCGAAACCGTCCGCGCCCACCAGCGAGAAGGCCCCCGACCAGCAATGGTCGGGGGCCTTTTGCATCCACAACTGACATCAACGGGAGCGGTCAGGCACGGCCCGGCCGCTGCCTGAGCAGTCGGTCCATGTGCCCGATCGCCTCGCGCTGCGTGTCCTGCACGACATGGGCGTAGACGTTCATGGTCACGGCGATTTGCGAGTGCCCGAGGATCTCCATCACGACTCGGGGTGGCACGCCAGCGGCGGTCAGCAGGGTGGCGGTCCCATGGCGAGCATCATGCAGCCGAATGACCCTGAGACCGGCGTCCTTGGCCACGCGGGTGAAGGACCGGTAGACGTTTCGCGGCTCGATGGGCCGCCCGGTCCGGGTGGTGAACACGTACCCGGTTTCCTGCCAGGTGTCCCCGGCCTTGGCCCGCGCGTCAGCCTGCTTCATCCGCTGCCACCGCAGGGGAGCGACGCAGATCCCGGGCAGGGGGAGGGTCTGCCGGCGCCGCCGCCCCTTGGGATCGTCCTCGTAGGCCTCGCCACCAACGCGCTGACGCTGAGTCCGCACCCGGATCTCGCGCTTCTCCAGGTCCACGTTCTCCCACCGGAGACCGACGATCTCACCTCGACGGAAGCCGAGCGCGATCGCCAGCACGAAGGCGGCATACAGCGGGTCTTTGCGGCCGGCAGCGAGGAAGTCCAAAGTCTCCTGGAGGCTCCAAGGTGAGAGGTCCCGCGCCTCAACCCTCGGCGGCTCGACCAGCGTTGCCACGTTGCGAGTCACCAGCTCCTCCCGGACGGCCGCGGCGAGAGCGGTCCGCAGAACCCGATGCGACTCCTTGGCGGTCGCGGCGCTGGTCTTCTTCTGCAGCTGCACGAGAACCTTCCGGACATCACCCACGCTCAGCGATTCGAGCCGCTTGGACCCGAGCAGCGGCACGAGGTACAGCCGGACGTGCACCTCGTACTTGGCGTGGGTAGTGCGCTTGCGGTGAGGCTTGACGATGTTGTCGAGCCAGTAGGGCAGCCACTCGGACAGCTTGGCGGACCGCGTGGGCACGGGCACGCCCTGGTCCACCTTGGCGAGCAGGTCCCGTCGCTTCACGTCACACTCGGCCCAGGTCTTGCCGTAGGCGAACTTTCGGGCACGGGTGCCGTCGGGCTGGAGGACGTAGACGGCGGCCTGGAAACGGCCGTCCTTGCGCTGGGTGATGGTTCCCGCGCCGTTCGGATTGCGCTTGCGCGGGGTGGCCATCAGGCAGCCTCCTCGATCTCGTGGTCGATGAACTCCCGGACGGCGTCAGCGGGGATGCGGCGGGCCCGGCCGATGGTGATGGACACGAGCCGCCGCGACCGGATCAGGTCGTAGACGGTTGAGCGCCCGAGCTTGAGCCGCTCCATAACCTCGGGCACGGTCAGCAGTTCGGCGGTGGCGGTGGTCATGACGCGGCTCCCTCCAGGGCGAGTTGGTCGTGCAGGCCTTCTCTGGCCGTTTGACGGTTGAGCTGGATACCGCGGGCGATCGTGGCGGCGAGGACAGACTCCCCCGGGCTGTGGCCGTGACCGGCGTACTGCCAGGAGGCGAGGACGAGCACGCTGTCCGGTTCGAGGTCGTCGAGGCCGCGGGCTTCGCGCTCCTGGGCAGCGCGGTAGTCGGCGCGGGTCTGACGGAGCGCGCCGAGGGTCGTGGAGTACCGCCGGGACTTGGTCGAGAAGTGCCCCCGGAAGCCGAGCATGTGCGACCAGGCCGCTAGGCGGCGGTCCGGGTAGAGCGGATCGAGGTCGAGGCAGGCCCCGATCAGGCGGGCGGTGTGGTCGGGCACGTCGAGGAGGACCAGGGCCTCGCGGTTGCCGATGCGGCGGTCGAGCGTGCCTGTGTTCTCAGCGGCCTTGGTCGCGTACTTGGCAACGTATGAGGCGACGGCCTGTTCGGTGATGTCGGAGCCGTCGCCGAAGGCCTTGATGGGTCGTACGTCGAGCTGCGTGCCCCATCGGAAAGTGCGAGCGGGTTGGTCGGGGGCGGCGGGGACCGTCACCGATGTGTACGTGTGGGCTACGGCGGCCCGGATCGAGCGGTTAAGGAGTTCGGTGCTAGCCCAGTACGGCGGAGGGCTAGACGGTCCGGCGGGTCCGTCGATGCGGATCACGGCGTGGAAGTGGATGGCGCCGCGCTTCTGGAACTCGGCGACCTTGCCGAAGGAGATCCGGGCCTCCTCCTTCAGGTCGCGTTGGGTCAGTCCGGCGTAGGCGGCGATCTCGCGGCGCAGGCGGGTGGTGAAGCGCTGCCAGAGCTGTCCGGCGTGGTTGTTGAAGAGGACGGCGGCGGCGTAGTCGTAAGTGGCCGGGTCGAGGGCGGTGCCGAGTTCGGCGTCTTGCTCTTGATGGTGCTTGCCGCAGCGGCAGGGACGGCCGGCGCGGCGGTTGTGGACTGGGCCGAAGGAGGGTGCGGTGAGTGTGGCGAAGACGCGGGGGTGTTCGCGGACGGTGGCGGGGATGTCGCGGCGGTCGTCTCCGGCGAGCCCGGCCCGGATCAGGTGGTACGTGTCCCCGGCGTAGGTCCAGGCGCATGCGGGGCAGCGGGACGCGCGGCGGTTGCCGCAGGCGATGCGGAGGCGGGCGCCGGGTTCCTTCTCGGTGGAGTAGCGGTGCAGGATCTCACCGGACGTCTTGTCCTTGGCGACGGTCCAGCCAGTGACGTGGATCGGGTCGGAGCAGCCGCCCGTACGGCGGATCTGGTCCTCCCAGCGGGCGTAACCGGGAGCCCCGGCCACCTTCAGCATGTCGCCGAGGAGGCCGGGGTCCAGGTCCGCGAGGGTCGCGGGGTTGATCACGCGGTCACCGTCCGGCGAGGGCGGATGAAGCGGCGGTTGCCGGTGCCGTGGCAGGCCGGGCAGTGGGCGGTGATAGTGCGCAGGGCGCCGGTACGGTCGCGGCCGCCGAGGGTGATCTTCACGGCGGGGAAGCCGTCGCAGTCGGGGCAGACCTGGGCGGGCGTGACGGTGGGCTGGGCCATGATGGTGCTTCCTTCCGGTTCGTTGGATCGGGCAGGAGCGCGGCGCCGGGACGGCGGAAACTTGGCGGTTGAGGCCGTCCCGGGGCCGGTCAACGGCTCTTGAACTCCTGGCGCAGGGCGCGGACGAGGAAGAGCAGGACGACGCCGCTGATGGACAGGGCGACCGCGGTAACCGCGACGGCCAGGAGCAGTGAGACGGCGACGGAGGCCAGGGCGAGGACTCCGGCGACTCCGCCGGCGGCGAGGGCGAGCGCGGTTCCGGGCGAGTTCTGGACCAGGCCGGTGAGGGCGTTCGGGGACTTCGCGGGGACCGGGGCGGGGGCCAAGTCGGAGTGCTCGACGGGCGCCGGGGTCGGGCGGATGGTTGCCGGGGTGTAGGTGTCGGGGCTGGGGTACTTGGGCTTGAACATGGCCGTTCTCCTTCCGGGGCGGGTTACTTGTTGATCGCGGTGTCGATGGCCGGGGCGAGGAAGCTGTCCGCGAGGAGGAAGCCGCCGAGGAGGATCACGGCGACGAGCCACCAGGGCGGGCGGATGAGCTTCACGCCGAGGACACCGACGGCGAGGAGGGCGAACCAGAGCGGGACGTCCATGGCGTTGGCCTTTCGGGTCAGCTGACGCGGCAGCGGTGGGAGCGGGCGGCGAGCTGGGCGGCTGTCGAGGAGCTGTAGTCGGAGGACCAGCCGCAGCCGTCGGTGGTGCAGACGGCGGCGTCCTTGTTGCGGCCGTGGCGGTCGCGGTAGGTGCCGATCTGGACGGGGCCGATCTTCATGAGCGAGCGGAAGTTGATCCGGGCGGGCATGGGATCTCCTGTCAGGCGAGCAGGGCGGCGATGGCCTCGGCCATCGGGGACGGGACGCCGAGCCGGGCGCGTAGGGTCTCGGTGTCGATGTCCGAGCCGGTACGGGTGCGGTGGTCGGCGGCGATCTTCTGGGCGTGGGCGACGAGCGCGGGCGGAGCGGTGACCGCAGGCGCGTCAGCGGGCGGTGCCGGGGGCGGGGCGGGCAGAGCCGGGATTGGGTCGGCCTGTACGCCGGGTTCCGTCTCCCGCTCGACCACGGGTTGGGGCGCCGAGGCAGGCTCCGGATCCGGCTGATGGGGCGACGTAGGCCGGTGGACCAGGAGCGTCCCGCCGAGGAAGGCGAGCGCGGGCCAACCAGCGACGAGGATCCGGAGCCAGTCCGGGACGTCGCCCAGGTCGAGAAGGCCGGCGGTCGCGACGTTCGCGCCGAGCGAGGCGGCGAGGGCGACCGCGAACCAAGACCAGGCTGACCGTGAGGGCTGCCCCGCGTCCCGCAGGGTGCGCAGCCGGTGCCAGGCGGCGACGAGGAGCAGATCCACGCTGACCGGGTAGGCCCAGGCCTTCCAGCCGTCCTGTCCGGCGGCTTCGGCGAGGTCGTGAAGGTGGGCGAAGGAGAGGGCTCCGGCGATGACAGCCTGGACGAGGACGGCGTCGGGGCGGACCAGGCGAGTCATGGTCACCTCCTTTCAGGCATGGGGTGGGTAGGGACCTGGCGCGAAGAAGGCCGCGCCGACCGGGTGGGGCAGGTGATCAGAAGGCGGGTGCCGAAGCAGCCTTGGGCTGGTGGATGGTGCCGATGAAGACGCGAGCGGGGAGCGCGGGCCGGAAGGGCTCCAGCTCCGGGATCTCCGGGGTGCGGTGCGCGTGGGCGTTGCAGATGTCCACGGCCCGCCGCAGCGTCGTGTGTGGGGCACGGATGCGGGACCAGCCGCCGGAGGAGTCACCGGCCACTGCGGTGCCGGGGCGGTCCTTGTCGATCTGGACGGCGGCAAGGACGGCGTCCGGGGAGATGTCCCCGAAAGCCATGTTCGCCGAGGTCTCGTCGTTGACGCGGTGGGCGGTGCGGCCGGTGAGCTGGGCGCGGAGCATGGTGATGCCCTTGCCGAGTTCGGAGCCGAAGCGTTGGCCGCAGATCTCCAGGTGAATGCCCGCGGCGCGGCCGAGCTGAGCGAGGCGGACAAGATCCGTCACGATCTGGTCCCGCCGGATCTCCTCTGCCTTGTTCGCGGCGAGGGCGAGTTCCGCGACCTCGTCCACGAGCAGCACAACGGGGACGGGGCGAAGGTGCGCGGGCAGGTCCCAGATGTCGGCGGTGATCTCGGCATCTGGCAGGTCGACGCTGATGCGCTGCTCGGCGCGGATGACCTCGTAAACCCTGCCCATGTACTGGACGAGGGCGGACAGCAGTTCGGCCGCGATGGCGGGATTGTCGGCAAGGGCGGTGAACCGCCGTGCCAGGGGCGAGAGTTCCACCCCGTTCTTACAGTCGATGCCGACGAGCGCGACCCTCTGCGGCGCCAGCCCAGCCACCAAGGTGCGCTGGTACACAGACTTCCCCGACTTGGTCGCCCCGACGTTCAGGGCATGTGGGACCTGCCGGTAGTCCCGGTGATGAACTTCCCCGTCCTCCCGCAGGGCCACGGGAACCCGCAGCACCTCGGTGGGCGGATTCGCTGGCATCCGTACCCGCTTGAGTACGTCGTATCCGGTCATCCGCAGCTCGACGACGCCGGAGCGGATCTCCCGCGAGACGACGTTGTGCAGAGTGAAGGAGTGTCGTAGCCGGTCGGAGGAGGCGGAGAAGTCGAACGGGTCCTGTCCGGGCCGGAGTTTCAGCCGTAGGACCAGGCCGGTCGAGGTGGGCCGCAGCCGCAGGATGCGCGGCGAACGGGCCTGGGGTACGGGCCGGTTGGCGACCCGGGCGAGTGCCAGCCGCCAGCGGGAGGGCGGGACGGTGAGTCCGCAGGCGTCCATCACCGAGCGGTAGCGGACCAGCACCCGGATGGTCGCGAAGGTGACCCCGAAGGTCATCCAGTACCAGGTGGGCCGCAGCCAGCGCAGTACGAGCGCGACCGCGAGGACCACCAGCAGCGTGACCCATAAGGCGTCCACGGTCAGCTGGCCTTCGCAAGCGAGGTGACGGCGACAGCGCGGAAGCTGATCCCGTGGCGCTTCTGACCGTTGAACTCATTCTCCCACGGACGGGCGACCAGGCCGGTCAGCGCGACCGGGGTACCCATGGCCAGCTCGCCGGAGATGTCAGGCTCCGCCACGGTCACGGAGATGACCTCGGCGTTGCCGTTCATCACGAACAGCACGTCGACGGTCATGAGGTTGCTGCCGCTCTCGTTGTCGACGGCGACCTGACCGGTCTTCTTGTCGCGCATCTTGAGCTGCGGGGGCTGGGCGACCATCACGGTCGCGCCGGTGGTGTCGACGGGAATCTGACGCACAGCAGATCACTCCTCTATAGAGGTCCGACTCCGTTACTCATGTATATGAGTGACATGAAGAAGAGTGCCTGCCTCCTATACATGAGTCAACCCGCTACGAAGAGAAACTCGCAGCGGGCTGTGGGGAGTTGAGCGGACGTCAGTCGCGCGCAGGGATCCGGTACTCGAAGACGAACTGGTCAGCGGCCATGAGGGTGTCGCAGACCTCCACCACTCGGCCTTCCTCCGTGACCGCGTTGCGCAGCAGATGGACCACCGGGGCGCCGGGGCTCAACGACAGCTCGGTTGCTTCGGCCTTGGCGGCCGGCCGAGCTTGGAGCGTCTCCACGAACTCGGCGAACACGTGACCGTGATCCTCCAGGCGTGCGTAGATGCCGCCAGGACCGGGATTCTCGGCGAACAGCTCCGGGATGTCCTTCACCACGTCCCACGGCAGGTACGAGCTGGCCGTCTCGACCGGGGTCCCGTTCCGGAAGTACAGCCGACGCCGGGCCAGCACCTGAGTCCCCGCGGCGACACCGAGCCGTTCGGCAATCTCCTCCGGCGCTTCCAGGGGCCCGATGAACAGCACGCTCACCTTCGCCTCGGCCCCAGACTGAGCGGACTCTGCGAGGTACGCCGCCCTACCCTCCTGCCGGTGCGTACGCCGAAAACGGTCCGAGGACCGGTGCCGTACCGGCGGCCGGGCCTTCACGATCGAACCCTTGCCGTGCCGCGTCTCCACCAGGCCGCTCGCGCGGACCTCCACCATGGCTTTACGGATCGTCCCGCCCGCGACGCCGTAGCGCTCCACGAGCTCGGACTCACTCGGCACCATGTCGCCAGGGCCCAGCACCCCGGCCCGGATCTGCTGAACGATGTCGTCGGCGATCTGCACGTACCGAGGTACGGCCCTGCCACCTCCTACTGCGGTTCCCATAGTCCTTCTCTTCCTCCTATGCTCCTGTACATGAGTACGGGTTCCCCGCAGGACAAGTCAACGCCACTGCACTCCGTGTCCGTAGCCGGGGCAGTGCTGCGCGAGGACGGCCGACTCCTGGCAATCCGTCGCGCGGACAACGGGACTTGGGAACTGCCGGGCGGAGTCCTCGAACTCACCGAGTCCCCGGAGGCCGGCGTCCGCCGCGAGGTCCTGGAAGAAACCGGCATCGAGGTCGAGGTAGACGAGCTCACCGGGGTCTACAAGAACACGACCCGCGGCATCGTCGCCCTGGTCTTCCGCTGCAAGCCGTCTGGCGGCACCGAGCGCACCTCAGCGGAATCGACTGCGGTTGCCTGGCTCACTCCGGAAGAGGTCTCCGAGCAGATGTCCGAGGTCTTCGCGATCCGCCTCCTGGACGCCCTGGACGACGCAGGCCCCCACGTCCGCAGCCATAACGGCCGCCGCCTTCTCAGGGCATCAGCATGACGGCCTCACCCCAGAAGAGAACCGCACCCAGACCGCTGAGCGAGCTGCGCGACGTCTACGACTTCCTGGATGAAGTACGACTGCGGCCAAGTATGTTCCTGCGCCGATCTTCTCTCCTGGACCTCCAGTCGATCCTGTACGGGTACCGCGTCGCCTCGGAGATACACGGCGCTCTGAGCATGACGGACTTCGAACACTTCGGACCCTTCAGCGAGTGGCTGTGGCCTCGACTCGGCATGCGACACGCCAGCGCGCTGGGCTGGGCGGTGGAGATCGAGCGGGCAGCCGAAGCGGCGGGCACACCGGCCGTAGACCTGTTCTTCGAGCTCCTCGACGAGTTCCGCGCCGAGCCGGTGCGGTAAGAGTTTCCCTACTTCATCAAGGCACCCGCCGCGCACAGCGCGGCGCGCGCGGCCCGTCGCCCGGGCCTGCGCTCCTGTCTCCGCCCCGCTCCAGCCCGGCCGCCGACCGCACGCCTCTCGGCTTTGGGTTGATGGGGAGGACCCCCCGGTGGCTTGGGCGGCGTGTTCGGCTCACGTCAGAACGATGCCTCCGGCGGGGGCGCTCCGACTCCGGGATGGACGGGGCGCCGTACGCGGGTGCAGGTATGTCGTGGTGAGCGTGGGGAGGCTCCCATCCCGTCTGCCATCGACCCAGGCCAAGCCGAGCAGACGCGGGTCCTGGCGTCCAGGTCGTTCGTACAGTGGCGCGCTCCACCTGGACGCCAGGACCCGCGCCCGCTCCACATACGTGTGGGTCGACGGCAGACGGGATGGGAGCCGGGGCGAGTTGTGGGTTGGGGCAGGGAATCATGACCCGCGTCAATACCCCGCTGTCACAGCGGGGTGGCTACAGCCACAAGATCAGGACGACGGTCACGATGAGCACCAGGAAGGGGCCAGCAATCGCCTTCCGAAGCTCCCGCTCACCCTTGCCGGGGAACATCGGGTCGTCGCCCTCATCGGTAAACGGCGCCGACGATCCACCCTTCCCTGTCAGAATGTCGCTCGCATCCCGAACTAGCGCAGCAGCCGCCTTCACATCACCATTTTGCTTCAACATCGCGTCGAGTTTCGACATCATCTCCGGTGACGAGACTGCCAGGCGTCGCACCTGCTGTTTAGTTTCCGCATCGATTGCGGAATTATTTATAATTGTCTGGAAGACTTGCCCGTTGTTGTTTTGAATGTATTGGTCAATCGCGAGAAGTCTGCTCACGCACTCCTCCCCCACATGTCGTGTTGCTCACCAACGAGGGCGCGTTGTCCAAATTCAAACGAAAGGCCGACGTGCACTCACCTTTCGTCTTGGACTGACCGAGCGGTCCGGCCAAAATCAAGGCCACTAGCACAGCGGCCACGGCCGAGACTGCCGCTACGCCGATCCTCGCAAAAGGATTCAGCGCCTGCCCTACAGTCTTGATCAAGGTTGGCCACCTGTGCGTGACCCACAGGAGCAGCGCCACCCCAACTAGTCCCGATACAAGGACCCTATCTCCCATGAAATCGGCGACGTATTCGTCAGAGGAGAGCTGAACCAAGCGACCCAAGAACCATCCAGCGGCAGGAAGCGCCTCGGGAAATTGGTCACCAATAAGCTGAAGACCGAAAAGGGTAACCAAGGCAGCGAAGGTTAACCCTAAAACACCTTGAGCAAGTCCGAGTAGTCCACCGGAATTAAAGAACTTCACCGCTTACCGTCTCGGTAATTGGTTTGGGACACCGTGCCATTGTTCGTGCCGATGATCTGACCGGAGTGAGGGGCATTAATGGTGACGCCATCCGAAGGTGCGGCAGTGGCGCCGGGCGCCGTGTTCGCGGCATTGCCCAGCTGCGCGTCGCCGGCAGGGGGCAATTGGTCGGCAACGCTGCCGGTCGAGCGTGAGCGCGCCCACCGCACTGCGACAACAGCAGCGCCGAGGGTGCACACACCGCCGATGAGAGCGGCGATAATCTCGGTCATAATGTTCCCCCTAAGAATCCGCTACAGGCCATCAGCAAGACTCTGCTGACAAGGAAGGGGTGAGGGTCGCGTCGGTTCCCCGAGGCAGGCATGGAGCTGCACATGGCTCCGCCAAGGCCAGTACGGGCTACCGCAGTTGCCGCGATCCCCTCCAACTTGCCCCCCTTCAAGTCTTCTGATTTTGGCACACCGTTCCAGCCCTGGTCAGAGAATCAGACTAGGTTGCGTCGCGCTCAGCGTCGGCTGTGCGCAACCCCCGAGGCGACGCCGCGTTCAGGGCGGAACACGAAACGCCCTCCCGGGCCGTGGTGGGGCCGTGGGAGGGCGCTCAGTAGTGACCAACGCTGACAACTAGCGACAGCGCAGCCGCTGGTCAATGCGTTGGTCGGTTGCTCAGCCGCAGGTCAGCGCGGCGGGGCGTCAGTTGTGCGGGTGCAGGTTGAGGGGCTAGGGCCCATGTGTTGGGCACGGTGGGGTGGAGGTGCGGACCGTGGTCAGGTCCAGGCCGCGGGTTGGGGTGTCGATGTGGTGGCTGCCGGTCGGCACCGCTGTCCTGATCCCGAGGGCAGCACGGTTCTGGGAGGGCGCACAAGGTCGTTCGTACAGTGGCGCGCTCCACCTTGTGCGCCCTCCCAGAACCGTGCAGGGGCGGTGCCCATCAGGACAACGGCCCCGACCTCGGAGGAGCACACCATGGCCTGCACCGACCCCCAGTGCGACGGCGGCATCATCCCCAACCGGTACTCCGACGACCCCGAGGACCTCACTCTCTGCCCGGCCTGCAACCACGGCTACGACCCCCGTGACCACCACGACTACGTGGGCTGACTGCCCCGGGCCCCGGCGCGAGTCGGGGCCCGAAGGGCTGGCGGTACAGTAGCGGTACCGCAACCACCGAAGCCGCCCCCGACCGCCAGTACCCCGGCGAGGCCGTGAAGCAGCCGGTATGGCCGTTGGTGACCGATGTGGCTAGAGCTACGGATCAAGTGTTGCCCAAGTAAGGGGTGATGCGCGGCCGGCGCTGGCAGGTCATTCCCTGGCCATCGACGAAGCCCGACCGTCGGTTAGGTCCCGGTTGAGTCTCCGGGCCGCCCCCAGACAGGCCGGGGATGCAACCATTCCTTTCAGAGCTGGAACCCCCGGAAGCCGACCGCGCGCTTGAGACCATAGAGGCAGGCACTGACAACGGCTCTGCCCGTAAGTGGCCGTTGAGTGGTGAGTGGCCAACTGCGTGACAATGCCGACGAACATCGGCGGACAAGTACGGACGCCTGCGGACCATGAGCGCAGATGAGAGGCACGCCAGCCCAAGGCGGCGCCCCCACCCAAGTTGCTTCGTAACGAAGCGGAACTAGGCGGCGCGCGGGTTGGCCGGCGGGAGGAGCGGCTCATGATGGTGCCAGATGAGGTAACGGTCTCCGTGCAATAGTCCCGCTGAGCCCCACTCGACCCTCATGACGCCCTGCTCCATCGAGCAGGCGTAGGCCACGATGATCAGCTGAAGTTCGGGTGGGAGGAGGGCCACGTCCGGATGCACGTGCTCCTCGTCGAGGTCTTCCATGTCGAGGTCGAGTGTCAGCTGCATGGGCTTCGGCCCGTGGCGCCGGATGAGGTCGGCCCGGAGGCCGTATGCCTTGCGGAGCCGCGCTTCGGTGACCGGGACGTCCTTTTTCGCGTAGAGGATTGGGAGGATGGCATTGCTGCCGAGGACCATCACCGTCCGCCCCTGAAGCCGTCGAGAGGTCGCCCCGTGGATCGGTGTCAGACCAGCGGCGAGCGTTTCGTACTGCGCCGCGTGGAGCCCATGGCCGTACGCTTCCTGTGTGCGAGTGCGCACCTGTTCATGGGCGTGACGCGCCCTGGCGTGGGCTTCCACTAGACAGGCTGGGATTGTCTCGGCCAGCTGGCCCGCCACGGCGCCGAACGTTCCCCTGGCCCAAAGTGATACTGAAGTCACTATGCGTCGCCCTCCCCCTGCGTCGTCAGAACGCTGAGCTGCACCCTCACCACGGTGTGGGTGTCGGGTGAGGCGTGCAAGAGGGCATGGGTGCACAGGCCGCGCACGGGGGTGATGGCTGACATCCACGGATGACATCAACGAGGGTGGACGCCTGTGGCCCAGGGCGACCGCGCAGGGGTGTAGCAGGCAGGCCGGAGTCAGCCGCGTCAGGAGTCTGGGCGAGCTTACAAAGCAGATGTCGGCGGTTCGAAACCGTCCGCGCCCACAGCGAGAAGACCTCCGACCGGTAGCGGTCGGGGTCTTTTGCATGCTGCCCCAGCAGCCGGTCCGTGTGCCCGTTCGCCTCGCGCTGCGTGTCCTGCACGACGTGGGCGGCGATCTGCGAGTGCCCGGGGATCGGCGTCCCGCCCCCGAGGCGGTACGCCAAGGCGGTCGGCAGAGTCTGCTCCGGGTGGTGAACACGTACCCGTCTCCTGCCAGTTGTCCCGGCCTCCGCCCGCATCTCGGCCTGCTTCATCCGCTGCCGGCGCAGGGGCCAAAGTTTCAGAGGTGGCCTCTTGCCCATGGTCGGCCGTCTGTCGGGGCCGAGTTGGGCCGGTCGCCGTACCTCCGCCGTCACGCGTTGTGGCTGATGAGCACGTCGTTTAGGCGTCCTCTGGCAGCTCGTTGCCGTCGGCGATGTACCGTGCCGGAGGCCATCGCGGCAGGAGGGGGAGCAGCGTGAGCAGAAGGCGGTACGTGGCTAGAGGCGTGCCTGGGGGTTACCGCATCTGGGACAACAAGGGGCGGCGGTGGTGGGGCGACCACTACGAGCTCTGCCCCGATGATCTCCTGGTCGAGCTGAACGGTGCTGCCGACCACGCGAAGATCACCGCTCTTCTCAAGCGGTACAGGGCACAGAAGCGCTGATCATCGTGCCCCATGCGTGCCCGTCGCGGCGGGGAATCAAGGGTGTCAGCAGTGGCAGACTGCGCCACACCACCAAACGGCCCCTGACCATGTCTCCTGGTCAGGGCCAGTCGGTGCCGGTCCTGTTCTATGTCCGTTAGTAGGCAGCGTGAGCCGGTTCGATAGCACCTCTGAACGCGAGACGAATCGTCCCCCGGAACCGTGTGCTGGCGGCGCTCCTGTCCGCCTTGCCTGCGCCTTCCTAGGGGCCTTCTTTGGCGAGACCATCCCGGGGTCAGATCGTTGACGACGCTGGAAGCAGGTGGGAGCGGATGACTCAGCCCAGGGGTGGGGCGCAGGCGGCCAAGGGGTGCCCGTGTACCAAGCCCGCGATCATGAACAGCTCTCGATGCCAGTTACATCAGGGAGGCTGGTCGAGCTACGGGGTGGCGCAGCGCAAGAAGAAGGAAGCTGAAGCCAAGATGCGGAAGCTTCGGAAGAATAAGTGAGCTGGGCTGCCCTGGCCTCAGTGGTGACCAATGCTGACAACTGGCGACCACTCAGCCCCTGGTCAGCGGGTGATCGATAACTCGGCCGCAGGTCAGGGTGGTTGGGCGTCAGGTGGGCGGCTACTGGCCGGTGCGTGGTGCGGTGGGATGACCGTGGAGGGGGCCTGCATCTGGGTTTCCGGGAACCCGTCGCGGCACGATCGACCGGTCCCTACGATGGCCGCCATGGCGACAGAGCGCGCGGGGATAAAGCAGAAGTTCCTCGCTAACGAACCTCACTACGAGGCCCTAAAGACCGAGATTGCCCACTCCCTGGAGAAGGCTCTCTCGGGCATCGAGAAGGTAAAGATCCACTCCGTCACTGCGAGAGTGAAGTCCGTCGAGAGCTTCCTCGAAAAGGTCGAGCGGAAATCTTACACCGACCCGTTTGAGCAGTCTGAGGACCTCGTTGGGGTACGGATCGTCTGCCTATTCTTGACTGACTTGCCTAAATTGAAGGATCTGCTCAATCGAACCTTCGATGTCATCTCGGAAGAGGACAAGGTGAATCAGGGGGACGCCTCCTCCTTCGGATACATGTCCCATCACTACATCTGCCAGCTCTCCGCCGCGCACTCGGGCCCCAGGTACGACGAGATCAAGGCCATTAAGTTCGAAGTTCAAGTGCGTACGATCTTGATGGATGCCTGGGCGAACATCTCGCACCACTTGGCCTACAAGAACGAGGAGAGCATCCCCACTGATCTGGTGCGTGACTTCCATGCACTGAGTGGTCTCCTTTACGTAGCCGACAGGCAATTCCAAACACTGAATCGAGATGCGGTGCATTCGGCAGCCCGCGCCGAACAGGAGGTGCTCCAGAGCGAGGAGATCCTCGAGTCGGCCGTCAATAGCGATACCGTGCGTGCCTTGTTCCGGCGCCAATACCCGGATCGCAAACACGCCAACGAGAAGGCGGTGTCGGAATTCATCTCCGAGCTGCCATGGGTCGACCTGCACGACCTTCGAGAGTTGGCGAAGATTCTGCGCGACAATCATGATGGTGCGCTCGCCTACGAGAAGGAATACCCGCCCGGCACCAGGAGCCGCTCCTTCGCGGATGTCGGACTGGCCCGAGCTGCTCTGGCCATCCATAGCAAGGCTTACGCTAAACGCAAATACGGCTATATCGATGTCAATCGGCACTCGAAATTTCGAATCAAGTAGGCAGGCGGAACCGAGATGCTGCGGTCAAGGTTGGCGCACTGACCATTATCCAAGATCGCCTCGCTCCCTGGTTCGCCCACGCGAGCACCTCGGAAGTGCCGGCCGGCAGGGAGGTGCACAAGATCCCCTTGGGAGTCAGCCTTCGACTGTGCTGTCGATCGATTACCTGAACAGCCAGGCTGGGAAGCGGTGTTTCCCCCGTGCCGGGAAACTGCACTCGTCGAGGGCGCGGTCCGATGCACTCAACGGCACCTGAGCGCAGGGGCGGCGGTACGCCTCCCGGCCAAGGCCGCTCCGCCACTGCACGCTACTGTGCCGAAGAGGGATCGATCGACGCAGGAGTGGGCATGGCCGGCTACAGGAATCAGCGGTCACGAAGACCGGGCACGCGGACTGCCCTGACATGCTCAGCGCTCTTTCTCGCGGCGGCTTGCGGAGTTCCTGAAGTCGCCATCTCGCCAGACGCGCTCAAAGGGAACTGGTCCACCTCCAGCGGGGCTTCTGTGCAGTTCGAACAGGACGGGGCTTTCACAGCCGGCGGACTCGACAGGACCGAAATCAAGTCGCATTGCGCTGAGCTCGGCGAGAGCGCCCGTGGCACCTGGGCAATCGTCGATGAAAACAGCTCCAAGCCTGATGGCGGAGCAGTGCAAGGTTGGTACGCCGGCGTCACCCTCGCGGGTGTCCCTTGCGAACTGAACTTCACCGTCTACGGCGACCAGGAGAGCCCCGTCCTCTGCTTCACCGTGGACATCTTTGCCGAATGTGATGCTCAGGACCATTTCCGCCGCGAACGTGAGTGAGCAGCAGCGGGACGCGTAGTTGGTGCGGCCACCGGTGTACCGCAGCGCCGTACCGAAACCCCAGTGGCCGTCGGTGGCCCATCCGGCTAGAGCTACGGGTCAGACCAGCCATGTGGGCAGGTCAGGCCAGGCCTGGGTGCGCGCGATCTTTCGAGCCCGCTGCACGGGTTGATCCCGCGGTCTGGGCGGGAGGGCCGCCGAGTGCTGTACTGGTAGGCATGGGGGCATATGGGCCGGCGTGGCGGCCGTGAGTTCCGCGATCGGTGCCATCGTGGTGATGGTGGCGTCATTCTTCGCCTACTCGCAGATCAAGGAGGCCCGTCGGGCGCGACACGTGAGCCTTCTTCTTTCCTTCCAGGAGAAGTACCACGCTCCGGCGGCGCGCAGTTTTCGGTACCGGTTGCTGTCCGGCGAGTTCGGATCGCCAGAGGCATCCCGCAGCACTGTCCTGTAGGGCACCGCGCACAGCTCCGGTCGTGGGAAGACCCCCGGCCGGTAGGGGTCGGGGGTCCTTGTGGGTCAGGCGTTGGGGCGCTTGCCGTGGTTGGCCTTCTTCTTCTTGCGCGCGCGCCGCTTGTTGCCTCGCTTGGCCATGGTGTGGGTCTCCCTCGTTGGTGGCTGTTCATGCCTTCGTCAGTCTAGGTTCGGGGTGGTTTGTTCGCATTTGCGGCAAGGTCTCGGGGTCTTGGCCGCGGTGGCGGGGCGTGGGATCGTCGGGGGATGGGCGACTGGCTCGCGTGGGGTGGGGTGGGCGCGGCCGTGGTCGCGGCCGCCGGGGTGCTGGCGGTGGCGGAGCGGGCCCTGGGGGTGGGGTTCGAGCGGAAGCGGGCCGAGGAGCGGGCGCGGTTGCTCGCGCACCTCGAGGAGCGGGGCGAGCCGGCCGGGCCGGCCGTGGCCGGGGCTCCGAAGTTCGACGACGTCGGCGGGATCCGGCATCCCGCCGCGCGACTCGGCGACCGGCGGGACGACTTCACGCCGATCCTCGTGGAGTACTACGCCTACGGGCTGACCCAGGCGCGGAGCAGCTTCGCGACCAGCCAGCGGTTCGCCGGGATCGGGGCGGCGATCTTGCTCTGCGGGGTGGCGCTGGCCGTCTGGAAGGCCGAGGCCGGCGGGGAGCTGTACCTCGGGATCGTGACGAGCTCGGTCGGGCTGGTCACGACCCTGATCGGGCAGCTGTTCCACCGGCGGGCCGACATCGCGCTCAAGCACATGGCCGACCAGACCGCCGCCCTGCGCGACGACCGGCGGGCCGCCGAGACGACCCAGCAGGCCATCGAGCTGCTGGACACGGTGGAGGACGCCGGGCTGAGGGCCCGCCTCCAGGCCGGATTGATCATGAAACTGTCCGGGGCCGAGCTGCCCCGGTAGCGGGATAGTAGGAGTATGTGCCGCTCCATTAAGACCCTGCGCCCGCCCGCGATCCCCGAGAAGGCGACCGAGGAGGAGATCCGCGCCGCCGCCCTGCAGTACGTACGGAAGGTGTCCGGGTTCCGGGTGCCTGCCGCCCACAACCGCGAGGTGTTCGAGGCGGCCGTGGACGCCATCGCCGAGGCCACCCGGGAGCTGCTCGACGGGGTGCACGTACGGGGGCAGGCCGCCCCGGCGTGAGCCGTACGGGGCTACGCGGCGCGGCGGCGCAGCACCACCCAAACCCCGGCGCCGAGCGCGCCCGCGGCGAGGGCGGCGCCCACCGTGACCTGGCCCGCGCTCATCGAGCCCACGCTGCCGCCCGTCCCGCCGCGTGCGGCGCCCGGGGTGACGTACAGCGAGGCGGTGACCCGCTCGCCGCCGGGGCCGCCGCACTCGAAGGTGACGCGGTGCGTGCCCGGATTGGCGTTGCGCAGGACGGTGGCGCTGCCGAAGAGGCTGGTGGCGTCGGAGTTGCCGGGAGTCAGCCGGACATCGCCGAAGGCGCTCGACGAGGCCCTGCCGGTCCTGGTGCCGCAGCCCTCGACACTGAGGGCGACCCGGCCGCCCGGGGCGACGCTCGTGGGGGAGACGGTGGCGGAGGGGAAGGCATAGGCGAGCGTGGCGGGAGCGGCGGCGGCGACGATGAGGGTCGCGGCCGCGACGGTCATCAGGCGGCGCGGTGCGGCAGGCGGCTTCGCGGGCGGTTTGACGGGCATGGAGAGAACTCCTCGGCTCCTCGAAACGGCGCGGCCACGGCACGGATGTGACGCGGATTCGGTTGCGCACCGTGCTGTGGACGCTAGGAGCCCAGGCCGGGGGCGGCGATCGGGGCCGGGTGAACGGGTGAGCCACTGCTCCGACCGGGGGAGCCGCCGGCCTGATCCGAAGACAGACCTAGGCTGCGGCCGCCGGGACCGGGCGGCGGACGAGGAAGGCCGCCAGGGCGCCCGCGGCGAAGAGGGCGACGATCGAGAGCGCGGTGCCGAGCCACTGGGTGCCCAGCCACTGCGTCCCGAAATAGCCGAGGGCCACGCTGTAGCCGGCCCAGGCCATGCCCGCCAGGACCGACCAGGGCAGGAACTCCGCCGCCCTGCGCTGCGTCTTGCCCGCGCCCAGGGACACCACCGAACGCCCGGCCGGGGCGAAGCGGGCGATCACCACCAGGGCGCCGCCGCCGCGTGCCAGAGCCGTGCCGAGGCGCTCATGGGCCCGGGTCAGCCGGCGGGAGCGGGCGATGGCCCGGTCCAGCCGGGCACCGCCGCGCCGGGCCAGCCGGAACGCGGCCATGTCGCCCAGCACCGAAGCGGTCGTGGCGATCACGAGCAGCAGCAGGATGTCCGGCACCTGCGCGGGCACCGGCACCGGCACCGGCACCGGTCCCGCCGCGCCGGCGGCCGCAGCGGCCGCCGCGGCGGTGATCACCAGAACCCCGCTCGGCAGCACCGGAAGGAAGACGTCGAGCACGATGGACACCGCCACCAGGGCGTAGATCCATGGGCTCGCGGTCAGCGACCCCAAAGTCTCAAACAAAGCGGGACTCCCCAGTCCGGTTGACGTGCTGCGGCATGAAGCGCCGCGACGTCGCGGGGGAGCGGCAGGAGCGGCTGACAGCCATACAGCGTACGCCCGACGGCGGTACCCCAGATGCCCGGGGCGACTCCCGCGCCACCGGCGAGCCAACTCCGCCCCCCGACAAGGCACCGTCCAGCCCCGTCCCGCACCGCCCCGCACTGCGGGGCCGACGCATCCCGCTACTCCGCCCCTGCGAGCTCCCGGTCCAGCACCGTCACCAGCCGGGCCCCCGAACGCTCCTTGCGCGCCTGGTCCAGCCGCAGCCGCGCGCTCCGCCCCGACAGCGCCAGCGTCATCAGCTGATTCCCGAACCACGGCCCGCCCGTACGCCGCCAGTTCAGCGGCGGCCGCCCCGTCCGCCCGTGCAGGGAGAAGCCGCGCCCCAGCCACCGGCCCGTCCGCGACCAGCCCAGCCGGAAACCCCACTTCACCACGGTATGAATGGAATTGTGAACCGGCGAACACGTCAGCTGGAACACCCGCGCCGTGCTCGGTATTCGAGGCTCGGCCACATACGCGTGATGCACGTCCCCCGACAGCACGCACACCGTCGCCGGCGCCCGCGGACCCGCCCCCACCTCCTCGATCAGATCCGTCAGCGCCGCGAACGAGGCGGGGAAAGCCGCCCAGTGCTCCAGATCGCTGCGCCGGCGCAGATTCTCACCGATCCGCGCCCACCGCGGCCCCCGCTCCCCACGGCACAGGGCGGCATTCCACGTCTCGGCATCGTGGATCAGCGGCGGCATCAGCCACGGCAGCGAGGAGCCGATCAGCAGATGGTCATAACCCCCGTGCCCGGCCAGGGCGTTCTCCCGGAGCCACTGCTGCTCCGCCGGATCGAGCATCGCCCGCCCGTCCTCGGCCAGCACCCGCGCGGCCCGGGTGTCCACCATCAGCAGCCGGGTCCGGCCGAAGTCGCGCCGGTAGCTCCAGCGCACCGAGCCCGGATCGGCATCCGCCGCGGACGCGAAGGCCCGTAGCGCATCGGTGCCGTCCGGGGTCCGGAGTATCGCCCCGTACAGCCCGTCGTCCGCCAGCTCGGCGGGCGAGAGATTGCCCAGGTGCTGGTACACCCAGTACGACATCAGGCCGCTGAGCACACGCTCCCGCCACCACGGCGTCGCCCGCATCTCCTCCAGCCACGCCGCGCTCGTGTTCCAGTCGTCGATGACGTCGTGGTCGTCGAATATGTGCAGGCTCGGCACGGTCGACAGCAGCCAGCGGATCTCCGGGTCGAGCCAGGACTCGTAGTACAGCCGGGTGTATTCCTCGTAGTCCGCGACCTGGGCTCCGGGCGCCTCCCGCAGGTCCCGGCGGGCCGCGAGCCACTGCTTGGTCTCCCGGGACAGCGCGTCGGCATACACCTGGTCGCCGAGCAGCAGCAGGACGTCCGGACGTACCGCCTCCGGGTCGGCGGCCAGCCGCGCCGCGAGGGTGTCGAGCGCGTCCGCACCGTGCGGCCCGTGCCGGCCGGCGGGCGGCGCGGCCTGCCGGCACGAACCGAACGTGACGCGCAGCCCGGGAGAGGGCCGCCCGGCAGTGGGCCGGCCGGGGCCCGCGACGGCCGGGGTGCTGATCGTGCTCGGCGGGAAGCCGCTGTCGGGCAGCGGCCACACCTGCCGGTCGTTGAGCAGCACCTCATACGCCGTCGTCGCGCCCGGCGTCAGGCCGGTCACCGGCACCAGCGCGTAGTGGTGACCGGCTATCTGGAAGGTGCGAGCACTCCCGCCCGCCCCGTCGGCGCACCGCACCTCGGCCGTGCACGGGCGGTCCGCCTCGACCCATATGGTGGCCGATCCGCCCGTATCCCAGTCGATGTGACGCAGCAGTGGCCCCAGACGCAATCCGGCCATGCAACTCCCCCTCCTCCGTAGCCCCTTCGATCACGGTACGACGGGGAGGGGGAGCCACGCCTCCCCCTGGCGGGGGAAAGATCGACCGGCTGGCTCAGCAGCCGTTCAGGACGTTCACCAGGGCCGTCTTCTCGGCGGAGTCGATGCTCAGGCCCCAGTACTGCTTCACGTGGACCCACATCCGCGCGTACGTACAGCGGTACGCGGTCCGCGACGGCAGCCACTCGGCCGGGTCGAGGTCGCCCTTGGCCTGGTTGACGTTGTCGGTGACCGCGATGAGCTGCGGGCGGGTGAGGTCGTTGGCGAACTGCTGGCGCTTGCTCGTGGTCCAGGAGTTGGCGCCGGAGCGCCAGGCCTCGGAGAGCGCGACGACGTGGTCGATGTCGAGGTCGGAGGCGGCGGTCCAGGTGGCGCCGTCGTACTCGGAGTACCAGCTTCCGCTGATCGCGGCGCAGGAGGAGTCCTGGACGACGTTCACGCCGTCCCGCTTGAGGACGGTCTCGCGGGTGTTGCAGGTGCCGGAGACGGTGCTCCAGTGCGGGAAGAGGTCGCGGCTGTAGCCGCTGCTGGATCCCTCGGCCTGCGGCGTGACCGTCGCCAGGTACGCGCGGGCGGCGGAGGCGCTGATGGGGGTGGGCGGGGCGGCCTGGGCGGTCGGGGCGTTGAGGAGGGTGGTGAGCGCGGCGAGGGCGGCGGCTGAGGCGAGCACGCCAAATCGACGCGCGTAGACGCTGGGTATGAGTGCCATGAGGGGCTCCCTGAATGCGGGGGGTGTGGCCGTATGCCCCGGCGGGGCGTGGCCATGGTGGCGGCCCCGGGTTTCGCGGGGGTGGGCGCCAGGTGACAGCGTGGCGACATGAGCACGTCACATCAAGTCGACAACGCCCCGCATTTAAATGGAAGTTGAGGTTCCGTGCCGGTGGGGGTGAGCGGAGCGGGGTCCAAGGCGGGTCAAGGCGGGATCAAAATCCCATTCCGGCCGGCCGTAGGCCTTGCGCACTCTTTACGGAGCAGAAGGCTGTACGAGGTGGAACGGCGGGCGATGGGTGGCGGGTGGCGGGCGATGCGTGGCGGGTGGCGCGTGGCGCGTGGCGCGTGGCGGGCGGCGGCGGATATTCCGTTGCGGGAGGAGCGCGTACGGGTCACCCTCGTGCGCGTGACTGATGCTGCCGGCCCCACCGGCCCCACCGGCCCCACCGGCCCCACCGGCCCCACCAGCCCTTCCGTCGAGCCTGCGCCCTCGTCCGCTTCGGACCGACAATTCGGCTGGTCCAACATGTTCGTCCACCCCGACGAGGACACTCGTACCGACGGGGGGTTCCAGGGGGAACACGCCGTACTCTCCGGCTACCTGCGCGACCAGCGGCTGACGCTGGAGCTCAAGTGCGCGGGCCTCGACGCTGAAGCCCTCGCGCGGCGCTCGGTGGAACCGTCCGATCTGTCCCTGCTGGGTCTCGTACGCCACCTCGCGGGCGTGGAGCAGTACTGGTTCCGGAAGGTCATGGCGGGCCAGGACGTACGCCGGCACTACCGCTCGGAGGAAGAGCCCACGGCGGACTTCACCGGCGCGGTGGCCGACCAGGCGGTGGTCGCGGACGCCTGGGCCACCTGGCGAGCCGAAGTCGCCTTCGCGGAACAACTCGTCGCGCAAGCCCCCAGCCTGGACATCACGGGTGACAGCAGCGGTGAGCCGATGGAGCTCCGCGAGGTCCTGGTCCACATGATCGAGGAGTACGCCCGCCACAACGGCCACGCGGACTTCCTGCGGGAGCGGATCGACGGGCGCGTGGGGCAGTAGGGGCGGGGCTTCGCGGGGGCTGAGCTGCTCGGCGGGGCGGGGTTGGGCTGTCCGGCGGTGGCTTGGGCGGCCGGGGCTCGGCGGGCGGCATCGGGCTGTGCGGCGGGGGCTTCGGGGGGCGGAGCCCGGGCGGGGCGGGGCGGGATCAGGCTGGGCGGCGGGGTCGGGGGTGGGCGGGGGCCCCTCAGGCGGAATCAGAGTGGGTTTGGGGGTTTCCCGTCAGTCTCATCGTCTCTCCGTGTCGGGCCGGTCCCTCAAGGGCGCTCCCTACGGTCGCGTCGCTACGCGATGGCCTTCGGCCACCCTTGACCGACCGTCCCGCCACGGACATACGAAGACTGCCGGGAAACCCCCAAAGGAACGGGCCGGTCCGAGCTTTCAAAGACGGGCACATCAGGGACCCCCGGGCTCGGTTCGGTGGGGCGGATCCCGAGGCGGGCACACCCGCATCGGGATCCCGGGTCGGGGGGCGCGTCAGATCGCTACGCGCTTCGCACGTCTCAGCGTCCGACGGCCGTCTGGGGCTGGTCCACAGGTGCATAGGGTGGACGCATGTTCAACCAGCTTTGCGTCAGTGTGTTGCCTCCGGGGCCCCGGTGGTCTGCCCAGCTGCAGTTGTGGGTCGACGGCGAGGAAGTGGCGGCGGAGGCGGTCGGCGAGGGGGGTCGCGGTCCGTTGGCGTGCGAGGTTCTGCCCGCTGACGGTCACAACCTCTTGTGGGCGACCGACGAGGGGCGGCGCGTGGTGCTCGGAGAGCCCGAGTGCACGGGCGGATGTTGCGGCTTCCTCTCCGTGGTCATCCAACGGTTCGGGGGCATTGTGGAGTGGTCCGAGTGGGAGGTCCCCTACCGCGAGGTGCGGCCTCCGGCGTTTCACTTCGATGCGGAGCAGTACGACGCCGAAGTGGCCCGAGTTTCAGCAGATCGATGGTGGCAGGTCTACGGGAAATGACGGCAGCACGCGTCAGACAGCGACCACACCGAGCTGTACTCCGGTCAGGACGAGTCGGGGATCGAGAAGGTCGTCAATTCGCCCCAATTCACCTAGTTTGTGCGTGAGTTTGTGGCGTGGTCGTCGCTCTGATGCGGGTGCAGCTCGGCTGGGACGAGGAATGTGCCCTCCGGCCCCTTCATGAGCCCCAGACGGCCGTCGGACGCCGTCGTCGAGGAGCGCGTAGCGATCGGTGGCGGCCTATGTCCTGAGGTTGCTTCGGTTTGGCGGACATCCGAGATCTGGGCTCGTGCCCAGGGAGGGATGTCCATGATGGAGAACATGCCGAAGAAGAAGCCGCGGCAGCGGCGGCAGTTCACGCCGGACTTCAAGGCCGAGATCGTCGAGTTGT